>DHFO01000040.1 GCA_002402295.1 Caldiserica bacterium UBA4822
AGACGTCGGAGCGAATCCTCGATCCGCCCCGTGGAGATCGGGTCGAGGCCAGAGGTCGGCTCGTCCAGCAGCAGCACCTCCGGGCCGGAAGCGAGTGCTCGGGCGATGCACAGCCGCTGCTGCTGTCCTCCGGAGAGCGAAGTTCCTGCCTTGAACAGCGTTGACTGAACTTCGGCCCACAATCCGACTTTTGTCAGCATGGTCTCCACAATCTCGTCCGCCCGTTCCCGGCTGAGGCGCTGGCCAGTCAGGCGGTAGCCCGCAAGAACATTGTCATAGACCGTCATGGTTGGGAAGGGGTTGGGGCGCTGGAATACCATGCCGATGTGCTTGCGCACATCAACGATATCCATGGTCGAGGTATCGACTCCCTCAAGCAGAACGGTGCCCGAGGAGCGTGCGCCGGGTGTCATGAGGTGCAGCCCGTTGAGCGTGCGGACAAACGTTGTCTTGCCGCAGCCGGAGGGACCCATGATAGCCGTCACCCTCTTCTTGGGAATCTGCATGGAAACGTTGAACAGGACCTGATCCTTGCCGAACCAAGCATTGATGTCATGTGTCTCGAGAACAACAGGAACTTCTTCCATAGCCACCTTCCTCACGCCTTGACCCGCAGTACGCGGGAGATGACGAACCGCATGCCATACTGCAGCAGCAGGATGATGAGAATGAGAACGAACGCTGCACTCCAGGCTTGCTGCTGCTGCGCCGGGTAAGGACTGCTGGCGTCAATGTAAATCTGGAGGGGAAGGGCGGACATGGGGCGCAGCATGTTCCACTCGACATAGCGGCTGCCAAACGCGGTGAACAGAAGGGGAGCTGTCTCCCCGGCGATGCGGGCCATGGAGGTCAGCAGCCCCGACGTGATGCCGCTGGCTGCCGACTTGATACTGACGTTCCAGATGACGTTCGAGCGTCTGGCCCCAAGCGCATAGGCCGCCTCCTTGAGGCTCGATGGGACCAGGAGCAGCACTTCCTCCGTCACGCGTGCGGTCGTCGGAATGAACATAAAGGCGAGCGCGATGCTGGCCGACAGGGCAGAATAGCTGCGAAAGCGCGCCACAAGGAATGTGTAGCCAAAGATGCCGATGACGATGGACGGTACGCCCTGCAGAGCATCGGCGCACAAGCGTACAGCCGAGGCAAAGCGTTGCTCTTCGTGCTCGGCCACATAGATACCGGCGAACATGCCGAACGGCGTTCCGATGGCAGAGGCGACCAGCGTAATAAGGACCGTGCCCACGATGGCGTTGAAAACACCGCCGCCCGATTCACCAAAGACAGCCGGAGGCTTGGTGAAGAAGTCCCAGTTGAGATAGCGGACGCCCGAGAAGAAGATGTGCCACATCATGACGAGGAGGACGGCGATGATGAGCACCGCTGCGGCCGCGACGAGCACGCTCATGAGCCCGTTCTTGACCTTACGCCCACTCACGTTTCCACTCCCCTCCTGAGAATCATACGCGCCGCCACGTTGATGAGGATGGCGAGGACGAACAGGACGAGACCCAGTTCGATGAGCGAGGAGATGTACAAGGGAGAGGTTGCCTCCAGGAACTGGTTGGCGATGGCAGAGGCCAGCGTGTTGGAAGGATCAAACAGCGAATGCGGCATGCGGATGCCGTTGCCGATGACCATCGTCACAGCCATGGTTTCGCCGAGGGCGCGTCCAAGAGCAAGCACAAGCGCTCCAACGGTGCTCCTCCGAACGTAGGGCAGCTCGATGTTCTGGATGGTGTCCCACTTGGTCGCTCCCAAGGCAAGCGCCCCTTCGCGGAGTTCTGCCGGCACGACGATGAGCGATTCGAGGATAAGAGAGGCGCTGAACGGCAGAATCATGATTGCCAGCAGGAGGATGGCCGAGAGAAGCCCTACGCCCGTTGTCCCAGCGGTCACCAGTGCCTCGCTGCCCACGAGGTGACCGAACCAGACCTCGAACCTGCTCACGAGGGGCACGAGCACGAACAGTCCCCACAAGCCGAAGATGACCGAGGGCAGACCGCCCAGCAGCCCTATGAGCGACTTCACTGGTCCAGCAACCCTCTTGCTGGCGTAGTCTGCAAGAAAGATCGCGACTCCCAGTGCAAATGGCGTCGACACAAGCAGCGCCCCAAACCCCGTGATGAGCGTTCCAACAATCATCGGCAGCGCACCGAACTGCTCCGTGACGGGATTCCACTCACTGCGCCACAGGAATGGAAGGCCGAAGGCGGCCCTCGAGTCCCTCGAGGCGATGAACAGCTGCAGGAAAAACAGGACAATCGTGGCGACCAGCGCCACGGCTGCCGTCAGACTGACCGCGTCGAAGACGCGCTCACGGACCAGCTCGCGCCGGTCACTGCGCGATTGTCGCGCCACCATAGGTCATTGAGTTCACAAGTGCGAGCGCCTTTTCTACGGCTGCCTGTGGCAGTTTTGCATAGTACAAGCTCTCGTTCACAGACTGTCCGTCTGTCAGCACCCATGTAAGCATGTTGTGGAGTGCCTGGGCCTGTTGCAGAGTTCGACCGGCGTACTGCTGCTCCTTGTAGACCAGAATCCATGTGAATGCACTGATGGGATAGGCATCCGGTGCGGGGCTGTTGACGATCATGACGCGCAAGTCATCGGGGAGGATTCCGATCGCAGCAGCAGCCGAGGAGGACAAGCTGGGCTTGATGAACGCCCCTGAGGAATTGCGTAGTGAAGCGGCCGGCATTGCCGACTGCTCTGCATACACCAATTCGATATAGCCGATGGCGCCCTTGTTCTGCGATATCATGCCGGCGACGCCGTCATTTCCCTTGCCGCCGATGCCAGCAGGCCAGCTGACTGACTTTCCAGCGCCGACCGCGCTGTTCCAGTGTGAGCTCACTGCTGAGAGGTAGCTGGTGAAAATGGATGTCGTTCCAGAGCCGTCAGAGCGGTGGACAACCGTGATAGGAAGGTCCGGAAGGGCAGCTCCGGGGTTGAGGGAGGCAATGCTCGGGTCATTCCATTTCTTGATCGTTCCCAGAAAGATGTCCGCGACGATTGGTCCGTCCAGACTCAACGCAGGATTGCCTTCCAGGTTGTAGGACAGCACAACGGCGCCGATGCAGGTAGGAATGTGCAGGACGGGCGCACCCATCGCCGCTTCCTCCTCGTCGGTGAGGTAGGCATCCGACGCGCCGAAGTCCACGGTCTTGTCGGTCAGTGCCCTGATGCCGCCGCCCGAACCGATGCTGTTATAGTTAACCTTGACACCAGTGGCCCCGGCGTAGACATCGAACATCTTGAAGTACAGCGGGTAGGGGAACGTCGCGCCTGCCCCCGTAAGGGCCTTGACTGCGGAAGGCTGTCCTGTTGAGCCGCAGCCCGAGAGCATGAGTACGGCCGTGATGACTACCGCAGTTGCAGTGACAAAGCGCCTGTTTGTCTTCATATCAGCCTCCCGAACCGGTTCCTGTTTCCTGAGTCTCCACAGTCGTCGTAGCATAGATTAAGACAATACCAGCGTGCGTGCTACAGCACAGTATTAAGATTGCGTTAATGAATGAAGACGCCGCGTCCGGATGAAGTCGGACGCGGCAGGAAGGAGAAATGAACGGGAGCTGTCAGTCCGGAATGGGCGCTCCGCCGTACGTCATCGCGTTCACGAGGGTCTGAGCCTTGGTCACGGCCGGGGCAGGAAGCTTGCCATATCCAAGACCTTCATTGAGAGACTGTCCGGTGGTCAGCATCCAGTTCAGGACGCGCTTAAGGGCGATTGCCTGACCGAGTGTGCGGCCGGAGTACTTCTGTTCGCGGTAGACAAGCAACCACGTGAAGGCGGAGATGGGATAGGCCTGCGGGTCGCTGCTGTTCATGAGGTTGACTTTGAGGTCGTCTGGAAGAGCGATCTGCGCGGCACGACCACTGGAAGTCAGCGATGGCACGATGAAGTTGCCGGATGAGTTGCGGATGGTCGCGTATGGCAGCTTGGAACCGATGGCGTACACGAGTTCGACGTAGCCGATGGAGCCCTTGTTCTGCGATACCAGGCCAGCGACGCCGTCATTGCCCTTGCCGCCGAGACCTGTTGGCCATGCAACGGACTTGCCGGCGCCAATCGTTGTCTTCCACTCTGGCACGGCGGTAGCGAGATAGTTGGTGAAGATGGAGGTGGTGCCGGACCCGTCTGAGCGGTGGACGGTCGTAATGGCCGAGGCGGGAAGGGTGACGCCGGGGTTCAGCACAGCGATGCGGCTGTCATTCCAGGTCGTAATCTTGCCAAGAAAAATGTCGCTCACGGTCTTTGCGTCGAAGCGCAGCGTGGGGTTCCCCTCGAGGTTATAGGTGAGGACAACTGCGCCCACGCATGTGGGAATGTGGAGAACCGGTGCGCCCATGGCGCCGGTCTCGGCGACCGTCAGGAATGCATCGGAAGCGCCAAAGTCCACGGTCTTGTCGGTCAGTGCCTTGATGCCGCCGCCCGAACCGATACCCTGATAGTTGACCTTGGTGCCCGTTGAGCTGGCATACACGTCGAACATCTTCGTGTACAGGGGAAGCGGGAAGGTTGCCCCGGCGCCTGAAAGCTGGGTGGGCACAGCAATGGTCACTGCAGGCAGAACAATGGTTACCGATGTGGTCTTGCCTGTCTTAGGGTCAGAGGCCGGTGTCACCTTGGCACCCAGCTGCTCTGCGATGAAGCGGATCGGCAGAAACGTCCTGCCCTGGCGGATGACCGGCATGGCGTCGAGCGTCACAGACTGACCGCCAACAGTCGCGGTCGTAGACGTGAGCGAGAGGGTCACACCCTTTAGGGTGGTCGCACTGTCTGGCAACCCGAGGCTGACCTGGGTCACGCGGCCGTTCGTGTCGGTCTTGTAGGACACGCCCGCCTTCATTGTTTCAGCGATGAAGCGAATGGGCAGCATGGTGCGACCGTTGCTGATGAACGGCGCAGCGTCCAGTGTGACACGTGACCCCGACACGGTCGCCGTGGTAGAGTCGATGTTGAGAACAATTGTCGTGTCTGATGCTGCGGAAGCTGGTACTGCCACAGCGCCAAGCGATGCTGAGGCAAGCAGGGCAAGAACCAGCAGAAGTGCGCTGTATCTTCGAATGTGTATCATTGATACCTCCATGCAGGTGATAAACCCTCGCGGGTTTCCAGCGTCATGGTACAACCCGTGCGTGGAGATAGGGTTCAGATTGTGTTCAGATACTGCTAAGGACGGCGGTGCTCCATCGCGAGGCCTATGGAACCGGCTTGCCCTGCCACGTCAGCTGAGTCAGGATGGAACGGGCGGCGCTCCGGACGCCTTCGGGCAAAGTGCCATACTGCAGCGGTTCGGCAAGGGACTGACCGTCGCCAAGAATCCAGGAGATGAGGTCGGCAATGGCCGCGGCGCGTTCCCTTGGTCTACCGTCGTAGGACTGCTCGCGGTAGCACACAAGCCACGTGAGGCTGACAACTGGGTAGGCACTGTCCCCGGGGCGGTCCAGAAGCGTTCCCTTCAGGTCGGAGGGGAGGTCAGCAGGAACGGCGGCCTTCATGGAAGCCACACTGGGCAGCACGAAGGCACCTGACCGGTTCCGCAGGGCAACACACGTGAGGCTTGACTGGACGGCGAAGGTATACTCCAGGTAGCCGATGGAGCCGCTGGTCTGGCGCAGCATTGCTGCCATCCCAGAGTTTGCCTTGACGCCCACCCCGGCGGGCCACGCTACCAGCTGGCCGGCTCCAACCTTGTCACTCCAGGTCTGGTCGGTGGCAGAGAGATACGTGGTGAAAATACCGGAGGTTCCTGAGGCATCGGCACGGTGGAGGACAATGACAGGCAGGTCGGGCAACCTGACAAGCGGGTTGAGGAGGGCAATCCGTGCGTCGTTCCATTTCTTAACGTCGCCCCGGAAGATGGCGGAGAGCAAGCTCGGGTCCATTCTGAGGGAGGGACTCCCCGGCAGGTTCACACACACCGCGACCGCCCCAAGGCAGGTGGGAATGGAGAGGATCGACGCAGGCAGGCGAGCCTGTTCGGCGGCCGTGAGGAGGATATCTGTTGCGCCGATGTCAATGGTGCGGTCCTGTAGGGCCCGCAAGGCTGCCGATGAACTGAGTGCCCCATAGACAGCCTTCACCTGTGTCTTCTGATACCAGGCGTCCAGCTGCTTGACATAGAGGGGCTCAGCAAAGGTCGATCCTGCGACTGCAAGGTCGGTGACGGGAGCAGCCGGAGCCGGATTGCAGCCGGAAGCGCCGGCAAGCAGCACACTTGCAAGGACAAGAACCGTGATACGCGTCATGGCATTCATGAGTCCTCCTTGGTAGCAGCACGCGGGGCGTCGGCGGCCGACGGCCGCAGGTTTTCCGGTATGCGGATGACGAAGGTCGTTCCTTTGCCCACCGTGCTGTGGACATCAATGGTTCCGTTGTGGGCAAGCACGATGCGCTTTACAATGGCCAGCCCGAGCCCTGTCCCCGGGCGGACGCCCTTTCCGGCGTTCGAGTAGAAGCGCTCGAAAATCCGGGGAAGGACGTTCGGAGCAATGCCGCGGCCGGTATCAGCGACCTGAAACTCAGTGAATCCACCCTCTGCCGAGATGGTCACCGTGACGGTGCCACGTTCGGTGAAGCGGTACGCGTTCTCGACAAGGTTGATGAGCAGCTGCTGCAGCATAAGGCGGTCGGCGTACAGCGTCCCGGCCTCCTCCTGAATCTCGAAACGCAGCGGGACCCCGGTTTCGGCAGCGCGCTTCTCAAACAGCTCCATCGTGTCAGCCTCCAAATCATGCAGATCTACCAGCTCGACCGAGGGGGGCTGGTTCTCAAAGCGGGACAGGACCGAGATGTCCGTGGACAGCTCGATAAGCCGCGCCACGTTGCGGCCGATGATGTCAAGGTACCGCGTGTTGCCGGGTTCTTCGCGCAGCAGGTCGAGGTAGCCCTGGATGGCCGTCAGCGGGGTCTTGAGCTCATGGGAGGCGTTCGCGACGAAGTCGGCCTTGACGCGAGCGAGGGCCGCAGCATCGGTCACGTCCTCGAGCAGGACGATAACGCGCCGCTCATGCGCATTCCACTGCGAGAGTTCCTGAACGGTGCAGGCGTAGGACCTCCCTCGCAGCACGCTTGCCAGCTGCTGGGGCTGATGTGTCGAAACGCACCGGTCGATGGCTGCCAGCACGTCGGGCATGGGCAGGAGTTCGGCAATGTGGCGGCCGGCAGGGGGCAGCAGGTCCCCGGGCACCAACAGGTCGAAGAGAGGATTACTGGATACCACGTTCAGGGTATCATCGAGCAGGACAGCGGCAAGGGGAAGGGCGTCAAGCACCGCGTCAAGACGTACCGACCAACTCCGTTCCACCCTGGCAAGCGACTCGTTTTCCTGCACAATCGTGTAGGCGGCTTTCTCGATACGGCCCTCCGGCGTCGCACCAGCATGCATGGCGATCCCAGCAAGGGACGCTAGGGAGCGCAGTTCCAGAGCGTCGGCTGTTTCGTCCAGTGGCCTCCTCTCACGGCCCGCAAGGACGGCCGAGAAGGCGAGCAGGCAGATGCCGATGCCCAGCAGCAAGGGCAGGGCCCAGGAAACGGTCCCCGACGCCACCTGCCATGGCAGAGAGGCGTCCGAGCTGGCCACTGCGACGCCCACGAGTTTTTCCTGGGCATCACGTATGCTGACACACACGGAACGCTCCTGTTTCCCCGCCTCCACGTGGTAGGTGATGCCCTCCCCGATGCCACTGGCGAGGGCCCGCTGAACCTCAGGGTCCTTGCGCCGGTTGACAACAGCAGCGACGCTGAATGCAGAATCTGCGGCGGCCGACCCATCGGGGTTCAGAATGGTCAGGCGCATGCTGGCAGGGAATTCGCCCCACACCAGGCTGGACAGCGAGCCCCCGGACTGCAGCGCGTGAACGGAGCTGGTGGACAGGAGCCGCGCCGCTGCTTCCAGGCGTGCGCTCTCCCCCTTGACCGCAGTCTGGTGAACGGAGGCCACAAGCAGCCAAGCAGAGGCCGCAAGGACAAGCAACCCGGCGACGACGCTTGTTTCCACACGCCAAGGGAACGTCCTTCGGCTCATGGCTCCTCTTCGACGTAGTAGCCGAAGCTGCGTGACGTGTGAAGAAGGCGTGCCGCTGCACCGAGTTTGCGGCGGATATTGGCGACATGTACGTCGATGACCCGCTCCACCGCATCTGTTTCCCCAACAGCCCTCAGCAGCTCTTCGCGCGAAACGACCGTTCCCTTGTGCTCGACAAGCATAGCAAGGATGCGGTACTCCGAGGGGGTCAGTTCCACAGGCTTTCCCCCTGCCATGACCACATGGCGTGCCGTATCAACCGAGAGCTCCCCGGCCGTGAAGACATGGGTGGAAGGGGCAGCGCGCCGCGCGCCCTCGCGGCGAAGCATGGCCACAACCTGGGCTACCAGTTCGTGCGGGTTGAATGGCTTGCGAATATAGGTGTCTGCCCCGAGCCCCAGCGTCAGGACCACGTCTGTTTCTGTGGCCTTGGCGCTGCAGACGAGGATCGGCATGGCGTCGTATGCGGGCTGCTGGCGCAGAGTCTTGATGACATCACCCCCGGAAAGCTCGGGCAGCATCAGGTCCAGGATGACCAGGTCGGGCGGGTCCTTCTGCTTGCCCAGCCATGTCAGGAAAGCCACCGGTGACGCAAACGGGATAGGCTCCAGGGATTCCCGTTGTAGATAAAGTCCAATCAGCTCACGGATGTCGTCGTCGTCCTCAACCACTGCTATGCGTCTGATAGGTCACCTCACACAAGCCTGCATCCTGAGTGTAGTATCAGGAGCTTGAAGTGACAAGTCAAGACAGCGTTGAGACGACCAGGTCGGTTCCGGTCGAGAGCAGCCGGTGACGAGAATGTGAAAATCGCGGTTGCATCCCGGTGCGGGGAGCTATACTGAACCCAGCTGTAGCAAGCAGCAATCCCTTTCCTTTCCCAATCGCCCCGGGCTCAACCCACCCGGGGCCTCTTGTTTTCCTTGCCCTGCCCACTCTGTGAAGAAGATGGGGAATGTTGTGCGTATTGGTGATAGACTGTCAAAGGGATACCTGGAAGCCCAGGAGGGTCGGACATGGAGTCAGGGGTCTGGTGGGACATGAACATGTGTGCTCTTGAGCGTGTTGGGAGGACTGCCCGCATGACTGCAGGGCGGACAGGGGCGGCTACGGCATGCGTGGCGAGTGAGAGGAATGGAACGGGAGGGACAGTCTGATGGTCGGTATCGTTGGACTCGGCAGTTATGTTCCCGAGCACATCGTCACAAATGCTGACATGGAGAAGATCCTGGACACCAGCGACGGCTGGATTCGCAGCCGGTCCGGCATTGTGGAGCGGCGCTTCGCAGCCAGTGAACAGGCTTCCAGTGACCTGGCGGCGATTGCCGCAACGAGGGCGCTGGAGGATGCCGCTATGTCCCCCTTGGACCTGGACCTCATCATTGTCGGCACCAACTCCCCGGATATGCTGTATCCGTCTACTGCATGCCTGCTTCAGAGCAGGATTGGAGCCACCAATGCGGCAGCCTTCGACCTGCAGTCTGGATGCCCGGGATGGATCTATGCCACGACAACAGGCGTGCAGTACATTCAGTCGGGCATGTACAGGAATGTACTGGTCGTCGGCGCAGAGGTCATCACACGCATGATGGACCCGACGGACAGAGGCACGTATGTGCTGTTCGGCGACGGCGCCGGCGCCGCCGTATTGAGTTCGGTGGAGCACGGGGGCATGAAAGCGTTCGAGCTGTTTGCCGACGGGTCCCTGGCGCAGTACCTGACCCTGCCGGCCGGCGGTTCACGCAGACCGTTCAGCAGAGATGTGCTCAGGGAGCGCAGTTACTACACGAAGATGGACGGACAGGCGGTCTTCCGGTTTTCCGTACGTGAGATCTCCCGCATCTCGAAGAAGGTGCTGGAAAAGGCTGGTGTCCCTCTCGAGGAGGTTGACTGGTTTATCCCCCATCAGGCCAATCTGAGGATCATCCAGTCGGGAGCGCAGGAACTGGGCATCCCGATGGACAAGACCGTGGTCACCATCGACAAGTACGGCAACTCGTCCGCGGCGTCGATTCCTGTGGCGCTGGACAAGATCTACCGTGAGGGGAAGCTCAAGCGCGGGGACAAGGTCCTCATGGTCTCGTTCGGAGCAGGCATGACATCCGGGGCGATCCTCATGGAGTGGTCCAGGTAGTATGTTTCCCTGCCGGGGCCTGCGGTGACGAACCCCCCGGCGCTATGCCGGGGGGTTGTGCTTGAAGAGGTCCGCAGGTTAGAATCCCGAGGGAGGAGTCCAGGCAGGCACGGCCATGGGGTCCGTAGGAGGAACCACCGTGCCGTTGATGATGTCCTGCCGCAGGGCCTCGACCTTAGCCATCTGGTCAGCGGAGAGTACTTTGGAAATGTTGTCCTGAGCGTAGCCGACTCCACCGTCGCTCAGGGAAAGGGTGACGACGCCAGGCTTGAACGTATCGTCAGCCACAGCCTTGACAGCCTCCCATGTTGCGTAATCCACGTGTTTTATAGCGGAGGTCAGGGTGCCTTCGGGATACAGGTTGGGATTCTTGCCCATATCCACATCGACACCGATGCCCCAGATGCCCTTGGACGGTCCGCCGGCTTCCTTGATAGCCTCGAACATTCCGTTGCCCGTTGCACCCGCAGCATGGAACAGGATGTCGCACTTCTGGCTGATCATCGTCTGGGCAATCTGCTTGCCCTTTGGCTGGTCGGTGAAGCTGCCGGCGTAGACATTGGCGACGTTCTTGCCGTCCGTACCATACGCCGTAGGATTGGTTGTCTTGACGCCTGCCATGAACCCGGCCTCATACCTCTGGACGGCGGGAACCGCAACACCGCCAATGTAGCCGACCTTGTTATTCTTGGTGGCCATACCGGCAATTGCTCCCACCAGGTAGCCGCACTGCTCCTCCTTGAACAGATAACAGATGAGGTTCGGGAGCTCCGGGAGCGGCTCGAACGTGTTGGGGTCCGAGGGAACGGCGTCGATCAGCATGAACTTGACGTCCGGGTACTCCTTTGCTACCTGATACGTCGCGTCGGCAAGCATGAACCCGACCGCAATGATGAGCTTGCAGTTCTCGTCCGCAGCTAGTTTGGTCAGGTTGGGGATGTAGTCCGTCTGCTCCTTGGACTCGAGAATGACGGGAGTGATGCCGGCGATGGGGGCAATGTTCTTGTCGGCTAGGTCCGGAGCATTGTCAGCAAGCGACTTCGCGTAGTCTTCATCAGACATGTCAACATAGCCGCCGCCTTTCACATAGGTCTTCTTGGCAGCCCACGCCTCGAGTCCGCGCAAGGCCGAATCGTTGAACGACTGATCACCGCGTCCGCCCACGTCGGTCACGAGACCAACCTTGATCTCATTCGCGGTGGGGGTTGTGCTCCTGCAGCCGGTGGTGACAGTGGTTGCAAGGGCAAGTACCAGAAGCACAGACAACAATCTTCTCATGCAGTATTCCTCCTTGTTGCACTGACATGGTATCGTACTACCCTCCAGTGTACCCACGCCGGCAACATAGTACAAGGGACAGCGTGAAGGAGAACCGGGGTCATCTCCTGAGAGGGGCTATCGCGAGGACGCATAACAAAACCCCCGGCCGTACGCCGGGGGTTTGGAAGAACGCGAGTCGAGTGAAACTTAGAAGCCGGTAGGAGCTGTCCAGGAAGCAACCTTGGTCGGGTCTTCGGGAGGTGTGATCTTGCCGTCAATGATCTGCTGGCGGAGGCTCTCCACCTTGGCAATCTGTGCAGCAGTCAGAACCTTGGCCACGTTGTCCTGGGCGTAGCCGACACCACCGTTGCGCAGCGAAAGCGTAATGACGCCCGGGGTGAAGGTGTCGTAAACTACGGACTTGACGGAAACGTAGGTAGCGAAATCCACGTGTTTCATAGCGGAGGTCAGGGTGCCTTCGGGATACAGGTTGGGATTCTTGCCCATATCCACATCGACACCGATGCCCCAGATGCCCTTGGACGGTCCGCCGGCTTCCTTGATAGCCTCGAACATTCCGTTACCCGTTGCACCCGCAGCATGGAACAGGATGTCGCACTTCTGGCTGATCATCGTCTGGGCAATCTGCTTGCCCTTTGGCTGGTCGCTGAAGCTGCCGGCGTAGACATTGGCGACGTTCTTGCCGTCCGTACCATAGGCGGTCTTGTTGGTCGTCTTGACGCCTGCCATGAACCCGGCCTCATACCTCTGGACGGCGGGAACCGCAATACCGCCAATGTAGCCGACCTTGTTATTCTTGGTGGCCATACCGGCAATTGCTCCCACCAGGTAGCCGCACTGCTCCTCCTTGAATAGGAAACAAACAAGGTTGGGAAGCGTGGGAAGAGGGGCAAACGTGTTGGGGTCCGAGGGAACAGCGTCGATCAGCATGAACTTGGTTTGTGGATGGTCCTTAGCTACCTGATACGTCGCGTCGGCAAGCATGAACCCGACCGCAATGATGAGCTTGCACTTCTCATCCTCGGCGAGCTTCGTGAGGTTAGGGATGTAGTCCGTCTGCTCCTTGGACTCGAGAATGACGGGCTGCACATTTGTAAGAGGGGCAATACCGCGGCTGGTGAGATCTGGAGCGTTGTCGGCAAGCGACTGCTTGTATGCAGCGTCTGTCATCGTGGTGTAGCCGCCGCCCTTGACATATGCCTTCTTTGCTGCCCAGACTTCAAGGCCACGCAGGGCTGAGTCGTTGAACGACTGGTCGCCGCGTCCGCCGACGTCGGTGACAAGGCCGACCTTGACGGTCGTGGTGATGGGGGCCTTCGTTGTAACAGTTACGGTTCTGGCCTTGTCATTCCAGTCGACCTTAAGGCCAGACTGCTCAGAAACGAACCGGATGGGAATCAGCGTACGTCCAGCCTTCGAGATGTAGGCAGCGGCGTCCATGAGGACCGGATCGCCATTCACCTTAGCAGCTTTCTGACCAATGGTGAACTCAAATTGAGTGGCTCCCAGAAGAACGCCCACCTTCTTGGTTGCAGCGTCGTAGTTGACGTCCGCGCCAAAGCTCTCAGCCACCAGGCGGATGGGCACGAATGTACGGCCGCTGGTGATTTCTGGCGCCTGGTCACCCTTCTTGGTGACTCCGTCTAACTTGTAGTCGACCTTTCCGACCGTCAGGACAAGAGTGGTCGTGGTTGCAGCAGTGGCTGTCGATACTCCAAGCGTGAGACCGACCATCATTGCCAGCACAACGAACAGCGAAACGATTCTCTTCACGTTTGCCTCCATGGCGAATATGGTACACCCGCGGGCAGAACAAGCGCCCCAGCAAAAGCCTATGCACAACCGGGTGCAGGTCAAGTGAGGCGGCATACCACTCCTGACGTGGTAACGCGGGCTTATACGTACCGAAGCCGTCCCTCGACCTCGGAGTTGACATTCTGATGATTCCGCAGATATTCCTCGACGACGTCACGGCCGGACGTCGCGAGCAGACGGGGCTTCTCGATCAGCTCCAGCTCTTCGGCAGTCAACTGCAATCCTACCTTGGCGTTTTTGTAGTGATAGCCCTGGAGACAGATAGAATAGTGGTTCGCATCATCGACGGGTACTCCATGGAGTGTGAGCGATACGAGTTCATGTTTCGACCGGTCGTAGACGGCCTGGACGCCTCTGTTGACCTGATAGTACTCGCCTTCTCCGTTGCAGTTCTCGGGTCGCATAAAGCCAGCGAAAGCATGTTTGAGCTGAGCACCCGTAACCACAAATCTGCTCACCGAGTCATCATACGGGAACAGTGCCAGGTAGTCGCCCAGCGTGACGGCCGGGCCCAGCTCCGTCTTGCGGATGCTGCCGCTGCCCACGAATGCCACGTCGACTCCCGTCTTCTCCTGGATGGCGTCGGCAAACAGGTTGCCCAGCTCTGTCTCGCGAGTGCGCTCGGGGTGCGTCAGTGTGCGCGTGAACTTCGAGATGATGCTGCCGTACTTCTGGTCCACGACACCCTTGAATCCGCTGATGAACCGCTCGAGTTCAGCGTCCGGCACGCAGTGGGCGCTGTCGATCGGCACGAGGTTCCACTGCCGGTCGACGATGCTGTTGGTGTCGTCATCCACGGTGATATCGAAGCGGCCGATCTGGTCAGTCCCGGTCCCCGCCTGGGCGATGAGGACGTTGTTGACGACGGCCGGTTGTTCCAGGATCGTATGGCTGTGCCCGCCGATGATCATGTCGACACCCCAGGCAGGGTCCAGCATGGCGGCCAGCTCCTTGTCGGAGTCGTAGCCGATATGAGTCAGCAGGACGGTGAGATCGATGTCGTCGTTCTTGTAGGCGTTGCAGATCTTGCCGACCTCGGCCGCTGCCTCCTGCAGCGTAATGAACGAGGACAGCATGTTGTCCGTCTTCAGCATGTCAATGACCTTCTCCGTGATGATGCCGATAAACAGGATGTCAAGGCCGTCGACGCGCAGGATCGCGTATGGCTGGAACAGGCGCTTGTTGTACTGGGTGATGTAGAGGTTGGCGTTCACGATGGGAAAGTTGGCCATCTTCTCAAGGAACAGGAGGTGTGGCAGGCCGTAATCGAACTCATGGTTGCCCAGCGTGGCGATGTCCGGTGCCAGGTAGTTCATGATCTCCATCGTGCTGATGCCCTTATACTCGGCATCGATGAGGGATCCCTGGACCATGTCGCCGGCGATGCAGTACAGGACGTTCTTCTCTTCACGCCGGACCTGGTTGATGTAGCCGGACAGCAGTGACAAACCGCCGATGAGGTTTCCCGGTTCACCGCGCACCTCCGCAAGGAAGTCGCCGTGCATGTCGTTGCTGTGCAGGATGGTGAACTTCTTTGTGTCGCCCATGTGAACCTCCGGAGGAGCAGAGTGGCCGTACGACCCTTTGGGACATTGTGGAGGAGCATGGTGCGGTGTCAAGTTCAGCAGGATGGGTTGTGTTTTTTTGGCATACGTTATAGTGCGTTTGGAGGGTTCCGTTTGCGCTGCGATACCATAGTGATGTGGTATCTATATTGAGCAATGAATGAGCACGCGCTCCTTCTGATGAAGTGCGTGGATGGAGGGGAGGACAGCAGGAAGCTGAGACAGAGGTTGCTTTGTGAACAGTTTTCGCCATTCTGAACGTAGGAGGCATATGTGAAACGAGTATTGGCGTTGATCCTTGTATGTGCATTGCTTAGTGTCAGTGTCGCTGGACATCCGCTCCCTGCCGTACAGGCAGCAGGAGAAGTGTTGTTGGTGGAGATCCCGCAGGATTCCTACTGCCGGGCACCGGCAACGACAGCCTATCTTCCTATCATGATGGGGAACCTGAGCGACCAGGGAACTATGACTATAAGAGCATCCTGGTCCAACAGGCGTTCTTTGCTTCACGGGCCAAGCAATCGATGAAGAACCCGGACGAGCTTACAGCCGAGGAAGCGAAGATCCAGCAGGCGCTGAAGACCACGACCCTCGCGGTTGATCTCACCCAGATCACGACCGATACCACGTCAGAGACCGCCGTTCCCGTTACCGTCCGGATCATGGGAGAACTAGCAGGACAACCCTTCATTGTGGAGCAGCAGACTATGGTGTTTCTGCTGGCCAGTCTACCCAACGGCGGCATGTGGCACCCGGGAGACGGACATGTGCATACGTCGGGAGAGATATCGGGGATAATCTCTCAGCCTGACGACTCAACCGGTTATCCTCTGGCTGCTAGGGAGAACTACGGGTTTAGTGACGCTACCGATGCGACTAGCGTTCTCGATCGCCGCAACCAAGCCAACTCCAGAGGTCTCCAATGGGTCGTCATGACCGATCATGTGGGCGACAATGGTGGAGGGGACCACATGTCACAACCAGCCTTCCAAGGACGTCTGGAAGCTGAGGAATGGAGTATCTATCAAGCCGCATGTTCCCGTGCAACGACAGGTTACTACCCGACCGTCACGGTCTGTCCCGGAGAAGAACTGGCGACGAAGGAAATCCCGGAGTGGTGGGTTCTTCCTACGGGACACTTGCTCAGTTATGCGAGCTCGTTGTACACCGCCAGCTATGGCACGTGTCAGAACTTGATCAATCAAACCACAGGAAACGCCAGGTTCGGTGTCATTGCGCACCCCTTCAACGCCGCTTGCGGATGGTCTGATTGGAATGCAACACCCTGGAGAGGTATTGAGGTGGCCAGTAACCAGTCCTACGAGGATTCCGGAGCTGTGTCACAGTGGGACCAGAAGCTTCTTGTCGATCTGTCAGCCGAGATCGCTGGGTCAATACGGCATGTTGCCATGTCGAACAGCGACGTGCATAGCAGTAGCAGTGCTGGATGGGGTACCAACATAAACTACATCTACACGGGCAGCTATGCAGCTCCTGGCACGTCACCGGATGTCGTGTGGAATGCCATACGGCAAGGAGAAGTGACGGCATCCACTGATGGATCATTTGCGGCAGCAACCGTTAACGGAACATATCCCGGGCACACGTTGTCAGTCACTCGCAACAGCACCGTCTCGGTATCGGTAACGGGCACTCCGGTATCCTCAAGCTATACGTTCGCCCGTGTTGAAGTCCGTCGTAATGGATATGTCGAGAAGACATCACCGCTGATCAGTCTCAACGGCAGCAACTTCTCGTGGTTAACCAGTCTTCAGATTCCCGTAGATAGCTATGTTCGCGTTGATGCCCTTTATGGCAATGGTGCTACCTGGAATGGTATCTGTCTTGTAAATCCCGTGTTTATCTACACGTATTAGCAATACGCTGGGCGGATATGCATGGGAGGGCAGCAATAGGCACGAGGAGTCCGTTCCTTCCCGGGCATATCCGCCCACAAGCATCTCTACGGTAAGGAGACATCATGCAAGACGACACTTATGTGACATGGGATACTCAGAAGCCCAGGCTTCCAAAGATAAGGGATAAGGCTGTCAAGTTCCTGTTCGCATGGCCCTTCGTGGGTACGCTGGCGGAAGTCACCGGGCTGACTCGCTGGTTCTATGGACTATTCGGCGACAACCCCTTCAAGTCCAGCTTCACCGTCTTTGCGGGCATCGTCGCGTTGGGAGTGCTGCTCCTGGTCTCCTGTTTCCATTCTCAGAAGATGCGACGCTTTGTCAGAACATACTGCATCACCACGTTGGTGTTGGCAGTACCGACGGCACTTGTTCTTGTTCTGCGAGCCGCAAACGGAGGAGGAGTCTTGGCACTGAGCGCACGCAATCAGTGGGTAGGCGATGTAACAGGCAACTTGTATCTGGATGCCGTCAGGTCTGGATCCTATGGACCGGCTGCCGTTCGTTTCCTTTTCCCCTGGCTTTTCTACAATCACTCGCTGCTCTTTCTCACTCTGGGTCTTCCGATCATGATGCAGACACAGATCCTTAGTTTTCCCTTCATGGTGATCATCCTCCTTTTTCCGCCATGGCTGGCCTTTATCCTGACCATTCTGATCGCGCCGGTAATGGCGTTGCTCGCCTTTCTGCCGATGCGCGTAACGCAGTGGATTGGGAAGTGGTGCAGGGCGGTGTGGCGGCGTATCCGGCATCGGAGCGAGACAGAGGAACTGGGCGGCAACGGTGGAACCTGAAGAGCGGGGGATTGTTCACGGGATCCGGTGACAACTTCCGGTGCAGCAGCCAGCTGGAG
>DHFO01000032.1 GCA_002402295.1 Caldiserica bacterium UBA4822
GGGTCCAATGTGCAGGTACCGGGGACAAGCCGCACGCGCGGACCGGATGGATGTGGCGAATCCACGAATGAGACCAACGTGAGAAAGGTTCGGATAACCATAAGCCATTGTTGCCGACGGACTAGAAAAGTCAAGAGCGGACAGTCTGTGCTGTCGAAGGGTTCGGCTCGGGGTCCTGGAGAACTAAGAACTACAAAGATGGGCCAGGTCGGGACCAGGTCCCCGCCGGGGTCCGAGAACAGAGCGCTGCAGCACGGCTGAGAAGCCAGGCACAGGCGGCGGTTCCAGTGAACCATCTTCATGACACAAATCCAGCCGTCGGACGCAAGGCTTGGATGGCATCCATTCAGCACCCCATCGGGTGTGTATCTGTTCCTTCCACTGCTGCGCACATGATTTGAATGCTCAACCCCTCTTTCGCATACTATCACAAGCGCGAGAGAATTGTCAAGAGCTCGACGCCACAGGCTGCCCGGCGCAGCCATGTTGACTATCGGTGGGCCGCTCTCTGGAGCGGCCCACCTCAGGGCCCACACTGTGTTTGAGCTGTCACACTCCTGGACAGTGTCTGTCCTGGCAGGAAAAGGCATGCAGGCCTTCGTTCCAGGGGCTTTGCTATGGTTCGATCGTGGTCAGATACTTGAACGCACCATCCCTCACCTGAATGATGACGGCGGACTTTACAGGGTTGCGGTCACTGTCAAAGGTAATAGTTCCAGATACGCCATGGAAAGTCATGTCTCGAATAGTATCACGCAGGACCGAGCCGCTGGCGGTCCCGGCAGTCCTGAGAGCCTCAAGAAACAGCTTTGTGGCGTCAAATGTAAGGATGGCCGTGGCATCCGGGAGGTCGCCATACAGGTCCTTGTATGACTTGACAAAGTCTTGTACCTCCGGACGCGGATCATCCAGCGACACATGGTCGGAAAAGTAGCAGCCTTCCACGGCAGTGCCGCCGAGCCGGACAAGTTCGGGCGAGCCCCAGCCGTCACCCCCGCCGGCGGGGGTGGTGATTCCCATTTCACGTGCCTGCCTGAGGCAGGTGATTGCCGACATGAAGTAGTTCGGCAGATACAGGAACTCCGGGTTTGCTGCCTTGATATTCGTCAACTGTGGACGGTAGTCGATGGTCTTGTCAGCGTCTGTGAATGCCTGCCATGACACGATCTTGCCACCGAGTTCCTCAAAGCGTGAACGGAATACTTCTGCCAATCCCTTGTTGTAGTCGTTGCCATTGTCAAAGAGGACGGCCGCCGTCGTGAGTTGTAGATTATTCCAGACAAAGTCCGCCATGACCCGTCCCTGGAAGGGGTCGGTGAAGCACACACGGTAGATGTAGTCACCCACCAGCGTGACCTCCTTCGCCGTCGAGATAGTGGCAATCTGTGGTACGCCGGCCTTCTGCGCGATCGGGGCGAACGCCAGACTGACCTTGCTCATGACAGCGCCAATGAGACCTATCGCGTGGTCCTGGTTGATGAGCTTCTGGGCAGCGCTGGCCCCTACCTCGGGGGAACCCGTATCATCCTCGACAACAGCTTTGACGGTGGCATGTTCACCGTCGACTATGGTTCCACCTTCCGCATTGAACTCATTCACCGCCATGGTCATCGCATTCCTGCTGTTGACACCGTACACAGCGGAACTCCCACTAACGGGAAAGATACCTCCAAGGATCAGCACACGGTCAGATGTCTTGGACCCGGCCACCTGACAGCCTTGTGCGACAAGACCAGTACAGACAAGCAAGGCAAGCAGAACAACTATCGACTTTCTCATGACGTCTCCTTTCCAGAGTGTGGATATGGTATGGCAGACCATGCGCTGGAACGTGCAGGGATGAGAAATCCCGCCGACAGTATTGGGCGGGAAGCGGAGAAGGCTGCCCCGGATGGACGGGCACAGCCTTCAGCGCATGACCATCTGGAAAGGACGCGTGCCGCTATGACTGCGGCGAGAAGGAGTATGCAAGGATAGTCCTGCGCATTGAACTGCCATACCTGACTATAGGGGGTCAGGAACAAAAGTCAAGGACATGGTACGTGGACTTGTGACGACAACAACGGAGGCTGCGTCGCGGGGAATCAAGGGGCGGCACTCTCTGAGATGCCGCCCCATTTCTGTTCGCGCTCTTGCTAGGGGTTTACGGTTGTCACAAAAACCTGCTGGCCGCCTTTGATACCCAGAACGTATCCAACCTTGACAGGATTCCGGTTCATATCGAAGCGATACATGCCGCCAACACCGGAAAAGCTGGTGTCCTTCAGTGCATCCCTGATTGCGGAGCCTTGCGTCGACCCCGCACGCTTGAAAGCATCGAGGATAAGGCCTGTTGCATCGTAGGCCAGTGCCGCCAGCGCATCCGGCACCATGCCATACTTTTCGGTGTACTTCTTGACAAAAGACTGTACCACAGGGCTGGGGTCGTCCTTGCAGAAGTGGTTGGAGAACACGCCGCCTTCTACAGCTGCTCCTCCGATCTTGACCAGATCGGGAGAGTCCCAGCCGTCTCCACCTCCAGCAGGAACAGTGAGACCCAATTCGCGCGCCTGCTTGAGAATGGTTGCTGTAGACGCGTAGTAGTTCGGCAGATACAGGAACTCTGGATTCGCTGACTTTATCTTTGTGAGCTGAGGCTTGTAGTCCACGGTCTTGTCCTCGTCCGTGAATGCCTCAAAGGCGACCACCTTGCCCCCCTTCTGCTCGAACACCGTCCTGAAGCTCTCTGCCAGACCCTTATTGTAGTCGTTTCCATTGTCATAGAGAACTGCGGCCGTCTTGAGGTGCAGGGTGTCCCAGACATAGCTGGCCATGATGGTGCCCTGGAAGGAGTCGATGAAGCAGGCGCGGAAGATGTAGTCGCCTAGGGCGGTGAGGCTGACCGTAGTGGAGCCGTTCGATACCATCGGGATGCCGCGCTCCTGGCAAATGGGTGCCACTGCAAGCGATACCTTGCTCATGAGAGGACCTGATATGGCGATGACCTTGTCCTGGTTGATGAGCTTCTGTGCAGCACTGGCTCCAACTTCAGGAGAACCTGCATCATCCTCATTGATGTAGTTTACCGTCGTCTTGATGCCACCAACCATGGCTCCACCGGCGGCATTGAACTCTTCCACGGCCATTTCGGCTCCGTTCTTCCCAGATGCACCAAAGGTTGCAGCCCCCCCCGTCATCGGTTGAATGCCGCCAAGGTTGACCACCTGCTCCGCTGGTTTTCGGGCGGTGGATGAGCAACCGGTGCCAATGGTAAACACCAGTGCGCAGACAAGAACACTGCTGAGAATTCTTCGCATGTTGTCTCCTCTACAAGTATAGATTGGGTCCTGACGATAGGGCATGACGCGTAATCAGCCCGCCGCTGATGCACAGTCCTACAGAACTTGGGCATAGACCAAAGGGGTATCTTAACCCGGGAATCCGACCAGGCGGCGTCACAGAGCATGTATCCATAGTGCAGTTTTGTTGTCCCACAAAAAAAGTCAAGAGCGCGGGCCGCGCAGCATGTTCCGGGCTAGTGGTATAATGGCCCTGGTAATTCTGCGCAGTCAGGAGGATCTATGAGAAGGATCGATGCTGAACACAGGCCTGTGAGCGACAATGCGACAAGAACGGACCGCCCGTCGAAGGTCTGGTTCACCGACATTCGCACCCGTCCCGGGCATGGGCTGCTGGACAAGACGGAAGCTGTCATGAGGGCTGCCGGTGTCGCGAACATCGATTTCAAGGACAAGTTCGTCGCGATTAAGATGCATCTGGGGGAACCGGGCAACCTGGCGTACCTTCGGCCAAACTACGTGGCGAGGGTGGTGCGGCTGATCCGCGACCTGGGAGGCAGGCCATTTCTCACGGACTGTAACACCCTCTACAAAGGGGGCCGCTCAAATGCCATTGATCATCTGCAGTCAGCACAGGAGAACGGGTTCAACCGCATAGCAGTAGGCGCCGACGTCATCATTGCAGACGGTCTCAAGGGTACGGACTACCGCGAGATTCCCATTCACCTCAAGCACTGCGCGACAGCAAAAATCGGGACGGCAATTGCAGATGCAGATATTATCGTATCGCTTACGCACTTCAAGGGCCATGACCAGGCTGGCTTCGGCGGCACGCTGAAGAACATTGGCATGGGAAGCGGCTCGCGGGGCGGCAAGATGCAGATGCACTCCGAGTCCAAACCCCGCATTGACAAGACGCGATGCACTGGTTGTGGAACATGTCTGCGCTCGTGCCCTCAGGGCGCCATTTCCTGGGACGAGTATCACAAGGCGTCTATCGACTACTCACTCTGCATCGGCTGCGGGCAGTGCGTCGCCGTCTGTATGTATGAGGCCGCCAAACCTGTTTTCCGTGGCACCAATGAGGCGCTCAACGAAAAGATTGCGGAGTATGCCTATGCCGTTCTGCGGGACAAACCCTCCTTCCATGTGAGCTTCATCATGAATGTCAGCCCGAATTGCGATTGCTGGGTAGTCAATGATGCTGCGATTGTCCCGGACATCGGCATTGCGGCAAGTTTCGACCCCGTCGCTCTGGACCAGGCATGCGTCGACCTTGTCAACAGCGCTGTAGCTCAGCAGAACAGCGTTCTGGGCGACAAGCACTACGAACACGGCGACAAGTTCGCCCATGTGCACGAAGACACCGACTGGGAATCGCAGCTGGTTCACGGTGAGGAAATTGGGTTGGGCACGCGGCGCTATCAGCTGGTGACTCTAAAATAGACGCGCTGTCTGCCAGTGAGTCACGAAGGCTCTGCCCGCTTATAGAGCAGGGCCTTCCGCCTTTTCCGGAATACCCTCTTGAAAAGGTAAACGACTTCCCTATGATTCCCGTATAGTCAGATTGGTGTCAGAATCCCAGGGGAGGGCTTCGTGACGCAAGGAAGACCGAAGGGCATGAAGGGGTTTACGTGTATCTGGGCGGGCCAGGTGGTTTCCCTCATAGGGTCCGCCATGACTTCGTTTGGAATCAGCGTCTGGGCCTGGCAGATCACGGGAAGCGCCACGGCACTGAGTTCTGTAGCATTCTTCAGCTTTGCTCCTACCATCGTTATGACCCCGGTGGCTGGCGCTCTGGTCGACCGCTGGAATCGCAAGTGGGCCATGGGCGTTTCAGACGTCGCTGCAGGACTTGGGACGATCGCTATGCTCGTCCTGTATCTGACGAGCCGCTTGCAGGTATGGCATCTGTGTACTATCGGAGCACTGTCGGGGACGTTTCAGGCGTTTCAGTGGCCTGCGTACCAATCAGCCATCAGCACAATGGTCCCAAGGGAGCAGTACGGGCGAGCTTCGGGAATGATGTCGATGGCTCAGAGCGGGGCTGGGATAATTGCTCCAGTTATCGCGAGCGCCATCGTGGTCAACTGGGGACTCGTCCCCGTCTTTCTGTTTGATGTCTTCTCGTTCTGTGTTGCGGTTGCACTCCTGCTCATTGTGGAAGTGCCGAACCCGACTGCCTCAGAAGTAGGGTCACAGGCTCGTGGCAGCCTGTGGAAAGAGACCGTGTTTGGGTGGAGGTTTATCTTTGCCAGAAGACCCCTGTTCCTACTGCAGTTGAGCTTCTTCCTGTGCAACCTTATCTCTTCGCTCTGCCTTACCGTGTGGACGCCGATGCTCCTTGCTCGAACGAACGACAATGCCGAGGCGCTTGGCCTTGTGAATACGGTTTCCGCGGTCGGTGGAGTTGTCGGAGGCGCTATCATGGCAGCGTGGGGTGGTCCTCGACACAAGATCTACGGTGTACTGTGGGGCATGGTGTCGGTGTCCGTCCTTGGCCTCATGCTCATGGGAGTTGGCCGTAGCCTCCCTCTGTGGACCATATCGGGGTTCCTTGGGGCATTCATTATCCCTTTCCTCAACGGCTGCAATGATGCAATCTGGCAGGCAAAGGTTCCCCATGATGTGCAAGGCAAGGTGTTCGGAACACGCATGCTGATAGCACAGGTTTCTGTCCCCGTTGCCATGCTCGCTGCCGGTCCGCTGGCCGACCATGTGTTTGAGCCCGCCATGATGCCGCGCGCGAGGCTCGCTGGTATCTTCGGTGCCCTTGTAGGAACGGGCCCTGGAGCAGGGATGGGGTTGATGTACGTGCTTTTTGGATCCCTGGCTTTGACCGTGAGCATTGGGAGCTTCATGATGCGAGACATTCGAGAGGTGGAAACGCTCATTCCTGACTACGTCCAAACGGCAGAACCAGCCGAGGCTGCGCAGGAATGCACGGCGGTGGAGGCGCGGACGAGCGACTGACAGAGGTCTGCGGGACGGTCGTGACAACGCGGTTCCCGTGTAGGGAATACCGAAGTCAGTATGTGCGGGGCTTGACATCTTTTCTGAAAGTGTTTTTGTCGTACAGTATTGGCAGCAGTTCCTGTAGGTAAGTCAACATCACTTTGAACAAAGGAGATGGCAATGGCTGCAACTGCAAAGAAGGCAACGGAAGTAGTCAAAAAGGTCGTGGCTGCCGCACCCAAGAAGGCGGAGAAGAAGGTCGAGACGAAAGCACCCATGAAGGCCTCCTGCCGGAAGCGTGCATCGAAGGCAGAACCAGACAAGGCTGTCGGAAAAGTCGCGAGCACGAGCAAGAAGGCTGCCCTCGTTGAGAAGCCCGCCGTGATGAAGACTGTCAAGAAACCAACAGTGACGAAGGCCCCAAAACCTGTGGCCAAGGCGCCCGCTGCTGCAATTCCAGCTGCCAAGAAACCCACTGTCAAGAAGACCACGACCAAGAAATAGTAGCTCTGAAATATGTGTGTCATGTCGCTGCGGCAGTCAATGACTGACGCAGCGACATTCGTTCAGGCGGAGACTCCCGTCGACACGTCGGACATTCTGAGGCAGGCGGTGAGCATGAAACTACGAGCTGCAGGTTGGAGCGACCGCGGTCTGGTGCGCGAGAACAACGAGGATGCCTTTGGCATGATTGGACAGGAGGTTCGGCGGGGCACGAGGCCGTGCTATGTTGTGTGTGACGGCCTTGGTGGCGCCCGTGCGGGAGAGGTTGCTTCCCGCACAGCCGTGGCAGCGTTTCTGGATGCATGGAGGTCAGCTGATCCTGCCGCCGGGACGGCGGAGTCCCTTGCCGCCGCTGCACAGAGTGCAAACGCAGCGGTCTATCAGCTGTCCTTGACTGCCCGGTCTCTGGAGGGTATGGGTACCACCTTGGTGGCACTTGCTCCCCATGGTGGCCGAGCATATGTGTGCAACGTTGGCGACAGTCGTTGCTACCGCGTTCATCAGGGAACGCTTGCGCTGCTTACTCAGGACCACACACTGGCGGCCGAGATGGTGCGTGAAGGGTTGCTTGGCGCCACTGAGGCAGCGGCATCCTGTTGGAGGAACACACTCACAAGAGTGGTGGGTATGCAGGTTAGGGAAGCAGCCGATGTGACTTCACACCCGATAGAAGCAGGTGACCGGTTCTTGCTCTGCTCAGATGGTGTGTGGAGCGCTGTCCGAGAGGCCCAGGTTCTTTCGACCTTGCTCGCGTGTTCCCTGGATGATGCAGCCCGCCGCCTAGTCGAGCTTGCGAATGAGGCAGGCGGAGCAGATAACGCAACGGCACTTGTCCTTGGCGTTGCGACCGAAGATGTTCAGGCGGCCGATTGACTGGAAGACCATCGGATGAAAGCTGAGACTTCCTTGTGATTTCGCTCGCTGTTCCTGCGGCAGTGAAGCATCCTGCATGGTCATGGCACCTGTTCGGCTACAATAATCCCACTGCCCGTGCGGGGGCTGCAGGCGTACCTTGGGAACAACAGGAAGAGTGTGGAACAGCATGATGATACATGGCGGCAGCGATGAGCACAGCTACATCTGAACAGAATCTGTATGCGGTCCTGGGAGTGGAACCGTCTGCTTCCCAGGAACAGATACGCGAGCAGTATCGCGTGCTGGTGCGGAAGTGCCATCCGGACTTACATCCAGGTGATACCAATGCGGCTCACATGATGGAACAGGTCAACGCTGCATATGAGGTGCTTGGAAACCCCACTGAACGCCGTGACTACGATGCTCAGCTGCGGCTCTCAGCCGAACACCCGTCTCAACCGTATGCGTCTTCCTCGGCAACAGCGGGGCCACAGTCCGCCTGGAACCCGGTATGGGGTGACGGACGGGAGTCGCGGGGGCAGAACGGCGACAGTGATGTGTGGTGGGAAGCAATGCGAACCCAGGAACGGTCACGACGTGGACTCTTTGACGATGTCTGGGCAGACGTGCCAGACCAAAACATCGCTCAGAGTCCGAGTGGCTGGGTGATCGTGGGAAGGGTTCTCCTGTTCATGCTGCGTATCATCTTTGGTATCCTGTTTGTCGTTGTGCGGCTGCTCAACACGCGTATCGACGACCGTGACCGATACTTCTAGGCAAGCAAACAGCCCCCCATAGTCGAGGGGCTGTCCAGACTCATAGTACGTTCTGTGCCTTACGTTTCAAGATGTGCCGCAAGAGGCGTTCTGCAGACCATGCAGTTCGGGTCGCGTCCCACGCGTGCGCCGTACCAGCGGAGAATGCTGGGGTGCGTCCACTTGTAACCCATGGCCGGCCAGTTGGCATAGGCCTCTTCGCGCCGATTTGCCCAGATGTAGAAATCAGAGACCAGATCCTCATCGACAGAACTGATGCCCGTCTCCATGCCCCGCGACAACTCGACGAGTGCGAGCTTGACCATCATATTGGCAATGGGCATGATATCCGAAGACAACCCCACCTGAATCATCGCGTTGACTTTTTCTTCCTCTACGTAAGCGGGCAAGACCGACAGAGCCTGTCGCTTCTGCGACATTTCTTCCTCGCGGCCTTGTCCCACGCCGGCCGAGAACACGCAGTTGTAGCACGGACCCTGCCAGGGCCGGACCCGCAGAACCTCACCGCCTGCTGCTCGCGTGATGGCCCGCCCATAGAGTGCCACCCTATTGGTGTTGAGCGACATCTGGTTGAGGTTGAACCGGCTTTGATCGTTGTCAGATGCGACAATCAGGAGGTCGGAGGCACCAATGGCATCCTCTACCTGACTGAGTGCTTGATTGACATTGAGTTCCATAGTCGTCACATCTGCGTACGGGTTCTTCTGCAGCACCTGGTCACGGACTGCGAGCGTCTTATACCGACCAAGGTCGTTGACGCCGCAGACATGCCGGCTGATGTTGCCCAGCTCGAGCCTGTCAAAGTCGATGAGCGTGAAGTGGCCGACCCCGGCACGTGCAAGTTCCAGTGCAACCGGAGAACCTCCGCTGCCCAGGCCAACGATCACGACGCGCTTGTGCCCGAGTGCCGAAACCTCAAGCAAGCCGGCATTGCGACTGTAAAGCTCAGACCGGCGCGGTACAAACTGAGCTGCCGCGGCAGTCGTGCCGCTCGCTGTGACGAGCAGCGCCTGGCAAGCCGGGAGTCCGTCGGGTGTTCTGCTGACCACCAGGACCAGGACAGGCTGGCCATCGGGTTCTCGGGTGATATCCAGACTGTGTGGCAGGTGCTCTTCGTCAACCAACCCTGCAGCGTCTGCCCGTGTGTAGAGGCAGCGGCACAGGGAACCGGCAGGAGCAAACGGGGGCTTCTCGGTATAGGCGTGAAACACAGTCCAGTCGTCAAAAGCATAGGCTGGACCCTCGATCCACTCATCTGCTCTCGTGTGAGCCAGCAGTTCCTGGACCTGGTCCTCAAGCACGTACACCAGGGGGGTCATGGCAGTCGGCAGCAGAAAAACCCGTCGCGCGTGGGGTCATCGGCGGTGACGGTGTCCGGCGATAGGCCAGGAGCGTTGGCATCAACGAGTACCAGCTCCTGTGTCCGTGGGTCAAAGACGAGCTTCTTGCTTGTGGGTTTTCCCTGTGCCAGCTGGGCCAGGTGGTCCTGAACACTCTTCGGGTCCTTGTTCTCCATTTCTCCTCTCCTCTCTGTCATGCTTCCATGTGTGGCAGGTAATGATCGACGCTGAAACCACTGTCCAGGTGGCCTTCGTATGCTTCGATCCACGCGCGTACCTTCAACAGGACTTTGGAGAATGTGATGTTCGGGCTCCAGTGAGACGCGCTGTAGTGGCAGATTCGCACCACGTCGTTCTCCGGCTTCAGCAGGTGCATGGGATACGACGTGCCCAGGTCGACAAGAGGATGACCGAACCGATCTCGGAGGACAGGGCTGACGATCTCAACAATCGGGACGGAGTTTGGCAGGTCAGCTGGTACGCGCAGTCGGACCACATACTCGTGACCAGCATTGGACCTCATCGCTCCCTCCACGACCGCTCGTCCGGGTATGATGCTGTCCTTGAGGACAAATGAGGGGAAATAGCGGGACAGGATTTCCATTTCCAAGCGCAGCCGTGCAGATTGCTGCGACGTCCATGCCATGTGCCCTAGCCCTTCCTCTCAGCTGCCCCCGGAGAGGCACCAGTCTCGCGGTTCTTCAGGAAGCCTGCAATAAGGTTCTCCGTGCACTGTGTCAACTCTTCAATGCGCGCGGCGGCATCGTCCGTACGTTCAACGGTGGTATACAGCGTCCGAGGCGTTTTCCAGGCTTCTTCCTGTCCCGGTGGCACATGTGCCGGCTGATATTCAATGACTGGATTCACAATAGGGTAACTGTGAGGAAACACGATGTCAAAGATGTATCCGTCACGTTCGAGGCAGACACCCACGCGACCATCCTCTCGCTGCCAGATCTCCAGACGAGGCTCGATGGATGAGAGGTGTTCGAAGAAGAGGTGAAACTCCTTGCGTCCTTCGGGTGTCGACATGAACGAAGTCGACGGAAACGCCGGAGCCACGGACTCGGTGGGGGCCGCAGAGGCTGCGAACGATGAACCGGGTATGGCCTCAAATAGCGCTGTTTCGGTGCGGGGAAGCAGGAACGGAACATCTGCGGCCGCTTCTAGGGCGGCGCGGAGGGGACTGGATCCGGGCAGGAACAGCCACGTCGTCTGTTCGTAGCTTTCGGCGCCACCCGCATGGTAGAGATACCCACGTAGTTCAACCCTGTCGGTGTTCTCTGTGAATGTGCAGATAGTCAGGAGCCAGGAATGAAAGCCGTGCCTTTCCAGAGCGCGCTGCATGGTAACCGAATCGCCATGTGATGGCCGGGAAAGCTCCAGCCTGTGGTGTGAATGCCATGTGCCGATGTGTTGGAGGCCATGGAGCGCGTGGAGTCTGGTGCCAGCCTCGAGCAGATAGGGAGATTCTTGGTAGAAGGCAGCATGTTCGTGTTGAGCTCCGGTTCCAGGACCGAGAACATACTCGATGACGGGTGATCCCGAATGAGTCCAGAAACCAAACAGGTCGCCGCCCGTTTCACTGTCAGGGTAATCCGACACGAAGCGTGCCATCATCTCGAGTTCTCCTTCATAGATCAGGGCCTTCTGGCCGCTAGTCTCCTGAAAGGTCGTCCTATGACGTTGCGACCGCGCTAGCGACTGGACAAACCGCTTGCTGTGAAGTGTCGGCATGATTCCTCGCTATTTTGTCAAGCTCACTGTGGCAGCCGAGAGTATAGCACAGGAAACAGGAGCACCAAGCGGTCACGACTGAGCGAAGACAGTTCTTGCTCCTCACTTCTTGCGGTGCTTCGCAGCGGTCTGTCTTGGTAGGCTGCCTACGATGACGCCGGCCACAATACACAAGCCCCCAAGCAAGGCCACTGGCTTCATGCGCTCGCCAAGCAGCAGGAACGCGTACACGGAGGACAGCAGCGGTTCGAGGGAGTCAATGATGGCGGCGCGCTGGGCTCCGATCAGCGCAATCCCCTGGACAAACAGAAACATGCCGCCGGCTGCAGAAAGGCCGATGCCGGCGAATGCCAGAAGGGATGTCCGAGAACTGAACACGACGGGGTAGACCACAGGCTCTCCCACTGTGAGCAGGCACAGCACCAGCGCGGGGGCGAGTTGATTGAAAAGCCCGAGCGTGCGCGGGTCTGCTCCTCTTGCTACGTGTTGCGAAAGTACGGCGAAGAGTCCGTACGAAACAGTGCACGCCAGCATGGTCAGGACGCCGCGTGCGGAAACACTGTGAAAAGTAGCACCAAGTAGCAGGACCAGCCCAATGGCAATCACTGCGACCGGGAGGACATAGGTGCGGGTGATGTGCTCGTGTAGGATGAGCCAGGCAAACAAGCCAGCAAAGACAGGATAGCAGTGGAACAGGAACATTGCCGTCGACACGGGCAGCAGCTGCACAGCCATGAAATACAGGAGAGTGGGCCCGGTCACGAAGACGGCGGAGAAGCAGAACATGATGCCAGCCTCGCGCCAGCTCCGAGGAATCAGCAGACGCCAGTTTGACAATCCGATGATCACTGTCAGAACAATGGCCGCGATGATGTAGCGCTCCTTCAGAAGCTGCAGGGGCGTCAGCTGGTATCGGTAGGCGAACTTGGCCAGCACGGATACGCCACTATAGATGACGGCTGAGGCAAGCGCGACGGTAATGCCTCCCGTGGCGCCGTGGGCGCTACGCTCCATCACACTGCTCCTCCGTGACGAGACAGAGACCGCAGGCTCCACATAGGTGACGTGGCCAAACGCCTGTTGTGCGATTGACTTCTCAAGAGTCCTGGTCCAATTCGGCGTTCTTCCCGAACACCTCGGCGGTCGGTGCGGCTACGACACGGCCCATGCAGGCGTTGTTCTCTGCGACGGCCAGGGTGTTGCGTACAACTGTGCTGAAGGCAGTCCCGAGAAGGGAGCCTCCTCCTGTCAGAAACCGGTTTATACGTGCCGCGCCACCATCGATCATTCCCAAGTACGTCGTGTTGATCCCGGCAAGTCCCTGGCTCACGGACTCCCGCATAGCTGCGAGCACGCATTCCATGTGGCCGATAACAGCGCTTCGCGGAAGTTGCTGATTTGTGGCCTCGTAGAGGACAAAGAACTCGCCGAGAGTCGCGACGTGGCCGTGCTCCATGTACCCCCGGGCATCTGAGAGTCCGTGGATGTGGAGACGCTGGGGCCGTACCTTGGCTTAGTCTTCTTCGGTGCGTTCATACTCAACTCCCAGTCTGGGAATGGCGACAACGTCGGTCACGTGACGATCAGCCCTCAGTTCTACAATAACTGCCGCAACGGGATGTTTCTCAGGGTCGAGCACCTCCTCGAACGTCATGGTGACACCTTGCTCACGCGCCAGGGCGAGGCTGTGCCTGATGCGCGCATCGTCAACGCGCAAGCCCAGGATACTCCCCAGAACGGCCATGTGTGTCCCGTGTCCCCGACCAGTCTCGACAAACGAGTTGTACAGTGTGATGCGAACATGCTGAACCGACTTGCCGCAGACACGTTGGCAAGATAGCCAATCTTTGCAGCACCGGCTCTGTGCGAACTGGACGGTCCGATCATGATGGGTCCCATGACATCGAAGATTGCCACCTGTGCCTCCTCGTACGAACTCAAGTATAGGAGGGAGCGGGGCAAGTCAATCTGATTGGGACGGCGGGGGGCGGTTGTTCTGGGCTCCTTCGCTCCTATACTGACGAAGAAAGGTGCATTTCACTGAAAGGCGGTGCGGAGTGAACAACGTAGCTCACAGAAACAAGATGGGACTGGCGCTCAGTTCTGGTGGCGTACTTGGGTATGCGCACATCGGAGTTCTGCGCGCGCTCGAGGAACTGGACGTTCCGGTGGACATGCTGTCGGGTGCGTCCATGGGTGCCATCGTCGCAGTGTTCCGAGCCGCCGGCATGGACGCAGCTGCTCTCGAAGCGCTTGCGCTCAAGTACGGAGTCCAGGTTGCCGCAATTCTTGACGGCCTTGTTCCCCTGAGACGTCTGACGTCTCCCCAGCGGCTGCGGAACTCGCTGCGCCGTGAGCTTCCCGTAACGTTGTTCGAGGCTCTCGAGAAGCCCGTGTGCATTGCTGCGACGGACCTTGCAACAGGAGAAGGGCTTGTGTTCGACAGTGGCGACATTTGGGGGCCACTGGCAGGCAGTTTCTCCGTCCCCGGAGTATTCCGTGCCGTCAAGGTTGGCGACAGATATCTGGCCGACGGTGGCATGTCGCTTCCTGTCCCTGTCCAGGAACTGTATGCACGGGGAGCGGATCGCGTCATTGCGGTGTCACTCTACGATCCTGTGCAGGGGGAGCCCTTTCAGGAGCACCTCGGAGTTGCCAAACTCCTAGAGCGGTCTCTGAATCTGATTCTCCATAATGTGGCACGTCCCGAATTGGAGAGGGCCGACCTCGTGATCAGACCGGATCTCAGGGGATGCTCCCCTCAAGACGTTCACGGATACGTTGTTCGTGGATACGATGCTGTCATGCGTCAGAAGGCGGCAGTAGAGGCACTCATTGCCTGATGTGCCCGAGGGCCTTCGCGCCCTGGCAGCAGTAGTGGCAGGGTGGATCGCGCACATGGTTGCCGTTGTCAGGCCCGTGATTGACCCATTTGTTCCTGCCTTCCTGGCAGCAGCGGTGCTGATAGTTCTGATGGTCCTGCTTGCGCTTACCGTGAGCATGCGCCGGGAGCGAGTGCTTCATGGAAGCACGATGCGGTCAATTGATGCCATGAGCGGAGACCAGTTTGAGGAGCTCCTCTGCACCATGTTCGCTCATGAGGGATACCTGGTGCAGCGGGTTGGGGCAAGTCACGACTTCGGCGCTGACCTCCTGCTGGAATCCCGCCATCGGCGCATCGCGGTGCAGGCAAAGCGGTATGACGCGGCGGTAGGGATAGGTGCTGTACAGGAGGTGCTGGGTGCTGTACAATACTATCGGGTTGAACGTGGCATTGTAGTGACTAACAGCAGATTCACGGCATCAGCTAGGAAACTGGCGGGACGGTCGGGTGTTGAGCTGTGGGACCGCGAGCGGCTGGTCGCCGCGCTCGAACACGATAAACGAGCGTGGAGACCATGGAGCCGCAAGGCTTCATCTGGCATCAGCGGAGAGAGGTAAACCGTGAGAATAGCAAGTTGGAATGTCAATTCGATACGTGCTCGTCTGCCCGTTGTGATGAAGTGGCTCCAGGAATCGCATGTCGATGTTCTCGCGATGCAGGAGACAAAGACGATGGACGAGACGTTCCCGGTTGCGGAGTTCAGGGCACTGGGATACGAGGTCGTCATGTCGGGCCAGAAAACATACAATGGCGTTGCCATTGCCTCTCGGGCTCCCTTCTCGAATGTCGTCAAGGGGTGGAATGGCAAGGATCTGTCGCGGGTGCTGGCAGCTGACGTCAACGGCGTTACTGTGATTAACGGCTATCTGCCGCACGGAGGGGAACGTGGTGACGAAGCATTTGAGCACAAGTTGCAGTTCTTTCGTGACTTCAGGGCCTACCTCGACAGAACGTATGAGAGAAGCCATTGCCTTCTTCTTGTCGGCGACTTCAATGTGGCGCGGGAGCCGCGGGATGTGTGGGATCCAGACCAGTTGCAGGATGCTATTGGGTACATGCAGGAGGAGCGTGACAGCCTGGACCAGTTATACGGCTGGGGTTTTGTGGACCTGTTCCGCCGTTTTCATCCGGACCAGGTGCAGTACACTTGGTGGGACTACAGGATGAACATGTTCAAGCGTAACATGGGTATGCGCATCGACTACGCGTGGGGCTCAGAAGTACTTGCCGGGATGACTGTTGACTGCATGGTTGACGTAGAACCCAGGCGCTGGGAAAAGCCGTCTGACCACACGCCGGTAGTGACGACTGTTGCCACGCATCAGCTGGAATCATAAGAGCCCTTATGGCAGAAGGAGCACTGGATAGCAACTTCGGGGCAATCATCGATACAGTCTCCGATGGTGTCTATGTCACAGCTGCCGACCGTGAAATCGTGTTCTGAAGGAAATGAGCTGAGCGTTACCGGCTATGCCTTTGAGGAAGTCCTTCATCAACACTGCTACGACAACATCCTCATACATACGGACGTGAACGGACGGAATCTCTGCTCCACGGACTGCCCGCTACAGAGATGTGCAGCCTCGGCGGGGGAGCGGCAAGTGGTTCAGGGGGTGTCTCTCAAGCGCAAAGGACGGTGAAAGGCTGGCAGTCTACGTGAAGGCTGCTCCGCTGCTGGTTGGCGATAAGCCTTACGTAGTGGAAGTGTTCGGTGAAGTGCAGGTTTGGCCATCCGCCTGGAGACGAGGCGCTGTACCGTGTCAAGCATGACAGTGGAAACTGGTATGCCAGTAATTCAGCTGGCGCGTGGCGGACAGCGGGGAGATGGGATGAGCCAGACACAACGTGTCTGGCTCATGCGCTCAGCGGCGGCGCGGGATAGGTACCCGCTGCTGCGGGCTAGTACGAGCCGAGGTAGGCTTTCTGTTCGTCCGTCAGGGCATCTATGCGCAGTCTTCGCGAATCAAGGAATGCCCTTGAGGCCATGTCGTCGATAGCTTCAGGTACGCCGATGAGCTCGTGAGGCAGCGATTCGCGATGGTTGACCAGGTATTCTGCGGAGAGCGCCTGCAAGGCGAAAGTCAAGTCCATGATTTCAACCGGATGCCCGTCGGCGCAGGCGAGATTGACGAGCCTGCCCTCTCCCAGCACATACAGACGCTTGTCGTTCCAGGCGTACTCCTCGATACCGTGGCGCACTTCATGATGCTCGGGATCATGGTCCTGGAGACAGTGTACGTCGACCTCTACATCAAAGTGTCCGGCATTGCACAGTATCGCTCCATCCTTCATGGCATTGAAGTGCGGAGCTGTGATTACCCTGGTGTCCCCAGTGCACGTTACGAAGAACTCACCAAGTGGGGCGGCTTCCAGCATGGGCATGACCTGGTAGCCGTCCATGTGCGCCTCAACGGCCTTGATCGGGTCCACTTCCGTAACAATGACCTGCGCACCCAGGCCGCGTGCTCGAAGGGCCACCCCGCGGCCAACCCATCCGTACCCGGCCACGACGACAACCTTTCCCGCGATGTTGAGGTTGGTGGTCCGGAGAATGCCATCCCAGGCAGATTGTCCTGTTCCAAAGCGGTTGTCGAACAGGTGTTTGCATAATCCCTCGTTGACGCCGATCACCGGAAACGCCAGGTTACCCGAGCGCGCGAGTGCCCTGTCACGTATCACGCCTGTCGTCGTTTCCTCACATGCGCCAATGATGGCGGGGAGTAACTCAGGGTGACTGAAATGGACAGCGTTCACCAGGTCGCCGCCGTCATCAATCAGGAGATTCGGCTGGGTGGCCAGGACGCGATCGAAGTACTCCTTGTACTCCGCCGCGGTTTCGCCGCGCTTTGCGAACACAGTGACGCCGCGTGCAGCCAATGCCTCCGCTACGTCGTCCTGGGTTGTGATTGGATTGGATGCCGTAATGGCCACGTGGGCTCCCCCTCGCTGCATGACGTAGGCCAGGTTGGCTGTCTTGGCCTCGAGGTGGAGCGCAATGACGACGTTGAGGCCCGCAAATGGCTGTTCTTGTTCGAATTGCTCCGCGATGCCTGACAGAATCGGCATGTGGCGAATCGCCCACTGCATTTTCTGTTCACCCGACTGGGCATTCATGTCGATTACCTCCTTGGACGAGAAAGACCGCGGCCCGCTTCAACACAGACGGCGGTCATTACATCATCTCAGTTACCGCTGTTCCTTGTAATAGGGCAGCCCATCTGCGGCGGGGGCCACAGACTTCCCTACAAACCCCGCCAGGACCGCCAGAGTCAGGACGTATGGCAAGATCAGCGTCAGTCCCGGTGCAAGCTTGGGGGCAATACCCGTGACGGCAATGATGGACTGTGCAATCTGTCCGGTGCCGAACAGGAGTGCCGCTCCAAGAGCACCAAAGGGCGTCCACTTCCCGAAGATCATGGCTGCGAGCCCAATGAATCCCACGCCGTTGGGCATGGAGTCGCTGAAGCCGGAAAAGGAGCTAATGGAGAGAGCCGCACCCCCAATGCCTGCAAGAGCGGCTCCTGCAACGACCGCGAACCAGCGCACGCGGAAGACGTTGATGCCCAGCGTCGTTGCGGCCCTGGGGTTCTCACCGCACGTGCGGATGCGCAGGCCGAGAACTGTGTGGTACAGGAGCACGTGCACGAGGATGGTGCAGATGAACCCAAGCCATATCATGAAGGACAGATTCGAGAATGCCCCGATGACAGGAATCTTCTCAAGAAACAGCAGATGAATGCGGTATTCCTGGGCACCAAAGTAGTTCTGTAACTGCGGCGAATAACCGGTTGTGCTGAACACATATTCCAGCAGGTACGTCATGAGTCCTGTCGCAATAACGTTGATGGCCGTCCCCGAAACGGTCTGGTCACCGTTCCACTTGATCGTAATGAACGCATGCAGCGCCCCGACCAGACAGCCGATGCCGATACCAAACAGCAGGCCAATCCACGGCGTGTTTGACATAAATGCTCCGAGCAGGCCGAAGAAGGCGCCAAACCGCATGATGCCATCAAGTCCGATGTTCACAACACCCGAGCTCTCGCTGAGTACACCGCACAAGGCAGCGAACAGGATTGGTGTCGTGTAGTCAAGCATCTGAGCAATAGTGGTGTTGATCTGAACGATAGTCATGCTGCTGCCTCCTGTTCTGCCGGTGGATCGGCGTGTGCACGACGACGTTGCAGATACTTGACGAGATAGTACCTGACTGCCACCTGCAGGGCAATGAAACCGACTGCCAGCCCCTCGATGATATTCGAGAACGTCTTGGGAATGTTCGCCACCTGCATGGAAGTGGCCCCGGTGCGCAGTGCCCCGATGAACAGGCCGGCAAGCACAACGCCGATCGGTTCACTCTGGCCTATGAGGGCAACGCCGATGCCGGTCCATCCGTAGCCCATGGTGGCCGTGTTCGGAAACTGGTACTGCATACCCAGGATGAAGAAACAGCCACCCAGCGCTGCAAGGCAACCGGAAAAGAACATCATCTGAACAATGCGGCGATTGACGTTGATGCCCTGGGCCTTGGGCGCCTCCATCCCGATGTTGGCGGTGTGCCCGATGGCTCGGATCTCATAACCGATGGTCGTCTTGTAGAGCAGGAACCATGTGGCATAGGCCGCAAGTAGCACCAGGATGATGCTGGTGTTGAGGCGCGTCGGCATCATGATTCTGAACAGCTTCGCAGTGTCAGCGACGTAGTAGGTGCCAGAGGTAAACGTCTGTGTGGGAGGAGTCATTGGGCCGGTGACCAGCCAGTTCGTAATGAGGAACCAGGCGATCCAGTTGAGCATGATCGTCCCGATGACGATGTTGACTCCTCGCTTGACATAGAGGAAGCCTGCAAACGCGGCCCACGCTCCCCCGGCAAACATACCCAGGATGATGCAGATGGCTCCGTGGAGAAGCTGGGCAATCCATGCCATGCTGCCTAGCGCAGTTGCCATGGTACCGAATGCGCCTGCGACCGGGCTCCAGTAACCAAAGAACGTTGCCACGATAGCACCTACCCAGAACTGGCCCTCAGCTCCAATGTTGAACAGACCACCCTTGAAAGCGAGCGCAACGGCAAGTCCAGTAGCGATATACATCGCACTCTTGATAAGGAGCTCAGCGAACTCGCGGGGCCATGCTGAACCGCCCGGGATGAGACCTGAATCACCAAACAGCAGTGCATAGGCCCGGAACGGATTCCTGCCAGACACCGCAATGACGATCATCCCGACAACCAGCGCAAGGCCAATTGAGATGAGCGGGACCCAGACGTTCAGAGGGTCGCGCCTCTTGCGGCCCTGGTTGTCGATGCCGAAGATCCTGAGGAACTTGTTGGTGCCGCTGTTTTCACTCACGATACCACCTTCCTGTCAACACCGACGCCGAGCATCAGAAGGCCCAGGGCCTCCTCGGTCGTCTTATCCGGCGTTGTTTCTCCAACGATGTGGCCTTCGAACATGACGAGAATGCGGTCAGACAGACCCAGAATCTCGGACAGCTCAAGTGAGATGAGAAGGATAGCCTTACCACTCTTCTTTTCCTCGAGCAGCTTCCTGTAGACAAACTCCGTGGCGCCTACGTCCAGCCCGCGGGTTGGCTGCGAGGCGATAAGGAAATTGTGCGGAAGTGAGAGTTCGCGGGCAAGAATTAGTTTCTGCTGGTTACCACCCGACAATGACCCCGCGGTGTCCAGGACGTCGCCGGGGCGGATGTCGTATTCCCTGACCTTGCCTTCCGCAAACTCAGCAATCTTGTCGTAATTCATCCTCAGACCTCTGCTGAAAGGCGCATTCAGGTGCTGACCCATCACAGAGTTGTCGCGGACGGTGTAGGGCATCACGAGCCCCCTGCGGGCACGGTCTTCCGTGATGTAGCTCATGCCTTGCCTCCGGAGTTCGGCGGTTGTTACAAGACGCATGCTCTTTCCATTCAGTTCCATCGACCCTGACGTCGGACGAGTAAACCCAATCATCGCATTGACAAGCTCATCCTGACCATTGCCCTGAACGCCTGCAATTCCTACAATTTCGCCCCCGCGGACATCGAAGCTGATGTCCCGTACCGTTTCCATGCCACGCGCATTTTTCACGCGGAGGTCGTGACAGGAGAACGCAACAGGGCCAACCGACGCTTCGACCTTCGGAATCTCCAGCACCACGTTACGACCGACCATCATGCGTGCAAGTTCCTCTTCGTTGGTGTCTTTCTTGTTCACAATGCCCTGCACTTTTCCACGACGAAGGACGGCGATGCGGTCAGCGATGTCCATGACTTCCTTGAGTTTGTGGCTGATAAACAGGATTGTCTTGCCCTGAGACTGCAGCTTACGCATGGTTACAAACAGTTCTTGAGTTTCCTCTGGCGTCAGCACCGCGGTGGGCTCGTCGAAGATCAGAATCTCAGCGCCCCTGCGCAGCACCTTGAGAATCTCAACGCGTTGCTGAACTCCTACGGGAAGATCACCGGTTATGGCAGTTGCATCGACGGTCAGTGCAACCTTGTCGGACAGCTCCTTGACCTCGCGTACAGCCCTGGTGTAGTCAAAGAAGATGCCCTTCCGCGGTTCGTCTCCAACGACAATGTTCTGGGCAACCGTAAACCTTGGAATGAGCATGAACTCCTGATGGACCATACCCATGTGGAGCTGAATGGCATCCTCTGCGGAGCGGATCCGGGCCTTCTGTTCGTTGACGTAGATTTCCCCCGCGGTTGGTGTGTAGATACCATAAATGATATTCATCAGCGTGCTTTTTCCCGCGCCGTTCTCGCCGACGATGGCAAAAATCTCGCCCTTCTCAACGGAGAACGAGATGTTGTCGTTGGCTAAGTTGCCGGGGAACATCTTGGAGATGTTGTGTACTTCAAGTGCCTTCATGGGCTCACTCTCCTACAACGGTACTTGTACATGGCATCGCCTGTGTACGGCACCGGAATCTTTCCGACGCGACGAGCAAGCTCGACCGGCGGAACGTCAAAGCCCTGGACTAGAGGCTGTCTCAGGGTATACAGCACCATGATGTGACCGGTGATGCCTGTCGCGTGTACTTCGAGGGTCTGCGTGCCAGAAAGCGCAAGCCTGCCTGTTTCGTCGTTCGGGTTCATGGGTGTGCCCATGCTGGCCTGGTACTGTGACGGCCTTTGCCTCGGAGGACGATGGGCGCACAAGCGTAGAGGGACTTCAGATAGGCGGGAAACACTGCAAGCCACCCACTGCGGAGAGTGCTAACTTCATTGACAGTGTTTCCTGGGTCCCCGTACGGACGGTCCATCTGCTTTCTCCTCTGATCGTATGGTACAACGCTCCCATTATACCCCAAACGGCGCCATGGCAAGTTGCCCTAGACGCCTTTACACTTACCGCAAGAGGACGAGAGAAGGCACTCGCTGGCAAGCACCTGCTTGTGGAAACACGAGGTGTGCGAGGTGTCTGGGGAGAAGTCCTAGGTACCACTGCTGTCCGTGTACTCGCGCTCAGCGACACGCCAGTGATACAGCCAGACGACGAGTCCCACAAGGCAGCCAATGACACTGCGAACCAGGCTCTGCATGGCATACGTGTCACCTGGAATGGGCGCTTTGGGTTGTCCGGGGATAGCAACGACGGTTGAGCTCATGAAAAAGGCCTGATAGGTGTTGGGAGGTATGGTCACGGCGTTGAACATCAGAATGAACAGACCAATGCAGGCGACCAGGTAGAAGTACAGGTTGCGCACAAAGTCCCGTGATGATGGTACGTTGCCGCTTGCAGTATTCGAGTCAGCGACGACGGATTCTGCTTGCCGACTGGCTTGCCGTTGGAGAAAGCTGCGACGATCTCGTTCGATAATACGCAGGTGATACAGCCAGAGTGGTGCCCCTACGACGACGCTCGACAACAAGCCGAGAAGGGAACCAAGTTCTGATGGCATGCTTTCTGCCTCAATGAGGTGGAATACATACATGTTCAGCACATCCGATATACTACCAATGACTCCGGTTAGGGCCATGATGATGGCCACGGTAGTGACCAGATATAAGTAAACGGTTCTGACTGTTATCCGGTTCTTCACCATACCTCCCACGCAAATCAGCACGTCTCTTGAGGGGCTGGGCGCCAGGAGAAGGGCCAGACATCTCCAGCCGTTCCTGGTGCCCAGTTGCATGCCTTGCAGCATCCCTCGACCACATACTAGAGAAACTCTCGCACGTATGCAAGGCTTGTCCGGGTAGTAGTTCGAACGTCCCTCGTCTGTAACTCATACCGAGCTCCACAAACGAGGTGTTGGCCTCGGCGCCTGTTGTGGTATCATAACAGCGACTGTCAGGTCTGAACAGGGAGTACTCGCAGTGATTCAACTCGAACATAAAGACTTCGAGGAACTGGTGCTGGTCGCGCTGGTGACTCTTCCAGATCAGTTCCGGAGTGCACTGAAGAACGTGGACGTTGTCGTTGAGGACTACCCTCCTCTGGATGTGCTGAAGTATGCGGGCTCGCCCGTGGGCTTTGGCATGTTGGGGTTGTACCAGGGGGTGCCTCTCCGGGAACGCGGGCCTCACTATGGGGGCTCGCTGCCCGACAAGATCAGCGTGTTCCGGGTTCCCCTGGAGTCGTCCGTGGACTCCGTAGAAGAACTAATGCCCCTTGTTCAGCGTGTCATTCTTCATGAGCTTGGTCACTACTATGGTCTCAGCGATGACGAAATGCGGGAGAGTCGGGGGGACCTACATTGACAACAACCGGTACATCCGGGCAGTCGTTCTGCGAAGACGTAATCCTTAAGGGGAGAGGTGCGCATGGAGATTCGTAAGATCGCAGTATTCGGTGGTGGCGTGATGGGAGCGGGAATTGCTCAGGACGCAGCGGCCCACGGCCTTGAAGTTGTTTTGGTCGATCAGGCCGAAAATGGCTTGGCATTTGCCCGGAAAGCAATCGAGGAAAGTCTGAACAGGGAACTCCAGAGATGGGGCATCACGGGGTCCGAAAAGAAGGTGATTTTGTCCCGCATCAAGTTTACCCTGAATCCAGACGATGTGGGCAGCGCTGATGTAGTTATTGAGGCAATTCCGGATGATCTTCCCGCGAAACAGGATCTGTTTGCCCAACTGGAGCAGAAGTTCGAGCAGGTATGTCCCGACAGTGTCATCTATGTCAGCAATACTGCCGTTCTACCGATCACCGACATCGCTCTAAGGATGGTCCGCAAGGACCGGCTGGTGGGGATGCACTTCCTCGCGCCGGTGCCATCGATCAAACTGGTGGAGATGGTTAGGAGCGTGCACACCTCGGAGGCCACGGTCGAGCGGGCAAAGGAGCTGGCGCGCCGCCTGGGCAAGACGCCCGTGGATGTCCTCGAGAGTCCTGGCTACATCACGGCTCGCCTTGTCGTTCCTCTCATCAATGAGGCCATTGACTTGTATCAGGAGGGAACTGCCACCAAGGAAGACATAGATGCGGCCATGCGCCTGGGGTTTGGTTTCAACAAGGGCCCGTTCGCGCTTGCTGATCAGATTGGACTTGATGTGGTGCTTGGGTGGTGTAACAACCTGTTTCATGAGCTGGGTGGCAGAAAGTACCGGCCACAGGCTGTTGTCCGTCATCTCGTGCGGAGAGGGGACCTTGGTGCAAAGACCGGCAAGGGGTTCTACGACTACAGGGCGTCAGACGGAAACGGGGAGGCAAAGAAATGAAAGTCCTGGTGCTCAATTGTGGCAGTTCGTCTATCAAGTACAAACTCTATGATGACGACGAACAGCTAGCGGATGGCTTGCTGGAGAAGATCGGTACGGGCGAGGCGCAGCTCAATCATACGGTTGTGGGTCGGAAAAAGGAGGTCTCCGTTCACGAGATTCTTGAGCATCGAACGGGTATTGAACTGATCCTCAAGACGCTCGTCGATGCGGACAAGGGTATTCTGAAGAGCATTGACGATATCCAGGCCGTCGGTCACCGTGTGGTTCATGGTGCTGAGGCCTTCTCTCAATCGACCCTGATTAGTCCTGAGGTCGTGGCAAAGATCGAGGAGTGCATCGACATTGCGCCGCTCCACAACCCCCCCAACCTTGCAGGTATCTATGCAATCAGCGAGCTGCTGCCGAAGGTTCCACAGGTGGCTGTTTTCGATACAGCGTTTCACCAGACAATGCCAGAGAGGGCATACATGTATGCGATTCCGTATGTCTTCTATACCCAGTACCACATCCGCAAGTATGGATTCCATGGCATCAGCCATCAGTACGTTTCCCATGAGGCGGCAGGCCTGCTCGGAAAACCACTTGAAGATCTGAGGATCATAACTTGTCATCTCGGAAATGGCTCGTCCATCACGGCGGTTGACCACGGACGGTCGGTGGACA
>DHFO01000016.1:0-5858 GCA_002402295.1 Caldiserica bacterium UBA4822
GAAGGTGGTGATGCCAATGAACAGGAGAACAGCTTTACTTCTTGTCTTGCTGCTGGCGCTCGCGGGCGTCGCCGGGTGCACGTCAGGTCCGCTCATGTCGGCCGAGGGCAACGTCAAAGTCACGCTCCCCCCTGCCGGCGAGACTGTCGCCATGACGCAGCAGGCTGATGGCTCGTGGAAAGGGAGCATCCATACGACCGGGACTGCCCGGGCCTTCGAGGCCACCGTCAGCTGGGAAGCGACGCGGCAGTTGTCGCCCGACGTCTTGACCTCTCTGGGACAAGGCAGCTTCATGACGTCGGCGGGAGCCCCCGAGTTCGGGACATTCGATCAGACGCTGTCGCTTGTCAGCGCAGCCTCGGAGACAGCTCCAGAAGGCACAGGGACCCTGCGCATCTTCATTGCCAGTATGAAGGACGGCAGTCCACAGGACATCGTCGACATTCCCCTGACTCTGCGTGTTCAACAATGAACGGTCGCAACAGAACAACCTGACCTCCTCGCTTGTCTAACAACTGCAGGGGAACGCCCTGAAGAAGTGAAGCAGCTGCAGCTGCCACATCTGATGAGGGGCCTGATCCTGCAAACGCTGACGGGAGAGCCGTGCGTAGGCTTTCCCGTCACTGCATTCAGCACACTCGTGTCTGCCACTACGTCTGATGCCCTTAGATCACCCGCCCCGGTTGCGAAAGGTTGATGTGGCAGCTGTCCGTCAGTACGGCAGCAATGTCATCCTCTGATTCGCCCGGATAAGACACGTCAGCCACGAGCATCCATGACTCGATGTGCTCTACCGACTCGCCGGGCTGCAGCGTCCTCAATGGAGACAGTGTCTCCATCTCCAGCATGAAGTCGGTCGTGTAGCTCTCGAAGTTCACGCTGAAGTCCGGGTAGGTCTCGCCCGACATGAACGGGAACCGCTTGATGAACACCGAACGCTTGTTGAAGTAGGCAGCCCAGCCTGCCTGAGCCGTCAGACCCAGCTTGAATGGTTGCCTGACCGCCGGATCCTGGTGGAGCACGACAAATAGCTCACCCCATCGAACGCGAGCATCGTCCATACGGGCGTAGGACCAGAGGGCGACGCAGCGATTGGGCAGGAGTCCAGTGTCGACGCACGTCTGCGGGATGACCTCGACACCTCCCGGCGCCATCACGGTGATGGCCCACGCTGCGAGGCGGACCGGCCACAACCCCCGGTTGGTCAGGCGATGCGTGATGGTCGCGCCCGTTCCCGCGGCATCCAGCGACACCTTCATCTCCTTCTGGATCCCGGTCGCCACTTCGACCGCAGGCTTCAGGAGAATGCTGTGTTCGCCCTCGTCAAAGGGCACGGATGCGCCGTCCGGCTGGTACGACCTCGGGCTGGCTTCGGGAGCATGCCACAAGCGATGACCACCATAGGTGTGCCACGTGTCACCACCCGTGAGCCCATCTTCGTCATGCACCTCGCACAGGACATTGTCTCCGCCGGCCAGCCCGTACCGGACCACCCGCGGTCCGACGTCGGTCGTCACAACCAGATCCACGGTCCCGTTGCTGAGCCGCATGCAATGCTGCCACCCGCGAAATGTCACCTGTTCAATCATCACCGTTTCCTCCATTACCATCAGAGAACATCACGGTCCGACCGTCACCAGACAGACCTAATGCTCGGCTCCATTGGCCCGGTACCCGTCACGCTCGCCTGCAACGCGCGCCTAGCTTGATAGTGTAGGCCTGCCTGGCAGAGGCGCAAGGACGACAGCTGGCAGATGGCCCGATGTCAGCTACCATCACCCATAAATAGCATCTAATGCTCGTCTGAGACGTTTGTGATGACTCTGTGAACAATCCGTGTCGGACAATTCGCCTCGACCTCGTTGTACGGGTAGAGGCATTCGGGTTGTCTCATGAGCAAGTGTACGAGGACAGGGGGCGGGACGGGAGGACGGCAGGAAGCTGGAGCAGAGGTTGTTTTGTGGACAGTTTTCGCCATCCTGAACGTAGGAGGCACATGTGAAACGAGTTTTGGCGTTGATCCTTGTGTGCACGTTGCTCAGTGTCAGTCTCACCGGTCATACGCTCCCTACCGTCACGGCAGCAGGAGAGGTGTTGTATGTAGAGATGCCTCAGGATTCCTACTGCCGTGCACCGGCAACGACGGTCTATCTCCCTATCATGAGGGGAAACCTAAGCGCTGATCCGTCCATGCTGATACGGTCGGTCGAAGTCCTGGATGCAAAGGGACAGTCAGTAACAGCTGAACGAACCGCGTTCAAACTGGAGAGTCTTGCAGGAAAGGCAGGTTCGAGCGAGGAAATTCGGAAAGCATTAGGGATCGTTCCTCCAGCACCTGCTGACATCGTCACAGCACAGAACCTGATTACTCAGGCAACCAGCACTGCTGACAGCAAACAGAAGAGCATCCTCATTGAACAGGCCTTCTTTGCGTCCCGTGCCAAACAGTCCATGAAGAGTCCAGACGAGCTCACGGCCGATGAAGCCAAGATCCAGCAGCTGCTGAAGACCACGACACTGGCGGTTGATCTCACCCAGATCACGACCGATACCACATCAGAGACCGCTGTCCCCGTTACTGTGCGTATCACTGGGGAGTTGTCAGAGCAACCCTTCATTGTGAAACAGCAGACCACGGTGTTTCTGCTGGCCAGTCTGCCCAACGGGGGCATGTGGCACCCAGGAGATGGACATGTGCATACTTCAGGCAGAATCACGAACGTCATCACACAACCTGACACCCTAAGCAGCTATCCTCTCTCCGCCAAGGAGAATTACGGGTTCAGTGACGCCACCGACGAAGCCAGCATCCTTGATCGTCGTAACCAGGCAAGCTCCAAGGGGATGCAGTGGATCGTTGTCACGGACCATGCGGGCGATGACGGTCATACAAGTCAGGCACGCCTGGAAACAGACGAATGGAATATCTACAAGATGGCATGCTCCAGAGCGACCACCCAGTATTCACCGACGGTCACAGTGTGTCCTGGAGAAGAACTGGCTGTACATGAAGGCTTCGATCTAGTAGGAGGTCATCTTCTCAGCTATGCGAACTCGGGTTATGCCGCCAGCTATGGCACGGGGTGTGGAACACTGACGACCAATGTGTTCAACGCAGGAGGATTTGGCATTATTGCGCATCCCTATGGTTGGATTTCGTGGTCTAACTGGAACGCGAATCCTTGGAGGGGACTTGAAGTCGTGAGCGGCCAGTCGGGGTACTCGGCAGACGCTGTTGGCAAGTGGGACACATCGCTTCGCAGCAGCCTGAGCGACGAGATAGCGGGAACCGCCCGGCGAGTCGCCATGGCGAACAGCGATGTTCACAACGCGGCCAACACATCCTGGGGCAGTAACATGAACTACATCTATACCGGCAGCTACTCGGTTCCTGGGACATCGCCTTCGGCGGTCTGGAACCCCATCAACCAAGGGAGCCTGACCGCGTCATCGGATGGATCATTCGCGGCAGCGACGGTAAATGCCACATATCCTGGATACACTACAAGTGTGGCGCGGAATAGTACGGTCTCGGTGTTTGTCACCGGTACTCCCGCGTTTCTATCGTATACGAATGCAGAGGTGACGATCTTCCTTAACGGGTATCCGCAGACATCACAGATTGATTGTTCCGCTGAGCGGAGGCAACTTCACAAGAACGTATTCCATCACCGTTCCTGCAGACGGGTATATTCGTGTAGAAGTCCACTATGGCATTGCGGACAATTACTCAGGATACTGCTTTGTCAATCCCGTCTTCGTTGATACCTATTAGATATCGGAAGGGGTCAAACGTGAAACGCGAGGAGCTTCCCTCATGAGTGTTCGGTTTATGGTCGGCCTTCGCTCATGGCAACAACGGGGGTGCGGGTTGTTCCCCTCAGTCTTACGATGACGTCATCCAGCGATGCGACGACTGCCCGGTTTCAGATACTTCGTCGCATCGCTGGACACCGCACCCTCCACGGGTCGCGCATTGCGTGCCTGGTATCTCAAGCAATCATGCAGAGCGCCGGACGGCTGACAACGAGAGGTTCCAGGAAAGGAGTATCACTACATGGGCACTGAACAGGAGGTCGGAATGAACGACAACAACGCGTGCGCGCCGAATATCGGAAAATGGCTCTTTGGGATCATGCTCTTGTTACCAATCATTCTAGTGATGTTAGGTAGGCTCGGGCTGAGCATTAATAATCAACTCACGGAATATACAATATCCTTTGGATCTCCAGTTCTTGGAGCAATCCTCATTGGGATAGCTATACGCCACTATCCTGCCACACGAACGTTCCTGAAAGTCCTGGTCGCTATGATCTTGGTGGTAACCCTCCTGGCCGGAGGGTTTTGGCGCTGTGCGACGTTGGCACGAAGCGGGAAGCTCCTCAAAACCATAATCGGTTTCTACTCCAGATATTTCCACGCAGAGCCGCCCATATCTACACCAAATCTCGTGCTGCTAACTCTTTATTATGTGGACTATCCTCAGTCGGAGCGGCTGGCCGAAATCTTGTATGGACTTCCTGTCGTGGGAGCCTACAACTCGTTTTTTACGGCCATGCCTGCTCCTTACTACCTGCTCCTCCTGCTCATTACTCCTCCTTTTCTTGCCATGCCCATCTTCTGGCTGTGGGTCGTCCTGAGCGTGCTATACGTCGTCCTGCCACGGAGGGCATGGGGATGGATGAAGGCCTTGGTGGTCCGGTTCAGGCACCGGGCCTGAAAAGCGTTCCCGCAGGAGGCAGAAAAGACCTCCGGCGGGAACGGGTATGCTGTCAGAACTGTGGATTCCCGCCTGCGCGGGAGAACCGGTTCTACCCGATGACGGCCTTCTCGGTCAGCAGTTCACCACGGGCAAAGCGGCGGAAGTTGTAATGCTCAATATCGATGCTGGGCCTGCCGTCCGCGATGTACTCAGCCAGCAGTCTGCCGACGATGGGTCCCATCATGAAACCGTGCCCCGAATAGCCATTCGCCTGGAAGAAGCCGGGGACTTCGTCAATGGGCCCCAGCACGGGGTGAGCGTCTGGCGACACGACGTAGTATCCGGCCCACTGGCGCATCATCTTGACGCCGGCAAGACGTGGCACGATTTCGCAGGCCTCGCGTGCGAACTTGGTAACAAAGTCGAACGTCGAATCCACACTGGTCGCGTTCTTATCACCGGTGTCCGTCCCGCCGACGATATTGCCACGGTGCGTCTGGAGATAGTAGAGTGCTCCCTTGACCAGCATCGGGCCAAGGAACTGCTCCAGTGGTTCGGTAGCCATGATCTGGTGCCGGTCCAGCCCATACGGGAGGTCGACCCCCAACATGGCTGCTATTGACTTGGAACTGGGTCCTGCCGCGTTGACGACGTTTCTTGTTTCCACGTTGCCCTGTGTCGTGTGCACCACAAAGGAGTGGCTTGCCGGCGACTCCAGCTGGAACACGTGAACCCCTGTCATGATGTCGACGCCCCGCCGTCTGGCTGCCTGAGCGTATCCGGTCACGGTGTCAAACGGGAACGCCATGCCATCCTTGTCGTGCCACTGACCAGCCAGAAAGGTGTTCGTGTCAAGCACAGGGCAGATTTCCTTGGCCTCCTGACGGTCCACCATGCGGCTCATAACCCCGTGCTGGTTCTGGAAGGCCACATTCCGCTGCGCCTGTTCCACTGCCTCGGGGGTGTCCCATAGGAACAGATACCCACACGCCTTGAAGTGAATGTCGTACTCCAGCTCGTCGGAGAGCTGTGCCCAGATGGTCTCGGCTTCACGCAGCAGCGTAATCTGGTCGGGTCCCGTGAACTGGGCGCGGATGCCGGAGCCGCACCGACCCGTCGAGCCACTGCCCAGGTAGCTGTCTTCCAGGACCGCGAC
>DHFO01000016.1:5877-10308 GCA_002402295.1 Caldiserica bacterium UBA4822
TAGCTACTTCTCATGGTCTGCCTCCAGCCCCTTCGCGAAGAACCCAAGGGGCACAGGGTCCACGGGCGGACGGGTCGTGGGCGTCATGACCTGGTCCAGCGTCTGTTCCGTCTCGCGTGCAAGGATCTGTGCGGCGAGCAGGATACAGGTCTTTCCCTGACACGGACCCAGTCCGAACTTCACGTACCGCTTCAACGACTCCATATCCGCATAGCCTTGGTGGATAGCTTCCCGAATCTCCTCCACCGAGATATCCTCGCACCGGCACGCAATCGTCTTCTCGTCTTCCTTTGTCATGGACTCACCCCACTCTGATGTTGCGCACCTGCTCGCACAGAGCAGGGTCGTCAAACTCCACGGAGACAAGCGATGACTTGCTCACCTTATCAGCGGCCAGCACAAAGCGGACGGTCCCCGTCCCCAGCACTGCTCCGTCGCGTCCCAGCAGGGTAACCGTGCCGCCCTTTGTGGGGAGTGGCAGGTATTCATAGGGAACAATGACGGAAGGCGTTGCCCTCGACCTGTCCTGAATGAAGATTGCCAGACCGGGACAAACCTTGAGACAGCTCATGCAACCCGTGCATTTTGCAAAGTCGACGTGCGGGATGCCGTTGATACCCTCCATGTGAATGGCGTCAAACTGACACGCCCCGACGCAGGGGTTGCAGGGGATTTCCTGGATGCACTCGATGACCGCGACCGGTCCCTTCCGCTGGCGTTCCTCGGACGGCAGGAAGCCGTTCTCACGGAGATAGAGGGGGTCGATGATTCCTGTTTCAAAGTGGCTCATTCCAGCACCTCGACACACTTGAGCCCAGTACAGATCTTTGCGCCGAATGGTCCCGCCCGCAGGTCGTCAAGATTGCGGCGTGTCTCTTTCTGCTCCTCGAGGGGAACGTCAGTGTGGCCCAGGTCGTAGGCGGCCTGGAGTCCTGCGATCTTGCCCTCCATCATCGCGGTGGAAGCCTCCTCAACGCCCGAGGCATCCCCTGCTGCGAAGAGGTCAGGGTTGCTGGTACGCATCGTCCAGTTGCGCTTGGCGACCCAGCCGCCGAGTTCGCCGGTGTAGGCAAGGCCGACCTTTGCCTGTTCCAACAGCTCGGTGGACGGTTTCAGTCCTGCGGACAGACAGATGGTGTCGCACGCAATACGCTCTTCTGTCCCCGGGATGGGCTGCCACCCGTCATCCACTTCAGCGATGATAGCGGCCTCCACATGGTTGGAGCCCACCGCCTCAAGCACCGTGTGCCGCGTCATGATATGCACGCCGTTCCGAGCTATCTTGCCGGCATGGACGAGGTAACCACCGACCTTCGGCGCGCCTTCAATAACCGCCGCCATCTCGATGCCTGCCTGCATCAGCTGATAGCTCACGATGAGCCCTACGTTGCCAGCCCCGACCATGAGCACCCTGTTGCCCGGCTTGATACCGTACACGTTCATGAGCGTCTGCGCGGCTCCCGCCCCGAAGACTCCCGGAAGGTCGTTGTTCTTGAACATCAGCATTTTCTCAGCGGCACCCGTTGCGACGATGACCTTGCGCGGATGGAAGAGGACGGCACGCTGCTGGTCCGCCGCGCAGACAGCACCCTGGTACCAGCCGAACGCTGTGAACCCCTGATAGACTTCGATAGCAGGGATGGCGGCCACTTCCTGCACAAGCTGCTTGGCAATGGTGATGCCCCGGGTTCCGGCGTTCTCCTTTGCAGAGCCGAAGAACTTGTGCGTCTGCTTGATGAGCTGGCCACCCAACTGCAGATTCTGGTCCAGCAGGGTCACGCGCGCTCCCGATCTGGCGGCCCACAATGCGGCTTCCAGTCCTGCTGGCCCCCCGCCGATGACCAGCACTTCGGCGTCCTTTTCGGCGACGCCTCCCATGGGTGCCTGGCCGTCGGGAAACCTGCCATCGCCATGCTGCGTTTCCACTTCCATGCCATCACGCACCTGCAGAACGCACGTCCGTGTGTTTGGAATGCCATCCACGCGCATCATGCAGGAAGAGCACTTGCCGATAGCACAGAACATTCCTCTCGGGTGATAGAACCGGGAGGACGTGCTGTACTGCTTCACTCCCGACGCGTACAGCGCCATGGCGACAGTTTCCTGGGGGTAGGCGGGAATCTGCTGACCGTCGTACGTGACGTACACCGGGGCGCCCCGGCTCCACGCAAGAATCGGATGCGTGGCAATACGATTGTCTTCCACCGTTTTCACCTCTCCGACGCAGATTTCTTCCGTACGGTTGCAGTATAGGGAGCGCCCCTTTTTTTGCCACATGCACGTGAAAAACGACGCCCTGCTACCACGTTCGGCCGGCGAAGCAGGATGCCATCTCTGTTCTTTGCCACAACCTCCTCACACATGGAGCAAGCCTTGACAGGGAATATTGCAATTTTCGCGACATTCATCAACATGGAGGAGAACCACGGGATAGGAAAGCGGCACTACGAAGGAAAAGGGATTGCAACATATCATCTGCATGACGGACTCTGCCGAAAAGGCTCGTGCTGGCACGTTATCAGGCACTACATTTGCGCGAGAATTGGGAGGTAAGAGAATGAGAAAGTCCGTATCGGTTCTGCTGGTCTGTATGCTTGCAGCGGTATTCGTGCTGTCGGGGTGCTCCAATCAGAACACGGGAGACACCGGGCCCATCCAGATTGCCCTGCAGGCCCCCATCACCGGTGATTACGCATATGAAGGTCAAATGGCGAAACAATCGGTCGAAGTGGCAAAGGAACTCATCAACAACGCAGGGGGTGTCCTGGGACGAAAGATTGAGATTACCGTCGTGGACGACGGTTCGAACCCTAAGGACAGCGCTATCGCAGCGCAGAAGGCAGTTTCCCAGAAGGTCGTTGCCGTTATCGGCAGCTACGGCTCTTCGGTCACCGAGCCCGCCGCTGACATCTATGAGAAGAGCAAGATGGTCAGCGTGGGGTATGGCTGCACTGCTGTCAGCCTGACGATGGACAAGCAGCGCGCCTACTTCTTCCGGACCTGCGGGCGTGATGACGCTCAGGGTCTCTTCTTCGCCAAGTACGCCGTGGAAACGATGGGCGCGAAGCGCATCGCCATCATGCACGACAACAGCACGTTCGCCAAAGGCGTCGCCGACCAGGCAGAGTTGGCGCTGCAACCCTACGTGGACGCTGGAAAGTGCACGATTGTCTATTTCGACGCTATCACACCGGGAGAAAAGGACTTTTCGGCAGCCGTCACCAAGCTCCGTAATACCAATCCGGACGTGTGGTACTATACCGGTTACTACACCGAAGCCGGTCTGCTCATCCGTCAGGCGCGGGATGCAGGGGTGACCTGCCCGTTTGTGGGCGGGAACGCGGCCATCAATGATGACTTCATCAAGATTGCCGGTATTGACGTGGCAAAGGGCGCCCTCATGACGCAGGAGCCACTGATCGGCGACATCACAACCAGCATCGCAGACCAGTTCCGCACCCTCTACAAGGAGAAGTACGGTGACGTGCCATCCAGCCCGTGGCCCGTGTACGCAGCTGATGGCCTGTACGCCATCGTCGGTGCCATCAAGAATGCCAACTCGCTGGAGGCGGACGCCATCGCAAATGCCATGCACACCAACATGGTCAACGTTGAGGGCGTGACCGGTCCCATTCTGTTCACAGACAGAGGCGACCGAAAGGATGTTCCGTACAAGATGTACGAGGTTACTGCCGACGGCAAGTACGTCGTACGCCCCGAGTAGCTTCCGCACCGAATCCTGACTGAAGAGAGGTCACCATGGCCACGTTTCTTGAACAGGTAATCAACGGCCTCACCATTGGCTCGTTCTATGCGCTAGTGGCATTGGGCTATTCAATGGTGTACGGCGTCATGAAACTCATCAACTTTGCTCATGGTGACCTTTTCGCTCTGGGTTCCTACTTGGGCTATACCCTGCTCATCATGGGTTCCTCGATGGTAACGGCTCGGTTCGGACTCTGGGGAGGCATGGCCCTCGCCATGTTGTTCGCCCTGCTCGGCGTCGGTGCCGCTGGCGTCCTCATGGAACGTGTAGCATACCGCCCTGTCTACCCGGCAGGGCGGCTTCCTCTCGTGGTTTCNNCAGAACGCCATCATGGCGATCTGGGGAGCCCGCCCGCAGGCGTATCCCGCCGATGTCGTGCCATCATCGCGGTTTGCTGTTCTTGGTGTACCGGTGACGACACTGCAGCTGGTCATCCTGCTGCTCTCGTTCGCTCTTATGCTCATCATCTGGTATGTTGTCGAGAAGACGACATTCGGCGCCGCCATCCGGGCGACGGCACTCGACCGCAACACGGCGACCCTCATGGGCATTGACGTACGTGTTGTCATCTTCTTCATCTTTGCCCTTGGTCCCGCTCTCGGTGGGCTGGCTGGCGTCATGAACGGCCTGTACTACCGTGCCATCAGCTTCAACATGGGCTGGAC
>DHFO01000016.1:10360-10648 GCA_002402295.1 Caldiserica bacterium UBA4822
CTCATGGAGTCGATGTTCGCCGGGTACGTGAGCGGCGCGTGGAAGGATGTGTTCGTGTTCGTCGTCCTGATCGTTGTTCTCCTCTGGAGGCCGACCGGCCTGCTCGGCGAGAAGACGGCGGAAAAGGTCTGAGGAGCAGCCATGAGTGTAACAGAGAGTCTTTTCAGCCGCGCAGAAAACGGCGCAAACCATGCATCCAATGGCAAGCCGGCATCGCGCCTTTCCGGCAAGCGTGGCTCAATTGTTCTGGGCGTCACGCTGATACTGCTCGCTGTCTATCCCTTCCTG
>DHFO01000021.1 GCA_002402295.1 Caldiserica bacterium UBA4822
GATGATAAGCATGAGTGTGGATAGTGTCACCATCCAGAGCAGGCGGTAGCCGTACAGCGACCCTGCCGCGATATTGGAGGCCCAGTTGCCGGGGTCGATGAATCCCACGGTGACAAGAAAGCCCGGCCCTATGTATGCGAGGACTTCAACCGCCTGGAGTCGTGGATGGTGACCGGTGAACAGACGCTGTATCCTGAGTGGCAGCTTCATGGGGGCAGTATACGAGGGTTGTGGTCACCATCAAGCGGTTCTGAGCGGGCTACGTCAACCTTGTCGAGAAAAAGAATTGCAGGATGCTTGACAAGCTGTATAATGCACGTGGCTTTTCCAGGATACTCTGACCTGCGTCTCATCGATGAAGTGTGTCACGGGCCGTGGTGGCTCATCTTTGCAGTTGCTGTCCTGAGATTTGAGTGGAGGTTTCGCATGCGTATCAGGATTGAAGTGCACAGTGCCCTTGGCACATTTGTTCTACCTCAGGGCTACAACCCCTATGTGCAGGGGCTCATCAATGCTTGTATTCCGGTGGATATTCCTTGGTCCGGTGATGCCCAGGGGGCGGAAGAAGGCCATTTCAAACTGTTCACCTTTTCGCAGTTGTACGCCCGGTCGGTCGAGCGGATTGACGTTAGCGCAGGCAGCGAGGAGAAGGGAGAGGACCGGGTGCGCTATCAGCTTGTGATGTCTTCCCCCGTCTGGTTCTACCTTTCCTCGCCGAGCCAGGACTTTGTTGACGCATTGATTCCACGCCTGGAACACAGCCACGATCTGCACATCGAGCGCAATCTCGTCAACGATATCCATGTCATCAGGGAGCCATCGCACACGGAGGCAGGCAGTGGCCAAGTGAGCTGGCGCATTCGCACGATCAGCCCTGTGACCGTATATCAGGGCGACACGAGAGATGGCCGGTCGACGACCTACTATGCGCCGGACGACCCTCTGTTCTCCAAAACCGTTCTGGAGAACGCGGTGCGTAAGTACTATGCCTGGACGCATGAGCGCGCACCGAGCGAGGGGTTTAGCATCAAGTGCCTGGACCGCACCCCGCACCTGGCTGTCATTTCCTTCAAGGACACACCGGTCCGCTGCTACACGGGGCGCTTTCAGCTCACGGGTGACGCGAGACTGCTTGCGTTTCTTCTGGAGGCAGGTCTGGGCGGCAAGAACTCTCATGGCTTTGGCATGTTCGACATTGTGGCGGAACCCGAGAGTGGAAGACGCCCGGGTCCCTCAACTGCGGGCGCGGCCGGACATAGGAACACAAGGGCCGATGGGCATCATGAGGAGCCAGATCGTGGGCACCGGGAGCGGGCCAGGGCGTCGGACACCCAAGCCCCGGCAGGGCGGCCACAGACGCGCAGGACCCCCACCAGGGGTTCCGGCTCAGGAGCATCGTTCCAGACCCGTCGTCAGGACGGAAGCTGGTCGGATGGTACCAGAAAGGACGGCAGACTCCGTTCGGACGGACAACGTACTGATCGGAGGATCGGGTCTCGCAGCGAGGAACCGCGTCGGAAGTTCGTGAGCCGGTATGCTCCGGAGATTCGTCCCGTAAGCCGGGAGAAGGCCGCGAGCGGTTCGTACAGCATCTGGGACGGGAAAGCCAGGACCGAACTGCCCCGTTTCGTGCGGCCTGATGGTACAGAGAGTACCGGCGGTCCCAGAAAGAACACGGATCGGCCTGGCGGTCATAGCACACATGGCTCTTCTGGTTCTGGGGCGAGTTTCAACCGCAAAGGACAGGATGGCAGCCGCAGGGCTACCGCCTCGGCTCCGAACCAGTCATACGGGGAGAAGCGAGGCACGAGCAGGTCAGGTCGGACATACGGTGGTAAGAAGGGAAGCAACCCAGCTTCCCGCTAACTAACTAATACGCGTCTCTCTCGCCGACTGCCGAAACCAGCCTGACTACTTGTTCGTAGTACGAATAAGAGTATACTCCAGGCTGTGCTGCCCCATGTCCATGGCCGGCTCCAGGGAGGACCAGTGGCAAGAACTGCATCGAGAAAAGACATCCTTGAAGGTCGGATTGTCCCGACCATGTTCAAACTGGCATGGCCGCTCATGATTTCCAGTCTCCTCCATTACTTGTACAACATGGCAGACACGTTCTGGGTTGGACATCTGCCCCCGGCGGAGAATGCGACCGCGGTGGCCGGTCTGCAGATAGCTGGCCCCGTGATTTTCTTTCTCATGGCGTTTGCGTTTGGCTTCAATGCCGGAGGATTGGCGCTGGTGTCGCAGTACATGGGTGCTCATCGCAGGGAAGACGCAAACAATGCCGCTGCCCAGACGCTGTCTCTCTCGATTATCTTCGGTCTCGTGATCATGGTCTTAGGGGTAGCTCTTTCACCAGTTCTTTTAGGACTCTTGACATCTGACACTGCCGTGGCCGCCGCAGGAACAATCTACACGAGGATTGTGTTTATCGGAATGCCCTTTGAATTCGTCGCGGCAGCATACGCCCAGGTCATGGCTGCGTATGGCGACACGGTGACTCCCATGCTGATCAACCTGATCTGTGTGGTGGGCAACATCGTCCTCGACCCCTTGATGATCTTTGGAATTGGACCGTTTGCCCGCATGACAGTGGCTGGAGCTGCGCTGGCAACGATCATCTGGCAGGCAGTAGCCGCGACGCTATCCCTGGTGCTTCTGCTGCGGGGGCGACATGGCCTTCATGTCAGGTGGTGGGAACTTTCACCAGACTGGTCCTGGTACCGGCGCATTCTGAAAATCGGGCTGCCCTCATCCATCGGGGTGTCTGGGACATCCTTCGGGTTTCTGGTACTGACGGGAATCATCGGTCGCGTATCCAACGCTACTGTTGCTCTATCGGCATACGGTATCGGGGACCGCTTTATCAACGTGAGCTTTATCGCCATCGATGGATTGTCGCTCGCCATCTCCACGATGGTAGGGCACGCACTGGGTGCAGACCAGCGCAAGCGCGCCAACACAGTTGTGTGGAGGGGAACAGCCCTGATGTTCGGGCTGCTGGTAGCCGAGGGGATTCTGCTTTGGGTCCTCACGCCATGGTTGTTCCGGGTGTTTATTCCGACGCAGCCGGACATCATTCGCGAGGGGATTCTGTTCATGTCCCTGTTCCTGCCATCTATTCCCTTCTTCGGTGTCGTTAACGGTGTCCAGTCCGCGTTCCAGGGTTCGGGCCACAACGTGCCTCCCATGATCATGCAACTCGTCCGTCTCTGGGGGCTTCGGGTTCCCCTGTCCTGGTACTTTGGATTCAGTCGGCAGCTGGGGTCGCGGGGCATCTGGATCGGTATGCTCATCAGCAATGTTCTATCGGCCGTTCTTGCCCTGTTGCTGCTGACAACCGTAGACTGGCATCACAAAGTCATTGAGCACGCGCCTGTCGCTGAGGAGGCGGTCCCCGTTGCGGTTGTCGAGTCAGTATCTGCACCCTCCGACGCCAAAGCCTAGGTGGTGAGAATGGCCAGCAACACGCGCATGCCAACACGCGATGAGATTCTCCACGGTCCGGTCGTTGCTACCATGTTTCGGCTCTCCTGGCCCGTCATGGTGAGCTCGCTGCTGAACATGGTGTACAACATGACGGACACGTTCTGGGTCGGCCACCTTCCGGAGACTGAGAACACAGCCGCAGTCGCAGGACTCCAGGTCGCAGGGCCAGTGGTGTGGTTCTTGGTAGCTTTTGCCTTTGGATTTGGGTCGGCTGGTCTCGCCCTTGTGTCACAGTACATGGGTGCACACCGTGAGAAGGACGCCGAAAAGGCAGCCGGTCAGACCATGTCCCTCGCTATTATGCTGGGATGTATCGTAGCCCTCGTCGGCGCGTTACTTTCACCTCTGCTTCTGCCGATGCTTGCCCCGGATGCTTCCATATCGGCCAACGCTATCAACTACACGAGGATCGTTTTCCTTGGCATGCCCGCGATCCTTGTTTCGGCCGTCTATGCACAGGTCATGAACGCGTATGGCGATACGGTGACTCCTATGGTGGTCAACGCCATCGCAACTGGCCTGAATGTGATTCTGGACCCGCTCATGATCTTTGGAGTTGGTCCTTTCGCGCGCATGGGTGTGGTGGGAGCTGCCCTTGCAACAATCCTCTGCCAGATTCTGGCAGCGGTTGTATCGTTATGGCTTCTCGTGTCCGGAAGGCGACGCCTCAGGGTTTCTGTGCCGGAACTGCGGCCAGAACGTATCTGGATCAGGAAGATCCTTCACATCGGCATTCCTGCCTCCGTCGGGGCGTCTGGCACATCGTTCGGCTTCATCGTTCTCACGGGCATCATCGCGCGCGTGCCTGATGCGACGGTTGCCCTGTCTGCATATGGCATTGGGGACCGGCTGTTCAGCATCACCTCACTTATCAATGATGGAGCTGCGATCGGAATAGCGACCATGGTGGGTCAGGCCCTCGGTGCGGGTATGAAAGACCGAGCGACGGCGGTTGTCCGCAAGGGAACGACTGCACTCGTCAGCCTGATGGTTGCCGCAAGCGTGCTCCTCCGCCTGATAACCCCGATGGTATTCCGGGCGTTCATTCCCACGCAGCCTGCTGTCATAGCAGAGGGCATTCGCTTTATGTCAGTCTTCTTGTGGGCAAATCCGTTCTTCGGCTTGATGATGGGGGTTCAATCGGCGTTTCAGGGCTCGGGTCACAACATTCCCAACATGATTCTGGACCTGGTGCGGCTCTGGGGATTGCGTGTTCCACTGGCCTGGGTCTTTGCGATGACACTCGAGATGGGGTCGCAAGGCGTGTGGATAGGGATGACGGTCAGCAACATCCTCGCTGGGATTCTGTCCCTAATCCTTCTGTTTGTAGTCGACTGGCGGAAGAGTGTCATACCGCGTGCCCAGTCTCCAGAACCGTTGCTGCTTGGCGAGGAAGCCGTGTCCTCAGTGGCAGGAGTGGGCATCGCTGACCAGCCATAGGAATTCAGGGTAGTGGCCTGGAATGGTCGCCGTTCCTTGACACCAGACTCCATCATGTCTAGCATACATGCGCACCACGAAACCTGTCGCTTGGGAGGCGCATATGTTCTATCTGAGCAATATCCTCGGCATGCGCGTCCTGGACCGGAAGCAGGCGGTCGTGGGCTGCATAGCGGACCTGGAGGTGACCTCCACTGAGAAGTTCCCGATAGTCGCGGCCGTTCTTGTCAAAACACACAGTGGGTTGATCCGAGTGGGCTGGCACAATGTCCGGGCGCTGGGTATCAGGGAATGCACACTCAAGGTGGTCGGCAGTGAGCTTGAACCCAACTTTACCCTTCAGGACACATCCATGCTGCTTCTGAATCATGTGCTCGACAAGCAGATTGTCGATGTTCATGGGGCGAAGGTTGTGCGCGTCAATGACATCGAACTGGCCGAGAGCCACGGTCAGCTGCGTGTGATTGCAGCTGATGCGGGCCTGCGCAGTTTTCTTCGCCGACTCGGGCTCTCATGGGCGATTTCCCTTGTCGAACAGACGAGGCATCACAAGGTTGCAGAGAACTCGATTCCATGGAGCTTCGTCGAACCCCTGGGGCGGGATGTGCGCAACGTACAGATGCGGACCACATGGAAAGAACTGTCCAAACTGCATCCGTCAGACCTAGCGGACATCGTGGACGACCTGGACTTCAATGAACGAGACGCACTGTTCAAAGCGTTGAACGACGAGCAGGCGGCAGATACCCTGGCAGAACTTGAAGATGACAGGGTCAAAGTGGCTATTCTGGAACGTCTGGGCGTTGCACGCGCTGCGGATATTCTCGAGGAAATGGACCCCGACGATGCAGCGGACATTCTCCAGGACACGCGTGCGGATACGCAGGAGGCTGTACTCCAGGAGATGCGGCCGGAAGAGCGGGAAGATGTCCGGGAGCTTCTGGCATATGACGAGGATACAGCCGGGGGCCTCATGACCAATGATTACCTCGAAATCAGGCAGGAGATGACGGCCGGGCAGGTCATCGACCTGCTGCGGCACGAGGCACCCGATACCGAAACCATCTACTACCTCTACGTCACCGATGACAGCGGTCGCCTGGCAGGAGTCCTGTCGCTGCGGGGTCTGATTGTTGCGCAGCCGGAAAGGGCGGTTGGTGACATCATGTTCAGGCATTCCGTTTCGGTGTTTGTCGATGACCCGAAGAAGAAGGTGGCCGAGGTCATGGACAAGTATGGATACCTTGCCCTTCCTGTCGTGAACCACGAGGGACTGCTTCAGGGGATTGTCACGGTAGATGACATCCTCGACCAGGCTATGGAGTGAGAACAATTCTGATGGCGCGGTGGAAGCATCTGAGAACCAGGTTCGGAAGGCTCTTGGTGACCCTGCCGGTGCTCCTAGGCGTGCTTGGTCCCGGCATCATTACAGGCAATGTTGACAATGATGCGGGTGGCATAACAACCTACAGCGTCATAGGGGCGCGCTTCGGGTATTCCATGCTGTGGGTTCTGCTGCTTATCACCTTCACGCTTGCGATGATCCAGGAGATGTGTGCACGGATGGGGGTCGTTACGGGAAAAGGGCTTGCAGACCTCATTCGGGAGCGATTCGGCGTTCGGGTGACCATGGTCGTCATGCTGCTCCTGCTGTTCACGAACCTGGCGAACACGATGGGAGAATTTGCGGGAGTTGCAGGCGCAGCTTCAATACTCGGTTGGAACCGTTTTGTTGTTATCCCTGCGGTTGCGTTTCTCGTGTGGATTCTTGTCGTGAAAGGGTCCTACCGTTCTGTGGAGAGAGTATTGCTTGTCTTTTGTGTCGTGTATCTGACCTACGTTGTCAGCGCCTTTATGGCTCGCCCTCATTGGGGAACCGTCATCCGAGCCACCGTGACACCGACATTCCAGATGAACCGTGAGTTCACTTCGCTGTTCATCGCGACCATTGGAACGACCATTGCTCCGTGGATGCAGTTCTACCAGCAGTCATCCGTTGCCGAAAAAGCCATTGAGCTCAAGAACTATCGCTACGAAGCTCTGGACACGTACATCGGCAGTTTTCTCACGAATTTTGTTTCGTTCTTTATCGTTGTTGCCTGTGCGAGCACTTTGTACGTTGCTCGAGTGCGTGTCAATACGGCGGCTGAGGCCGCGGGCGCGCTTGCACCGCTCGCGGGCAACTATGCTTCTCTCCTCTTCGCCGTGGGGCTCATGAACGCCTCTATCATGGCAGCCGGGATCTTGCCACTGTCTACGGCCTACTCCGTGGCGGAAGCTTTCGGATGGGAATCAGGGGTTGGCAAGTCGTTCCGTGAGGCGCCTCTGTTCTATGGCCTCTACACAGCGCTCATCTTTGCTGGTGCGGGAACCGTTCTGTTCATCCCGGAGAGCAAGCTGGTCAGCCTTATGCTATTCTCACAAGCAGCCAATGGCATACTCCTTCCGCTTATTCTCGTGCTGATGTTGAAACTCATAAATGACCGTTCGCTCATGGGTGATTATGTTAACAGTCACGGCAAGAACATCGCAGTGTGGGCACAGGCTGTCGTGATGATTGTGCTGGCTGGGATCCTGACCGTCCAGACCCTGGCTGGCATATTCAGCTGACAGGTTCATGATTGTTGCGTCAATGTGGTACAATGGTCTGTGGATTGATTCGGTAAGCGAAGGGAAAAACCAAGGTGAGTCTTAGAAGTCGTTTGCCTGCTTTAGAGTCCAAGGATTACCGTCTCTGGTTTGCCGGACAGAGCGTTTCTCTCATCGGTACGTGGCTGCAGAATACCGGACAGGCATGGCTGGTGCTCAAACTGACCAGCTCTCCCTTCAAGCTTGGCCTTCTCACCTCGGTGCAGTTTCTGCCCTCCCTGCTGCTGTCCCTGTTCATCGGGCCTGTTGTTGACCGTTATCCCAAGCGTTCCCTGCTGCTGTTCACGCAGACCATGTTTGCGATAACCGCGCTTGCTCTGGCGGCAGTTGCGTTTAGCGGACACGCTGCCTACTGGCAGGTCTTTCTTATTGCTGCAGTAACGGGCGTCATCACTGCGATCGATGGTCCAACGAGACAGGCGTTTGTCTCAGAACAGGTCCATGATCGTTCAGCGGTGACGAACGCCGTCGCGCTCAACAGCACGATGTTCAACATGGCACGCGTCATCGGACCAGCTGTCGGAGGTATCCTCATCGACGCCGTCGGCATCCCATGGACATTCATCCTGAACGCGGTCAGCTTCATAGCGGTTATCATCAGTCTTGTGTTCATGCAGGCGGGGCGCAGTCCTGTCCGGTCAGTGACCAGTAATTACCTGGCGGATGTTGGAGAAGGCATCCGCTACATCAGGAAGAACCAGGTGGTGATGAGCCTCCTGACGATTGCGGGTGTTATCAGCATGTTCCTCCTGAACTTCAACATACTCATTCCGAGTTTCACTCAACTGACGCTGGGTTTGGAGGCTGACGGATTCGGAGGACTCATGTCCGCCATGGGTATGGGAGCTCTCGCTGCCGGCTTACTCATGTCTCTTGGAGGAAAGCGCCTTGAGCCCAGAGCATCGTACATCTACATTTCAGGATTCATGCTCTCTATTGCCATGATACTTGTAGGGGTGCAGCGCAGTTTCTACCTGAGCGGTGTGTTGCTCTTTTTCTGTGGGTTTGGAATGGCTGCCATCTCTACCATGTGCAACACTGGCTTGCAGATGCAGGCCCCTGATGTTATGCGCGGTCGTGTCATGGCGGCATATAACCTCGTGTACGTCGGCTCTACGCCAATTGGTGCTCTGTACGCAGGCAAGATATCGGATGCCCTTGGAGCGAACATGGGCTTTCTTGTGAGCGGGGCCATAGGATTTGTGTTTCTTGTCTACATGCGAGTCTTCGTTACGCCACACACGTTTGGAAGCCGCCGAACGCTGGCCGCTCCGGCCGTGGTCACGGCACCGGACTTTCAGACGGTTCAGACAGCCGAGTCTCCTGTCATGGTAGATGCTCGTTCTGCAGAGGTAGACAGAGACTGACGCACGATCGTGGCGAGTTCCTGCAGCGTATAAGGCTTCGAAATGAACCCCACGAACCAGGTGGCACCTTCTGCGGTGCCAGTCGCGTCTCCAGACATCAGGACAGCAGCGACGGCGGGGTTGATTTCGCGCATTTTCTCAAACAGCTGCCTGCCATTCATGTGTGGCATCATCATGTCAAGCAGTACCAGGTCGATGGACTGCCAGTTGCTCCTGTACGTTTCCAGCGCTGCAACAGGATCAGCACTCTCAGTGACCTGGTATCCGAGGCCGGTCAGGACCTTGACCGCAACGCTCCGGACGACGTCCTCGTCATCAACAACGAAGACCGACTCACCGTGCAGCGATGGCGGCAGGGAGGCAGGTAGTACCGGCTGATGTCCATGTTTCTGGGCGTCCGCTCTTGATACCGCCGGAAGCACAAGCGTAAACGTGGTGCCGTGCCCCCGTGCAGAGGCAAACGCGATGGTTCCTCCCATATCATGGATGACACGCCAGGCGATAGACAAACCAAGCCCAGTTCCTTGCGGACGCGTGGTGAAGAACGGTTCGAATAGATGAGCTTTGGCTTCCTCGGACAGGCCGACACCAGTATCCGACAGCGTCAGCTCTACGTAGTTGCCAGGGGCGAGAGGAGGGATTGCATGATCCTGCCAGTATGCGTCGTCGGGTGTGATGTTCCGTGCTTCCACAGTGATTGTTCCTTCGCGGTGTCCAATCGCATCCCTGGCGTTGATGACGAGGTTGAGCAGCACTTCCTCGAACTGCATCCGGTCTCCGGAAACAAATGCGAGGTCTGACGCAACATGTGTGACGAGCTCGGTTCTCTTGTCAAACCCGGGTGTCGCGATGGACAGCGTATCCTCCAGCACTGCGCTCACGTCAATGTCAGTCAGCGTCAGAGCTTCTTTTCGTGAGAACGTGAGCAGACGGTGCGTCAGCTGTGAGGCCAGCATTGCCGCGCGCTCGATCGTGTCGAGCTCGCGGTAGGCCTCGGACCCCTCCGGCATGTCGACTTTGAGGAGGGAGGCGTGACCCATGATGCCGCCAATGATGTTGTTGAAGTCGTGGGCGATGCCGCCGGCAAGCCTTCCGACAGCTTCCATTTTCCGGGACTGGACGAGTTCGGTTTCCAGCTGCCTCGAGCGTTCCTCTGCAGTGCGCTGGTCGGTGACATCGCGGAAGATGGCCTGAATGATGCCCGGGCCAGCGGTCGGCATAGACTTGAGGGAAGCCTCGCACACAACCATGCGGCCGCTCGGCCCAAGGAACGTCCAATCGAAGCGTTGGAGAGTTCCAAGCAAGGCCTTGTTCTCGAACAGTCGAATCGCCTCTTGAGAGGCGACACCATCTGCCTGGTTCTGTGGGCTGATGTCCTCCACCCGCCTGTTGACCAGGTGCTCGGGCGTCGTGCCTAATGTACGCCCGGCGGCGATGTTGGCTTGAATAATCGTGTGGTTGCGAAGAATGAGAATCGGGTCCGGTGCGTCATCAAACAGGGTGTGGTACTGTTCGTAGGCAGCGCGCACTGTCTGCTCCGCACTGAGCTGTTCTCGCAGGTCATGAGCAACCATCACGATGCGGCCACTTGGGGGCGGCAGATTGGATACCATGAGTTTGACGGGAATAACCTCGCCGTCCGACGCACTGAGGTGCCATCGTGTTGACGACAGGCTTTGGTCGAGCACGCTTACGAGCGTCTGAGATGCATCAGTTCCCTTAGCAACCATGATAGACCCCAGCCGTGCCCCGACGAGGTCGGACGCGTTCCTTCCCAGAAGGGCATCGAGTGCCGTATTGGTTGCCTCGATGCGAAGCCCATCTGGTGCCGTGTAGACGAGCATGGCAGGCTCCGGTACCGCAGAAAACAACTGTTGATAGTAGGCTGCTCTCTCGCGTGTTGTACGCGCAGCACGTTCACGTACTACCAAAAAGCGGGCGGTCCCGCCGACGGCCAGCAACACGGCGAGCACAATGAGGGCTGTCCTGATGTGACGGCTCTCTGCTCCAAAGCTCGTGGTCGTTCCAAACCACTTCGTCTGCATCTGGGTCAGCAGCCCGCTGTTCTGCACATGTGCGAGGGTTCGGTTGAATTGAGGCAGCAGTGGCAGCATGTTGCGCGCGGCGGGGAATGCTAATGGTTGGCGTCCCGTCAGGAATAAACTGAACGAACCTGCCTGGTGCAGCACAAGAGCCCCAACGTAGGACCTGTTGATGAGGTACTGTGCATTCAGGTAGTCATGAACTGCAGCGTCTGCCTTGCCGCGTGCAACCGAGCCAATCACTTCCTCGGAACTCGCATAACGCAGCACGTCAATCTTTCCAATCGTGGCACTGAGCTGAGCCACATAGTCATCCGAGGCAGTCCCCGCCTTCACGGCTACCCGGTGCCCTGCAAGGCCACTGGTAAGGCGAATGGGGCTGTCAGCCTGTGTTACAAGGACCAGCCCGGAGTCGAGGTAGGCATTGGTAAATGAGATGCGAGAGGCCCGCTCAGGTGTTCTGAAGATGGATCCGATGCCAAGGTCTACTGTTCCCTGCCGAATCGCCTGCAGTTCCTGCGTGAACGGCATGACCTCATAGCGCACGGTCCACCCGTTGAGTGATGCGATCAGGTTGACGAGGTCAACATCGAAGCCTACCAGCTCACCATCCTGGTAGTAGACGAACGGTTCGTAGATGTTCGCTCCCACAAGCAGTTCTGGCGGCATTGTAGGAGCTGTTGATGCCGATGCAGACTCCGCCGGGTAACCACATGCCAGGCCGAGAAGCAGGGCCCCGACCAGCCAGACCACCAAAAGCCGCAGGATCGCTGCTCCGTGGTGTTCTGTCTGGATGCTGTCGCCTGGCATTCTCCTGGGCGAAAGGGCAATCCTTTGCATGCAACAATCATAGCGGTACGGAGTGTCCTGTAAAGCGCGCGAGGCGGGTGAGACTGAGGAGGCCCAGCGCTCGGACCAGGTGTGCCGGGAACAATACGTTTGCCGGTCACGTCTAAGAAATGTCCAGACTGTTTTCGGGGAGGTGCGGGAAATGCTCCAATGTTCCAGTGTGTGGAGCCGAAAAACGCTCTGCTGTTTGGTTGTTGTAACAGTCATAGTATGCGGATGGGTATGCCCTGCCCGTGCAGCGACAACGACGGTGACGCTGTCGGCGGGGAGCGTCCGGGCTCGTGTGAACGGCCGGGTAACAACCATGCTGGTTCCACCGATTCTCGACGGACCATCACAACAGATGCTGGTACCCATCGGTTTCATGGGGCGACAGTTTGGCTACGCGCTCACTTCTGTGCAGCAGGGCCTGGGGCTGGAATTGACACGCGGGCAGGACTCCTTGGTCGTAAGCGTGGGAAGCCGTGACGCGAGGCTGGGTTCTGGCAGACTGGGGCTGGCCGTTCCACCAAAGGGGTTGCTGGGAGAGGTCCTGGTTGCCGCATCTGATGTTCAGGTGCTCCTGCATCTGCGGGTTGCACCCGGTGTGGACGGGGCCATGATGTTTAGTGAGACCGTTCCAGACCGGGAGGTGGGCGCGGCAATCGACGCAGATGCTGTCACCTATGAAACGCGCAGGGAGCAGGTTTACATGCAGACAGTGGACTTTGACATCGTCCGTATTGACCTGACCGGCAAAGGTATTCGCGTCGTCAGTTGCCAGTCGATTGGCGGCCTTGGCACGGGCCGCTACCCGTCGGCATTTGTAGACAGTCTGAAGCCGCTGGCAATGATGAACGCGACCCCATTCAACTTGCAGACACACATCATGAGCGGATCCGTTCAAGACCAGGGTATCCCCGTCTACTACTCAGGAACGTATGTGTCAACGATAGGGATTGCTCCTGACAACGTTCCCTTCTATGTGGAGGGAACAGCGCGTGCGGTCGTTCAGCTCAACACGGGCAAGAACCTGACGGTCTCGCGCATCAACCAGGCTCCTGCTGCACCAGATTCGCAAACGCTATCACTTTTCACGAATTACTACAACGGAGGTCTCTCGGTCGGAACCAACGAACTGCTGGTTGTGGTCTCGGGAGGACAGATCATTACTGTCATGTCCGGTCGATACTTCACTCCGCGCACCCTGGCTGCGGGGCAGGTCGCCCTCTATGCGCGTTATCCTGACACCGTCACATTGCTGAGAACCGCCTCAACCGCCGAGGTCCGTTCATTTGTAGGCGATCGCGATTGCACCGGGTGTACGTTCCTGCAGTGTGGGCCTGTCGTGGTCAAGTCGGGCAAGCCCTTCATCGACTATGCCAGATACAAGGACATCAGTCGCGCCTCTAAGCTTGGCTCGCGCGCGTTTTTGGGCATGGATGATAGAGGTCACCTGTATTTCATCGTCACGCCTGCCAAGGTACGGCTGCAGTTCGGCGACGTCAGTGTCGCGCTGGCCAGGCTCGGCCTGTTCACGAACGTTGTTACGCTCGATGGCGGGGCGTCCACCACGCTATACTACAAAGGACAGTACATCATCAAGGGCACGCGGGCGCTGACGAACGTGCTGTGTGTGCCCTCGTCCTAACCTGGCCACGAAAGAGGAGGCGCGGGTGGAGCAGCTGAGAGTTGGAGTAGTTGGTCTTGGAGCAATTGCGCGGAAGGCCTACCTGCCTGTACTGAGCTCCAGACAGGACCTCGATATCGTCCTTGCAACAAGAAACCTGACGGTCCTTGAGGACCTCGGGCGCCAGTATCGCATTGTGAATAGAGTCCAAACGGTGGACGAGCTTGTCGGTGCAGGCGTGACTGCGGCATTTGTTCATGCGGCAACAGAAGCGCATGAGTCCATCGTCCGGAAACTGCTCACATCTGGCATAGATGTCTACGTCGACAAACCCATCTCCTACTCGATAGATGAAAGCCGCGACCTGGTCCGGCTCGCGGGCAGCCGGGGGCATATCCTCATGGTTGGCTTCAACCGGCGGTATGCGCCGTTCTACAGGACGCTGTCCACTGTCTCAGGCACGTCTCTTGTGCTCATGGAAAAGCACCGGGCCGCTCCGCCGCAAGACGTGCGAACCTTTGTGTACGACGACTTCATCCACGTGGTAGACACGCTCCGCTTTCTCTCGCGGACCGATCCTGTCGCCATGCATGTAGGCGGCATCCGCGAGGGCCATCTTCTCAAACAGCTGACCGTCGAGTGGACAACGGAGGGAGGTACTGCCGTTGGCATCATGACGCATGGCTCAGGACGCGACGAAGAAAGACTCGAGGTGACTTCTCATGACGACAGCTGGTGTGTACTGGACCTGCGGAGCTGCGTACACTGGCATGGTGGCAGGGCAGAGGTCACGCGAGCTGGAGACTGGGAGTCACCCCTGTTCTCCAGAGGTTTTTCTCAGGTCGTCGATGCATTTGTGCGGGCAGTCAAACTGGAACGGCCAGCGGCTCCTGCAGCCGGGGATGCTCTGCTGACGCACGAACTCTGTGAGCAGATTATCGAGGAGTTGCAGTAGCCTGCACCTGGGTCTGACTGTAACTACGGATGTCTCCGGCGCACCTCGGTGTGAGCAAGCTCTTCGTAATACCGGATGATGGCGCTGTGGTCTGCCGCTCCCAACCCTTCGCGTTCCAGCTCCCGAAGCGTCTCAAGAACGTGGTCCGTCAGGGGAACAGGCACCCCGAGGTCGTGAGCTGTATCCACCGCATTGACAAGGTCCTTGATGTGCAGCTGGATCCGAAAACCGGGTTCAAAGTTACCGTCCAGGATAGACGGTACCTTGACGTTCATGACCGTCGAACCCGCCAGGCCGTCCTTGATGGCTGTGAACACAACTTCTGGGTCCAAGCCTGCCCTGGTAGACAAAACGAAGGCCTCGGAGATTGCCGCGATGTTCAGCGCAACGATAATCTGATTCGCCAGCTTGGCTGTATTGCCACTGCCAACAGGGCCTATAAGGGTAACTGACGAGCCCATCTTTTCGAGGATGGGCCGCACAGACTCGAACACCGCGGGGTCGCCGCCCACCATGATAGCCAGCGTGCCGTCCACAGCCTTGGGCTGGCCCCCGGAAACAGGGGCGTCCAGCATGGCCACCCCCCTCGTCTGGAGTTCACCGCTGATAGCCCGTGACACAGCGGGAGCAATAGAACTCATGTCTACCAGAATGCTCCCATCCCTGGCGCCAAAGGCTATGCCGTCGACGCCCAGAACCGCTTCGTAGACGTCGGGCGAATTCGGGAGCATGGTAATGATGATGTCGCAGCGTGACGCAACCTCTCGGTTCGATGCAGCACCCTCGGCTCCCAGACTGAGCACGTCGCTCACAGGAGCTGTCTTGTCGTAGACCACCAGCGAGTAGCCTGCCCTGAGCAGGTTCTTGGCCATTGGGCGCCCCATGATCCCCAATCCTATGAACCCTATTCTCATCTCTGCTCCTCCCCTTTGCTTACTGGTATTCCGTGACTTCTTCACGTCACGGTTGAGCCTATCATCTGTTGCGTGCAAGCCCGTTCGGTCTGGTCGCTGCTTTGCAAGGCCAGCTCCACAAAACTGAATCGGAAGCGCTGCAGGACCCACTTTGCATATCATGCCACGCCGGGCGGTGTAGTGAAAGCCATTGCGGGCCCCGTCCTGAGCCTTGCCGGTCTGGCGCGTAATACAACAGTTTCATTGTGATCCATTTGGACTACGATGATAGTGTAGTGTTGGGCTGTGGAGCGATAACCCGTCGGTCAAGGAGGAACACGGCAATGAGTAAGCATCATAGGAACTCTTCGACCAACAAAGGTTCCCCTGTGCGAAGAGAAGCTCCGCAGCGGCAGTCCTGGTCGACCATGGACAACACTACCAAGAAGCTGTTCATGTCTGTTCTCATCGTCATGGCCGGGGCATTGATGACGGTCCTTTCGGGTTGGCAGGTGGTCGGTTACATCGTCGTCGCCGTTGGATTCGGGTGGTACATCTGGCTGCGTCTCGCACCTGTTCTGAAAGCTCACCATTCGCGTCCTGCGCCTCCGGCAGGTGGCGAGGACGGTACGCCAGGATGAGCGGCGACTCACACATGCACGCGACGATGAAAGTCGGACATGGGAGCGCGGTCGTCACCCCTGAACCTGGGCTTCAGATGGCAGGATTCCTTGGCGAACGGCTTGCCGAGGGCGTCCACGATGACCTGATGGCCAAGGCCCTGTACCTGGGAACAGGGTTCGAGTCCGGCATGCTGTTGATAGAACTCGATACACTGGACGTTGACCGTGCCTTTGTTGATGAAGTGCGCTTGGGCATCAGCCGCGAAGTGGGTATTTCGCCGGAAAGCTGCCTTGTCGCGGCGACGCACACACACTCTGGACCCTGGGGCCTTGCTCACGGGGCAGTCCCCGGCGCAACGGACGTTTCTGAAGACTTCAACGGCCCCCTGTTCAACCGTACCGTCAGGGGGTGTGTCGCAGCCGCTGTTGCAGCATACCGCGACGCTCACGAGGCTTCTGCGATGTGGGGCCGGGTTCCTCTGCTGGAGCCCGTCTGTGGCAACCGGCGCGTGCAGCGTCAGGAACGCGGGGAAATGGCAGTGTTGGAACTACGGGGCGACCATGGGGCACTAGTGGAGTACAATCTGGATTGCCATCCAACTGTTCTTCATGAGGAGAACCGGCTCTACAGCGCGGACTTCCCCGGCGTGGTCGCCCGTGTGTTGCCAGAGGCCGTTCCCGGGGTTGAGGCCGTCATGTTTCTGAATGGCGCGGCGGGGGATATGAGTACAAGATTTTATCGTCGTGGCTCCGGGTTCAGTGAGGTCGAGCGCATCGGAGGAGTCGTTGCGAAGAGCCTCGCGGAGGGACTGGGTACCTTGCGCGAACTGCAGGTGTCTGTCGTGGAGCGCGCGCGGGACGTGCCACTGCACCTCAAGCTCAAGGACTTTCCGTCACACCAGGAACTTGGTGCTGCCTTGACAGAGGCCAGGAAAAAGCTGGACAGAGCGGTTGCGGACCACGTGCCCAACCTTCGACCTCTGCAATCCGCTGTCGAGGGCCTGACGTTTGCTGTCGGGGCAACTGAACGCATGCGAGCGTTGTCCTCAATTGAGTCGAGGCTATCCCTGGCCAGGTGCGGCAACCTGCTCGTCGCGGGGATTCCTGGTGAGCTGTTCTCGTCACTGGGCGCAGCTATACGGTCGGCGTTCCCAGGGTACGCAGTACTCGTGGTAGGTTACTGCGGAGACTATGTGGGCTATATTCCGGATGCCGAGGCATATCTGGAGGGCGGCTACGAGGCATCTGCCACCTTCGTTGCACAAGGAGAAGGTGAACACGTGCGTGACGCGGCCATCGACGGCCTGCACAGTCTGCTCGTGTGAGTGGGAAGGGGGTTCCATGGAAGAGCACCTGATGATTCAGGAGATTCGCGAAACCGCAACTGTCCTGGAACTGCTTGTTGAACAGGAAGGTCCGCATATTCAGCAGATTGGCAGAGCACTTGCCTCCCTGGATCCTGAGGTTGTGGTAGAGTCGGGACGCGGGACGTCAGACCATGCGTGCATCTATGGCCAGTATCTCATCGAGTCCCTGCTTGGTATTCCTGTGGCGCTTGCGCTCGGTTCGTTGTATACCAATTACGACCTTCCTCCCCGGCTTCGACACAGTGCCGTGATTGCCGTTTCGCAGTCGGGTGAGACGGAGGACGTCTGCACAATCGCCCGGCGCGCGGTGAAGGACGGTACCCTCACTATTGGTGTCACAAACGTAGAAGGAAGCACATTGCAGCACCTGACCGGACCTGACACACTCCTTCTGAGGGCTGGCCTGGAAAAGAGTGTCGCGGCGACCAAAACGTTCACGGCTTCACTGGCGGTTCTGTTTCTCTTGGTCCATGCTGCCCTGGGAGACGATTTTGATCTTCGCAGCGTTCTGCCGTCCATAACGCAGATTATGGCCCGGGAGGTCGAGATTCAGGACCAGGCGCTGCGGTACGCGTTTGCAGATGACTTCGTGGTGCTGGGAACCGGGTACTGCTATACGAACGCTCTAGAGACCGCGCTGAAGCTCAAGGAAACGTGCTACATCAATGCACAGGGACTCTCATCGGTCGATCTCATACATGGACCGCTTGCAGTTCTCAATCCAGACCTTCCCGTCATCATGTTCGCCCCGGACGATGCCTGCCTGGATCTGAACATTGCCGTGCTGGAACGCATACGGTCGACGAGAGCCCACGTGCTTGTTGTGTCGGACAGCGACAGAGCATTGCGGTATGGAGACATTGCGTTCCGCATTTCGCCCACAAACCCGACCCTATACCCGCTTCAGAATGCTCTGTTTGCACAGCTCTTTGCGTACAGCCTGTCCCTTGAACGAAAGCTCAATCCCGATGCTCCCCGGTATCTCAGCAAGGTCAGCCTTGTCGGAGGACAGGAACAGACTTCGATCGAGTAAATGGGGTGGCTTTGACTCGGAACGGGTGTTTCAAGGTCCAGTTGAAAATTGCTCGCCTTTGGTGAAGATAACTTGTGGCGTTACCGGTGCGCCAGGGGCGGACGATGGATGGGAGGGGGTGGTAAGGGAGTCCAGGAGTGCAGATTGTCTCCGTGGCTCCGATGGGTGAACATCGCATCACCTGATGCACGTTTGAGCAAGTACTAGGGAATCTGGTAAGGAGGCTTGATCTATGGGTAACGGCTATGGCATTTGGATCTCATTCGTTTTGGCGGTCTGGTCCTATGTTGCGATGATCGCCAACCTGGGTCCTACTTGGCTACTAAACGACCCGATCGTCAGTGGGCTGTTTGTGGGCGCCGTTGTTGGCAACGTTCCACTCGGTCTTGCCCTGGGAGGCACACTGGAGCTCATGTCACTGGGTCTGTGGACCTATGGTGGCGCCACGACTCCCGACTATACAACCGGCGCTATCGTGGGTACTGCTTTTGCGGCACTATCGAAACTTCCTACGACGGAGGCGATGGCTGCGGGCATGGCAGTGGCAGTACCAGTATCGCTGTTCATGACCCAGCTGGACATTCTCGGGCGTTCGCTCACGACGATCTTCATCCACGGAGCCGACCGGGCCGTGGAGAAACAGGACGAGGCTGCATTCTCAAGATGGCATCTGCTGGGACAGTTGCCCTGGGGACTGTCACGCGCAATTCCCGTCTTCTTCGCGATCTGGCTTGGGTCCGGACCCATCCAGACCCTGATCACCAACATTCCTGCGTGGTTGACGCGGGGCTTCTCCACGATGGGACATATCCTTCCTGCCCTTGGGTTTGGTATCCTTCTTACATTCTTGCCCATCGAGAAGTGGTGGACGTTCTTTGTACTCGGGTTCGTCATGTTTGCCTACCTCAACGTGCCTTTGCTCGGGATAGCATTGGCCGCGCTCGCTATCGTGTTGATCTACTTCTCCCTGAAGCCGGTCGAGGCTGCTGAGGAGCAGGCGGAAGAGGCAGAGGTGGAGAAGGTCGAGCAGGCGCCGAGCCCTGTCACCCACAAGGACCTTGTAAACGCCATGTGGCGGCACAACCTCACGCTCCAGCTGTCCTGGAACTACGAGCGTATGCAGGCGCTGGGCTTTGCCTGGTCGATATCTCCCATACTCAAGAAGGTGTATCCGAGCAAGGATGACTACTTCGCTGCGCTCAAGCGGCACATGGTGTTCTATAACACCAATCCTGCCATTGGCTCACCAACAATCTTCGGGGCATCATGCGCCCTCGAAGAAAAGAAGCAACCCGAGGTCGGCGACAGTCTGAAGGTCTCTCTGATGGGTCCGTTCGCAGGCATCGGCGATACAGTCATGGCCATCCTGATGAAGCCCATCTTTGCCGTGTTTGCTGCATCCATGGCGCTCCGCGGAAGCACGGGGGGTGCCTGGCTTATGCTTGCTCTTGGGTTCATCTGGTTCTATCTCATGTTCCCGGGATTCTGGCTTGGATACAAACAGGGCCTTGGTCTTGTGCGCCAGATGAGCAGCGGTGCCGTTACCCGCATTACCGATATTGCGAGCACGGCGGCTCTGTTCATCATGGGTGGGTTCATTCCGAGCATTCTTGCCAGTGTCAAGACGCCGATCGAGTTTACGAAGAAGGTCACCATCGAGGGCAAAGAAGTACTGCAGACTGTCAAGCTCCAGAGTACGTTTGACGCTATCCTGCCGTACATGCTTCCTCTGCTTCTGACCTTTGGTGTCTACTGGCTGCTGAAGAAGAAGCACTGGACCAACCTTCAGGTCCTCCTTCTCCTGGTTGTCCTCGGAATTGTGCTTGGAGCATTCAAGCTTCTGTAGCTCGGGCACGCTACTTCGTTTCTGACAATGCGGTATCCCGGGCCAGCGAATGGCCCGGGACCGGAGGTTAGTGATGATAGGAATTGTCGTTGTAACACACGGTGAACTTGCAGATGGCATGGCTGACGCTGTACGGCTGATTGCTGGGCCGCAGGAGCAGCTGAAGACAGTGGCCCTGCGTGAAGGCGACAGTATTGATGAACTCAAGACGCGTATTCAGGCTGCCATCACAGAGACGAACACCGGCGATGGCAGTCTGGTGTTTGTGGACATGCTTGGTGCGTCTCCTTCCAACGCCGCCGCCTACCTGGTTCGTGATGATGTCGAGATTATTGCAGGCGTTAACTTACCCATGATTCTTGAAATCCTTGGGGTTCGGGGAGGCATGCCCCTCGGTGATGTTGCCGATATGGCAATGAATGCGGGAAAAGCTTCCATCGAGAGTCTAAGCAAAATGATGCGCGAAGCGCTGAAGAACTCACAAACGACTGATGAAGGCACGCCTTCATCTTCAACTGACTAGGAGCATACTATGGCCTTCTTCCTGCATATAGACAACCGTCTCATTCATGGGCAGGTCACTGTCAGCTGGTGCAGCTACTATGGGGCGAAACGTATCGTGGTCGCGGACGACAAAGTTGCCGCCGATCCGATCCAGCGTATTATTCTGCCGCAAGCTGCTCGGGGACTTCCAACCTCGGTGGTGTGCATAGCGGACGCCCTGAAACTGTTGGCAACGCTCGATCCGGCACACGAAAACGTACTCATCATCGCGCGCAACGCCGAGGGTGCTCTGGCTCTCCTCCAGGGAGGCCTCAAGCCGAAGAGTATCAACGTGGGCAACCAGGCGCCTGTCCAGGGGACGAACTATGTCATGGTGCTTCCCTGGATTGCAGCCACGAAGGAGGATGCTCAAGCGTTCAAGGCCATGAGCGATATGGGATACAAGATTACGCCACAGCGGAGCAGCAGCGACCGTGCGCTGGACCTGGTTGAGCTGCTTGGGAAGAAGGGCTTGCTGTAATCCGGGGGAAGTACGGAAAAAGGATTGAGGTGAGTACTATGGAGCTTGAGTTCTTTGACAAGATCGAACAACTGATCCCCGTGCTGAGAGGTGAGGACCAACACATGCGCGAAGCCGGACACATCGTAGCCCAGAGCATCATGGGCGGAGGAATCCTGCAGGCCTTCGGCAGCGGACATTCCGCGGCATCTGCAATGGAGATCTGCGGAAGAGCTGGCGGCCTCATCCCGTCCAAGCAGATCAAGGAACCATCGGGCGGCTTATACGAGCGCATCGAAGGGGTTGGAACTGCCTTTGCAGAAACCTGGGACCTTCGGAAGGGAGACTGCCTGTTTCTCATCAGCAACTCGGGGCGCAATCCACTCATTATCGAGATGGCATTGGCGGCGCGCGCGGTAGGGGCCCCGATTGTCGCAGTGACCGCGCTTGAGGTTGGCAAACACAGCACATCGCGGCACTCCAGCGGCAAAATGCTGTGGGAACTCGCTGATGTGGTACTTGATAATCACAGCGTCGAGGGGGACGCGGCTATCGAGATTCCTGGGCTACCAACGCGTATTGCAGGAACGTCCAGCATTGGCTCTGCCATGCTCGTGGACCAGGCCATAGTGTTTGCGATTCGCGAGATGGTGGCAGCGGGATACGTCCCGCCCGTTTACATGAGTGCAAACGTAGACGGCGGTCCCGAATTCAACAAGCAGTATACGGCCAGGTACGCCGACCGCCTGTATCGTGTCTAGCACTGTCCGGCTCGTGCTTGCCGGGCCAGGATATATCGGGCGCGTTCATTGGCTCTGCTATCGAGTACTGCCGGCTGTCTACAGTGTCATTCCGGCACAGGTCGTGTTCCAGGCAGTGCTGACCTCACGGCCAGAGATGGCAGAACGGCTTGCGTTCGCTGGCGCTGCTCCTTATGACCAGGCTGTCGCAGTGCTCGGCAATGCCGACCTGCTGGATGTCTGCACGCCGAATGCAGCCCATCGTTCTCTTGTGATGGCTGCGTTGGCATCCGGCAGGCCGGTATACTGCGAGAAGCCGGTAGACCTCAGTGGAGATCTGGCACTGGAGCTGGCGCGGGAAGCTGAGGCGGCGGGTGTCTTCAACCAGGTGGCTCTTGTCTACCGGTTTCTTCCCGCCATGGCGGCGGCACGGGCGGTAGTACGGGCGGGTATCATCGGCGACGTTGTGACGTGGCGAGCGGTACTGTTGCATGCCAGCTATCTCAACCCAAGGCGCGAGATGTCGTGGCGGTTGTCCAGCAGCGAATCGGGTGGTGGAGCTTTGATGGACCTTGGCGTGCACATGATTGATGCCGTACGCATGGTGATTGGGGAGTTCGCCGCTGTTCGATGCGTCACGAAGACGGTTGTGGGGGAACGGCCGATCGGGGGTTCTTCGGGGAGCACAGCTGCGGTCGATGTCGACGACTGGGCGCTGGTGACGGGGGAACTGGTGGGCGGCAGCACTGGAACGGTCGAGGTCTCCCGGATTCATGCCGGCCGGGAGGGGGCGTTTGCCCTCGAGGTCTTCGGGACCCAGGGTTCTGTCAGTATCGACCTTTCACAGTCAAAGGCAGTGGTCATGAATGCTTCTTCGCACGACATTACCCAGGATGTCGACATAGACGACCCGTGGTCGTCGTACTTGAGAACTGCCTTCCCGAGCCCCAAAATGTCCATGGGACTCATGTGCGACATGCACGCGGCGAGCATCTATACGCTCCTCGACGGTGCGACTGGTGGGCAGGTGTCGTTTGCTGAACGGCCTACACTCATGGAAGCTGCGTGGACTCAGCGGGTGGTCGATGCTTGCTACACTTCTGCTCGGAGCGGCGAACGCATGCCCGTGGACCATCCGAACGCACGGTAAGCTGATGTTTCCTGGGTTCCAAGAAGCGGACGAAAGGAGTACTGAATGATTGCACCTTCCTCGAAGCACTATGTCATCAAGACAGACCATCTGTACACTCCGGACGAGGCCGCCGGAACCTGGTGGGTTGAAATCGACACACATCGAATTGTCCACGTTACTGCTGAACAGCCGGTGGGACTCGAGACCCTGGATGCTACGGGCCTGCTGGTGGTACCTGGGTTCATCGACGTTCACATTCACGGGTTTGGCGGCCACGACATCATGGAGGGCAGCCCGGAGGCACTGGAGGCCATGGCAGGAGGACTTCCGAGGTTCGGCGTAACGTCGTTCCTTCCTACCACAGTAGGAGCAAAGGTTGTGGTGCTGCAGCAGGTTATGGGTGCGCTCACCCCGCAGCTGCCCACGGTTTCGGGCGCGAGACCGCTCGGATGGCATCTGGAAGGACCGTTCTTGAGCTCGAACATGCCCGGTGCCATGAACCCAGAGGATTTTGAGGAGCCCACCGACACAAATACTGCAGCACTGCTGGGCGCAGGTCCGCTTCTCCTTATGGCCGTCGCCCCCGAACGTGATGGAGCTATTGCCGCAATTGAACATCTGGTCAGCCGTGGCGTTCATGTGTCAATTGGCCATACGGATGCGGACTTTGAGCATGCAGTCGCAGGAATAGCAGCAGGAGCCACGTCTTTGAACCACCTGTTCAACGTCATGCGGCCGATGCTCCACCGGGAGCCAGGACCTGTCGCGACCGCCTTTCTGTATGACGTGTACCTTCAGTTCATTGCGGATGGGGTGCACACGCACCCTGCAACGATTGCTCTCATCAGCAGGTACCTCAAGGAGCGTCTGGTCCTCATTTCGGATGCCGTCCTGGCCGCCGGGCTGGACGTTCGCGGGGCGTTCGTGTTCGACGGGAAGGAGGTCACTGTCGATGAAACCTCTGTTCGCCTTCCCGGTGGCCGTCTCGCAGGGTCAATTCTGACACTCGACCGTGCGGTACGCAATGTCGTCAGTATCGGTGGTCTCGACCATGCCTCGGCCTTCAGGGCAGCGGGACTGAACCCTGCGCACTCGATTGGAGTAACAGATCGAGGATTCATCAAACCCGGAGCCATTGCAGACATTGCTGTTCTAACTGCTGACCTACATGTTGCGGCCACGATCTGTGAAGGCAGGATGGCGTACTCCGCCTGAGCGGTGACGACGGTACACAGACTCATAGCGTGTGACCTGGACGGCACACTGCTCAACAGCAGGTCGGGGCTCACAGATGAAACTGTGCTGCGGCTGCGTGCTGCGCTGCCGCCCGGTACGGAGTTTACCATCTGCACCGGACGGGAACAGTACTCTGTCGCGCAGTATGTTGACCAGCTTGCTCTCATCCGCGTTCCTGTGATCACCGAGACAGGTGCGGTAATCCAGGACCCGGGTGACTGGCGCGTTCTTGTAGAGCGGGATCTGTCAGGCTCTGTCGTGCGGCAGGTGTTGGACCATCTGGCAGCGGGAAGACACGATTTCAACTTTTTTCTGTCGCGTGGTAAAGAGTTTCTCGTCTACAAGAATGAAGCTGCGCCCTTCTTTCTGCAGGACACGCTGTACTCTGAGTTGAATTCGCAGTTTCAGGATATCGGCACCTGGCACAGCCATGATGTCGGCGGGTTCCGGAAGATAGCGATCCGTTGCCGCAAGGATGAAACGGATGCGCTTGAACGCGAACTATTGAGTCTGCTCCGCGGAACGGCAACGATCATGAAGTCTGATGTGAACTGCCTTGACATCATGGGCGAGGGGGTCAGCAAAGGCAGTGCTGTGGTGTTGCTGGCTGACATGCTTGGCGTCAGCATGCAGGATGTCATGGCAGTGGGTGACAACGAGACCGACGCTAGCATGTTCGGGGTTGCTGGTGTTTCGGTCGCGATGGCAAACGGTGATCCGGAGGTTCAACGGATGGCGCGCTATATTGCACCCTCAAATGATGACGCCGGAGTGGTTACTGCTGTCCAGCGTTTTGCAAGTGGAGAGTATCATGCCTGAGCGCAGGGCGTCTGGAGCCTACAGGCGACTGGCTGTCTTCGATCTTGACCGCACGCTGCTGGACGATCATGCAGAGATCAGTGACGACGTGGCGCAACGCCTCACGGCGGTTCACCATGCTGACCTGGCCTGCACCGTAGCTTCAGGGCGTGACATGCAGCGCATCATCCCGTTTCTCAAGCGGCTGGACTGGCTGTCCGTTCCGGTCATTGCGGAACAGGGAGCCGTGATCGCAGACCCTGCTGACGGACGGCTGTTATTAGAGCAGATGGTTTCACGAGAGGTTATTCTTGGCTCACTGGACGTTGTACGTTCCTGTGGCCTTCCCGTGAACATGATTCTCTATGGACGAGGTGAACCACAGGCATTCCATGCTCCTGGCACACCGCGGCGCGACGACGGGATACGCGAGTTCACGAACGAGCACAACCTAGATACACAAGGTGTTCGCAAGATCACGCTGATTTGTGCGCCCGAGGACGCGGCGAACCTTCAACGGGCCCTGGACCGGACGCTCGGGTCTGCTGCCACTGTTGTGCGGGCTGATGTCAACTTCCTGAACGTCATGGACGCGGGCGTCAGCAAAGGGTCCGCACTTGCCTGGTTGATGTCATACCTTGGCGTTGTGCGCGAAAACGTGATGGCGGTGGGCGACTGCGAGGCAGACAGGAGCATGTTTGCCCAGGCAGGAGTGTCTGTGGCAGTAGCAAATGCAGATGAGGGGACGCGCTCGCTGGCACGGTTTATCGTACCAGCGAATACCGAGCAGGGAGCGGCGGTTGCACTGGAGGAATTCGCGAGAGATGAGTTCGGGCGTTTGTCCGGAGAATAGATTCCGAGGAGGACAAAGATGGCTGCAGCGGCATACATTGATGCAGTGCGTCAAATGATCGACCGTATCGAGAGAACTCAGATGGATGGAATCCTGAAAGGCGCTCAGCTGGTAGCTGACAGTGTGCAGGGTGGTGGCGTCGTGTTCGGCTTTGGGACGGGGCATTCTCACATGATTGCTGAGGAGATGGTAGGCAGGGCCGGAGGTCTCGTCCAGGTGCAAGGTATTCTTGAAACGGAACTCATGGTCCACATCAACGAAACACAAGCCACCTATCTTGAGCGCCTGCCCGGACTTGCTCATGTCTACTTGACGAATAACCCGGTTGAAGTGGGTGACGTCCTCGTGGTAATTTCCAATTCGGGACGTAACGCCGTTCCTGTGGAGATGGCAATGGAGGGTAGCAGGCTGGGCCTGAACGTCATTGCCGTGACGAATGTTGCACACTCACAAAGCACACCGTCCCGCCATCCGTCCGGAAAGCGGCTGTTTGAGGTGGCCGACCTTGTACTCGACACGTGTGGAGTTCCCGGAGATGCGCTCATTGCCATCAGTGGCAGTACATCCAAGGCAGGCCCGGGTTCGACCATCGCCGGAGCTCTGCTGGTGAACAGTATGATGGCAGAGGCCATCGAACTGCTGGTCGCGCGACGTGCGCTGCCGGGCGTGCTTCACAGCAGCAACAGCAATGACCGGGCAGGGGCGCTGGAAAACGCTGAGATAGCTTCTGAGTTCAGCAGGAGACTGTGTGGCCGCATTGTGCGGATGCAGCGGCGTGTGCGCGAGGACCTCGCCGATTGACGCTCGAAATACCGGCTCACGCGGTGGTGACACCAGGAATGTATATCTGGTGCTTGACACCGTAGAGCACGCCGCTACAGTTATCGACAGTTGTCCGTCAGGGAGGTGGCTCATGAACATCGACAACATGGTACATAAGGCCACTCGACCCGTCGAAAAGCATCGTGCTGTAAAGCGCAGGCCGGCAAGAGTGCGGCATCTGCAAAAGCAGCAGAAGTTATGGATGGCGTCGAAGGTCACTTGGCGCAGATCTGAGAAGAAACAAGGACCTGCGCCATTCCTTTGCCAGCCTCGTGAGTTTTCCTCGTGTCCCGTGTGATTCGGCGTTGCCCGGTACGGTGAGGGAGCCAGGCATGGAGCGTGCACTGTCTGTGGCAACAGCGCGCGACGTCAGCGTCTTCCAGGTTGCCGGATTGTATCTTGTTGCTGCCTGCGACAGCCTCGGAGCTATTGGAAGGAAACCCTCGGACGTTGTTGCTGCCTCCGAACACATCTGTGGTTCGTACACACTGCGGGTCTGTCTCAGCGAGCTGGCTGCCGTCGGAGCATCGCCGATGCTGGTCATGTCGCTTGTGTCTAACGAGTGGGAACCTACCGGACAAGCAATCCTAGAAAGCATCAGGACGGAACTTGACGTCGAAGGCTATACCGACGTTGCCATCACAGGCAGTACCGAGGAAAACATGCCGACGACGATGACAGGCCTTGGAATTGCGGTGCTTGGAACAGCCCCGTCGCTTCGCTGGAGGAGGACGGGTGCAGGCGACAGCCTCTACCTTGTAGGTCATCCATGGGTTGGCAACGAAGTGTTGGAACACGGCAGCCAATTGCTGACTCCGGCGGTCGTGAGGTTGCTGGCCGCGGATGACGCGGTGGGTGACTTTCTACCCTGTGGTTCGCGCGGCATCGCGCATGAGATTGACGTCCTGGAGCGTGAGACTGGCATGAAGGTACTACTGGACGAGTGCTGGCCATACCTCAACAAGTCGGCAGGTCCAGCCACGTGTGGTATTCTGACAGTGCATCGGCCACCGTTGTCCAGCCCCCTCGAACTTACCAGATTAGGCTCCATCGGGAAGGCGCAATGAACCTGGGGGCAACCTCCTGGCAGGATGCCGGAACCTACATCGACAATCTGCGGCTGCTTTCCGGGCATGTATCGTTCTGCGAACTGCTTGTCTACACGTGGAATGACGAGATTCAAGATCTGCTGGAGCGGGAGTGGGACGCCATGACGGCTCTCCTGAGCCTGTCTGTGCACCTTCCCGCTGACAGTACGGAGAACGCTGTCGCGGCTTTGAGGTTCTTTCAGGACCGGGAAGTGTTGCGGTTCACTGTCCATCCGATTGATGACACGGCGGCCCTTCGGACACTGCTTACTCTGGGTGTGAGGCTCGTGGGGGATCGCCTGTGCCTGGAGAACCTGGAGAACGATGTCTTCGAAACCGTCTATCCACAGGTAGAGGACATTCCCTTCTCGGTGACGCTGGATTACGGACACCTGCTGCTCACCCGCACGTCGCCCGACCTGTTCGCCGACCTCTATGGCGAGCGAGTCGGGGAGGTCCACTTCCATGGCTGTGACGCAAGCAGGTGCCATATCCTGCCGGATGAGGCAACCCTTACTGGATTCATCGAATTCATGGACAGGAGATTTACTGGCAGGAGTGCGGACATGCCCGTCTGTGTCGAGACATTTGAGTGGCCGGTCACAAGGTCTATCCTGGACGCCTTTGCCCGAGCTCCGGCTGCAGCGGCTCCCGTGGAGGCTGACTCCTTGTTATGAAGCTGGAGGCGGGGACGTTGCCTTGAGGCCTGTCTCCACGAGACGCCGGTATGGCCCGTCTGTATGGGCCATGAGGTCCCGGTGCGTCCCCTGTTCAACCAGTTGGCCACCCTCAAGGTAATAGATGGTGTCCGCGTCCTGAATCGTGGACAGCCGGTGGGCAATGACGAGGGTCGTGCGACCCTGCATGAGGTTTTGGAGCGCCTCCTGGACCTCGTGTTCACTCTCAGCGTCAAGAGAAGCTGTGGCCTCGTCCAGCAGAAGCACGGGTGCATCCTGCAGCAGGGCCCTTGCTATGGCGATACGCTGTTTCTGACCGCCACTCAGATTCTGGCCGAGCTCTTGCAGAACCGTCTGATACCCATTGGGCAACTGCATGATGAAGTCGTGGGCATTGGCAGCGTGTGCCGCCCGTTCTACCTTTTCGGCGCCCGGGTCGGGCATGCCACCCACGATGTTTGCATAAACAGTGTCGCTGAAGACAAATGCGTTCTGCGGGACATAAGCAAACTGGCTTCGCCATACGGACAACTCATGGTCGTAGATTGAGTGGCCATCCACGGTGATGGTACCACGTCTGGGCCGATACAGGCCGAGAATGAGCTTGAACAGGGTGCTCTTTCCTCCGCCCGATGGCCCGACGAATGCAGCCCTGTGGCCGGCGGCTACCGAGAAGCTGATGCTTTGCAGTGCGGCATCTTCCTGGGTTCTGTACGCAAAGGAGAGGTCGTTAACAGACAAGCCTGGTCCTGCCCGTGACTCACCGACAAGCGGTGGTCGTGGCAGACGAACGGGCTCGGGAGGCTCATCGAGGAGCTCAAGGACACGGACTGCCGAGGCGAGCTTGACCTGAAGGTCAGTGAGCAGGCTGGAGAGCTGACTGAAGAACATCGTTACTTCGTCTACCAGCTGGATGAGAGCGGCCAGCCTTGGAAGAAACGCCGGCTCGATCGCCACCCGTCGGGCCCCATACGCAATCAATACCAGGCTGACGACGTTGCCCATATTGTCGGTGAACGACCGCAAGGCGTCGTACCACCCCAGCAGAAGCCCCTCGTGGCGCTGAGCAAGACTGGAGCCGGCAAATCTCTGCAAAACCCAGTCCTGCAGGTTGAACGACCGCACGATGAAACTGCCGCGCGTCATCTGTCCTGTCTGACCCAGAACCTCTGCCTTTTTGCTCTGTGCTGCCTTAGCGTGTCGTTTCAGCGGGCCGAGGAGCGGAACTGTGATAAGAAACAGCACGGACGCGGCGCTGGTGATAAGCAGCCCAGAGCGCCAGTCGATGATGAGCGCCAGAGCGATGGACCCGAGACCTCCTATCATCAGGTTGGAAAGGAGCTGCATGGTCTGAGCATAGAACTGGCCGATTGCAGCAACATCGTTGCCCAGCCTCGACTGGATATCTCCAGGGTCATAGCGTTCAAGTGTGGCTAGGGGAATGCGGCTGACCACTGTGAAAAATGCGCTGCGCAGGTGTCGTTCAGTCCTGGACGCGCCGCTGACGAGAGCGCGCCCCACAAGCAGTATTGCAACTGTTGCAAACAGTCCTATACCGACGAAGAGGACCACCGAGAGCAGCAATCCGTGCGAGTCCTCTTGCATGAGGCCCTTTGTAAACAGAGCAAGTGCCTCGGCGAACAGGGCGTTGACTCCGAGGTTGACAAGCCCTATACCGACGATCCCAGAGATGTACTGCCCTCGTGCGTCTCCAGCATATGAGAGCAGTCTGCGCAGGTTCGTCCAGCTACGCATGAGGCACCTCCTGCATGTGCTGCATGCTCCAGAGTCTGGCGTACAGACCACCTGCCTTCAGGAGGTTCTCGTGGGTTCCCTGTTCAACGACCTGTCCGTCCCCGAACACCACAATACAGTCGAGGTCCTTGACCGTGCTGAGCCGATGCGCAACCGCGATGATGGTCCTGTCATAAGGTCCACGGGTGATAGCGGCGTACACCTTTTGTTCCATCTGATTGTCCAGCGCGGACGTAGCTTCGTCTAGGAGGAGAATCGGGGCGTCCCGTATAAGAGCCCGTGCGAGTGCAATGCGCTGGCGCTGTCCGCCGGACAGACTGCCCCCGGCTTCGCCGACGCCCGTCGCATTACCTTGTGGCAGGCCTGACACAAAAGCACACTGTGCTGCCTCGAGCGCGGCCGAAATCTCTTCCCCAGACGCATCCAGCCGTCCTGAGGCCACGTTCATCGTGATGGCATCGTCGAACAGAAAGGCATCTTGGTCGACGACAGCCATGATGGTTCGGAGTGCCTGGAGCGACCACTCTGATGTCGTGACTCCGCCGACACGAACCTCGCCTGCCTGGGGCTGGTACTCCCCGGTGAGCAGTCGCACGACCGTGGACTTGCCGGATCCACTCGCGCCGACAAGGGCGACCTTGTGTCCACGCGCTACCCGGAACGACACATCCCGGAGCTGCGGTTGCGGCATCCCCGGGTAGGTGAATGTGACGTGACGGAACTCGATGAGTGGTTCCGTATCAAGATTGCCGGTAATGCCTCCCGTCCGCTCCTGCGGAACGTCGAGAAGTTCGAGAACGCGAGCAGCTGCTGCTGTCTCTGCGTGGATCTTTCCGATGAGCCGCGGCATTTCCTGAAAGGGGAATGACAGGTAGTTGACAAGTTGAATGAATGCGATGAGCATCCCAAACTCTAGGTCTTGTCTCAAGATCATCCAGCCGCCTACGGCGAAGACGACGACGAACGGCACAAGAGACAGTGCAGTCCCAACAGAGTAGAGTTTAGCGACCTGGCGGGCGGCAGCAAGCGAGTGGTCGAGCCAGTGGTCCAGGCTGCTCTCGTACCTGTGCTGAAGGACCCCGTTTATTCCTGCTGCCCTTGCGACCTCTGCTCCGGCAATGCCTTCCTGAACAGTTACACTGGCCTGTGCAAGGTCGGCCTGGGTAGCAGTAGCGAGGGGGCCGAGGGGCTTCGCCAACAGGGAGGAAACAAACAACAGGAGAGGAGTGACGGCAATGGAGGTGAGCGTGAGCAACCAGTTGTGCATGAACATGTACGTGGCGGCCAGAACCGCGGTCAGCGACTGGACGATGAACTGCGGAATATCGTCTCTGACAAGCTGCTCGACGTGGAAAAGGTCGCCAGACATCCTTGAGGAGATTTCTCCGGAGTGCCACGTGTGCATTGCCTCAGCTGAAGCATGTGCAAGCCGGGCAGCGACACGTTCGCGCAGACGTGCCTGCAGCCGCTCACTGAACTGGCTCGCAAGCAGCTTTCGGAGGAATGTGGCTGTCATGCCCGCAATGACTACTATGGCCCAATCCCTGATGACCCTTGTTGTGACGTCCTGTGGCTGTTTCCCGGTGATGCACGACCAGGCTTGTCCGAACAGGTGCGCCGCAGCGACCGTCGCCACGGATGCCGTAACGCCGGCGACGGCCGCTGCGATGAACAGCCAGACCAAAGACCCACTTTGCCGGAGCAAGCGTTTCATTGAGGCGCAATCACAGTCGCAGTGCTGTCTGCCCGTGGCCTGCGAGCCACATGAAATTCCGCCGTGAAGCTGCGGTTACCACGACACACTGAGGCGACCGCGGCTGAGCCACCGGATGGTGGCCTTGCCAGTCAGTTGTCGCGCTGTAACCATCGCGTGGGCAGCACATATGCCAAGGTCGAGAAAGCGATCGCCCTCCGTGCTGATAACAACCTCGTTGTCGGAGACAACCTGGAATGTCCAGGGCTGTCGATTCACTGCGGAAGGTGCTAGACGCGCTGAATTCAGAACCGTGAGTACTATGGGCGAACAGTCCTCAGGTACAGGATTCGTCAGGAGCTTTTCCAGAGGTCTTCGCGTGTATCCGCGTGCCATCATGGCAGTTATTGCGGCACGCGGTCCTTCCCTGGAAGGGCGACCCACCGCAATCGAGCACGGACTTCCTGGGAGACGAACCGAGGCATACCAACATGTTCCCCAGCCGTTCGCGAGTAGCGCGAGCACAATTTGCTCCCCCTGGTACCCGTATTCCAATAGCTGCTCCTCGGAGGGATCGCATTGCGCGTACAGCAGTGTGCTGCAGCCCATGACCGACCGTTCCGCAAGAGCCCAATGCAGAAGGTGCCCCGATGATCGAAGAGGAACGGCCGAAGCAATTGCCCCTGCCACCTCCTCACGGTCACGTTCCGTCAGTGCGTGAGGCTCATATGCTCGTGTCGAATGCCGTTCGCGGATAAGGCTGATGTAGTTCATGCGTGAACTGTCCATAAGGTATCCCCTCAGCTGTTAACTCCAGCCGGGCAGGCATTGCTGCGCTGTGTCCGGCTGGTTCGTCGTGAGCGCATGCCTTACTTCAGAGATGGCATGCGGATGCCGTGGTCCTTTGCGAACTGGATGGCTGTAGGATAACCAGCATCGGCGTGCCGTACAATCCCGCTTCCGGGATCATAGGTAAGCACTCGCGACAGACGCCTGGCAGCTTCCTCCGTGCCATCGGCTACGATTACCATGCCTGCGTGGAGCGAGTATCCTATGCCAACACCGCCCCCGTGATGGACCGATACCCATGTGGCGCCACCAATCGTGTTGAGGAGAGCGTTCAGGATAGGCCAGTCCGCTATGGCATCGCTGCCATCCATCATATTCTCAGTCTCCCGATTCGGCGAGGCAACCGATCCTGTGTCGAGGTGGTCGCGGCCTATCACGATAGGGGCAGTAATCCTGCCAGACTTCACAAGGTCATTGATAAGCAGGCCGAACCGTTCTCGTTCCCCATATCCCAGCCAGCAGATACGCGAGGGCAGTCCCTGGAACTCGACCTGATCATGGGCCATCTGGATCCACTTCGTGAGGTGCGGGTCATACGCAAATTCTCTGAGGATGACATCGTCAGTCACCCAGATGTCCTTCGGATCGCCCGAAAGTGCCACCCAGCGGAAGGGCCCCTTGCCTTCCTCGAACAACGGACGGATGTACTTTGGCACGAACCCGTCGAACCTGAACGCATCCGTGTAGCCGTTCGACAGGGCCTGCCCGCGAATGTTGTTGCCGTAGTCGAAGACAATCGCGCCGCGATCCTGCATTCCTACCATGGCCCTGCAGTGTTCTGTAATCGCGTCGAGTGCGCGGCGCTGATATTCGGTCGGGTTGCTCTTGCGCAGTGCATAGGCTGCCTCAAGAGGTATGCCGTTGGGCACGTACCCGTTCAGGGTGTCATGAGCAGAGGTCTGATCGGTGACGACATCAGGAATGATACCGCGCCGCAGGAGTTCAGGGAAAACATCGGCGGCATTGCCCACGAGACCCACGGAGAGTGGCCGGCTCTCTGCAACGGCTTTTCTGACGAGTTCAAGGGCGCTGTCGAGGTCGGTCACCATGGTGTCCAGGTACCTTGTGTCCAGACGCTTCTGCAGTCGTGACGGGTCACATTCCACGATGAGGCCCACACCGCCATTCATAGTGATAGCAAGCGGCTGGGCCCCGCTCATGCCTCCACAGCCGCCAGTCAGGACAAACTTGCCGTGCAGGTCCTTCCAGCCAGCCTCCCTCGCAGCAGCCGCAAGCGTTTCATACGTGCCCTGCAGAATACCCTGGGCTCCGATGTAGATCCATGAGCCAGCTGTCATCTGGCCGTACATCGTAAGGCCCAAATCCTCCAGCCGGTGAAACTCATCCCAGGTCGCCCAGTGGGGCACCAGCATGGAGTTGCTGATAATGACCCGTGGGGCGTCGGGTGTCGTTTTCCACACTGCGACCGGCTTGCCCGACTGGACAACCAACGTGTCATCAACATCCATGCTCTGGAGCGTTGCGATGATGTCACGATACGCCTGCCAGTTGCGCGCCGCTCTGCCTTCACCCCCGTAGACAATAAGTTCGTCCGGCTTCTCGGCAACAGCAGGGTCCAGGTTGTTCATGAGCATGCGCATTGGCGCTTCCAGCAACCAGCTCTTGCATGAAAGCTGAGTTCCGTGGGGTGCGTGAATAGGTTCCATTGTGTGCCTCCTGTCAGATTGTGTTCGTGTGAATCAATGTTCGTACAGCGTTTACGTCATCAATGTACATCCGGTCTCCGTCCATTGGCGGAACGACCTGGCGGATTGCCGCAAGTACTTTGCCTGTCGCGGTGCCCAGATCCCGTTCGTTGCCCCGGATCCCCACAGCCTGGCACGCAGCGAGCAGTTCGATTGCCAGGACGTTCTCGACGTTGTCGGCAATAGAGCGCGCCTTTCGCGCGGCTATCGTTCCCATACTGACATGATCCTCCTGGTCTGCTGACACGGGAATGCTGTCGACTGAGGCCGGGTGTGCCAGCACTTTGTTCTCTGAGACAAGAGCAGCCTGAGTGTACTGGGCAATCATGAGCCCCGAGTTGAGGCCAGGATTCGCGGTAAGGAACGCCGGCAGGCCCCTGCTGAGGGCCGGATTGAGCAGTCGATTGGTTCTGCGTTCACTGATGCTTGCGAGTTCCGCTAGGGCGATACCGAGATAGTCCATCGCCAGGGCGACGGGCTCTCCGTGAAAGTTGCCGCCCGAGACGACATCGCCGTCGTCGGGAAAGAGCAGAGGATTGTCCGTGACTGCGTTCAACTCGCTTGCGAGAACGCTACTGACGAACGTCAGTGTGTCGGCGACGGCCCCATGCACCTGGGGAACGCACCGGATGCTGTACGCGTCCTGCACCTCGTCGCATGTCCCCGCGAGTTTGCTGTGGTCAAGATAGGCAAGCACCTCACCGGCAACGCTTGCCTGGCCGGGATGTTGGCGCAGGCCTGCGATTCGCGGGTCGAAAGGCTCTAGGCGTGCACCGAGAGCCTCCATCGTCAGGCCTGCGGCCATGTTGGCCAGGTGGAGCAGATGTTCTGCGTCTGCCAGGACCAAGGCGGCAACGCCCGTCATGACAGCGGTACCATTGATGAGTGCAAGCCCCTCCTTGGCGCCGAGCGTCACGGGCGTCTGACCGATTGCTCGCAGCACTTCTGGCCCGCGGAGCACCTGCTCGCCAACCCGGGCTGTTCCTTTTCCGATAAGGACAAGGGCTAGCGAGGCGAGAGGTGCCAGGTCGCCGGAGGCTCCGAGTGATCCCTGCTTGGGAATCAGAGGGTAAACATGCCCATTGAGCAGAGCGAGGAGCAGACGCTCGACCTCGAGGTGGATGCCCGAATGCCCGCTGGCAAGAGTGTTTGCACGAACCAGCATAGCCGCTCGGGCCTCGTCCTCGGCAAAGAATGGCCCGACCCCGACCGCGTGTGACACGATGAGATTCTCCTGCAGTCTGTTCAGGTCTCCGCGATTGATGGGAACATTGCACAGTGAACCGAATCCTGTATTGATGCCGTAGACAGGAGTACCATGATCGACAATCTCCGTCACAAAGGAGGAAGCCCTGTCGATCTGAAGGACGGCCCTGTCGCTAAGGTCCACGGAACTACCTTCGCGCGCGACCTGAATGACATCTCCTGTAGTGAGGTCCGAGCCGGTCAGACGAATAATCATGTATCTATCTCCTGAATAGCAGTTGGTAGTTGCTTGAGTGAGTCGACTGAGATGACGGTGGGGGGAACCGACGGGCGTCGTCCAAAGAGCACTGCATGCAACCCTGCGCTCCGCGCCCCCTCGTAATCTAGAGAGTAGGAGTCTCCAACGTGGACAATCTCTGCTGGTGCTGTATCGTTGGCCGTTGCCACGGACAGCCAGATCCCCATGTCTGGCTTGAGCGATTGCACTTCATCGGAAAAAACAAAGTGCGTGAAAGGAGCAAGAATGCCCAGCTCCTCAAGCACGCGTTGCAGAACCCTTCCCGGTGTTTTTCCTGTGTTTGACGTGATCGACAGGGGATACTGCTCAGCCAGAACGGTCAACCACTGCAAAGCGTCCTGCTCGACGAGAGCAGGCATGAGTTCGAGAATCGCTGTGTCGTAGCGGGGCAGAAGAATCTGCACGAGCTCGGGGGATGGGTGCACGCCGGCCTGCGTGAGCACGTACCGGATCTGCCTGTCTGTCGTCAAGGTCCAGCCGCGCATCTCCCGAATGTCACGGCGGACGACGTCAATGCTGCGGAGACTCGAGTACAGCTGTTCATCGGAAACATGCAGATGCTCTTCGGAGAGCAGTTCACCGATGCGGCAGGCACGAATGTGGTCCCGGGCAGCCTCATCGCCATCACGGTCACGGATCAACGTTTCCCACAAGTCCAGACTGACTGCACGTATCATGTCCACGGCCTCCGAATTTGCCACCACAGTATATGTCAAAGGCCTGAGTTTTGTCCTGCCTGCTTCCTGCATGCCTCATCTGGAGTCTCGTTGGGGCACTGAGGGTGGCCGGATGGTCTCGTGCAGCGGTGGTTTTCCCGCTTTGACTCATCGGCGGCGGGAAAATGCAGGTTGACTTCATTGAGGAACATCTATACTAGACATTACCGGCAGGTGGGGCTCGTCATCGAGTTCCTGCAGCCGGGTACGAGCAGTGCGGTCCGCCCTCAGAAGCGGATGCAACCGGTGGCTGCGCGGAAGACGTGACTTCTTACCGCAGGCGGCCGGAACAAAAACCCAACAGTGGAGGAACAGTCATGGTCAGAGCAGGGTCTTGGAGTCGGAACCGGGCAGTCGTGGGTCTGGCCGCAGGTGGCAGGTTTGCACGAAGTACTGGGATTGTTTCATTGCTCCTTGCAGTGCTGATGGTCTTCATGCTGGCAGTTGTTCCCAGCACACAGTGTTTGGCATCGTCTGCCGTATCGATGCGGCGTGTTTCCATCGAGGTTCGTGTGGCCCAACCGGCCTTCAGCGTGACTGTTGGATCCAAGCGCAGCTCCGCGACCTTTCCAACAGCGTTCGTGCCCGTGCAGCTTGCTTCGGGGCTTGCCTTTCCACTGCGTGCCGTCATTGAGGCACTGGGCGGAACTGTTCGGTTTGAAAAGGCACAGAATGTTGCCTACTTTGGCATCGGACCCGTTGCCGCCGCCTACGACATTGGCAGGAAGACACTGATTGATGGTGTGTACAAGAGCAGCAGTCGGAGCGATCTGTTTCGCGTGGTCGGAAAAGTCGGAACGGTCTATGTCACTGGTACCATATTGAAGACACTGATAGCCCAGGCCGGTGGTACGGTTCAGATTGCTGCCAAGGAAGGCGTCACCACTGTTACCTGCCAGATTCCCTCGACGATGACGGACGCATTGGGTGCCCAGCACTCCACCTTTCCGGCAAAGGCAGGCAAGATGCGCCTTGTGACGCTGGCTCCGAATCTCGCGGAAAACTGCTTTGCTCTCGGGCAGGGAGGTAATATTATTGCTACGTCAGAGTACACAGACTATCCGGAGGCCGCGCGGAAGATTCCAACGGTCGGAGCATTCAGTAACCCATCACTTGAGCGGTTACTGGTGCTGTCCCCGGACCTGATTCTCGTTACAGACGGAACCCCCCTTGCTGTCGTCGACCGTCTCAAGAAAATGGGCCGTGCCGTTTACGCCGACGACCCGAGGACACTCTTGGAAATCGTGAGTGCTATCCGAAATCTCTCTGTTGTTCTTGGAGTTCCCGACTGTGGCTATGAAGTCAGCCTTGGTATGTACCGGGCAATTGAGCGCGTTGCCGCAGCTGGCGCGAAGTTGCCACGAAGGCCGTCCGTCTACATCGAACTCTGGAACAGCCCGCTGATGAGTGCAGGCAAGGGCACCTTCGTTTCCGACATCGTCCGCGTGGCTGGAGGCACGAACATCGGTGATGATACGGACACGGCGTGGCCCACACTCTCTGAGGAGTTTGTCATCAGCCACAATCCTGATGTGATCGTCGTTGCATCAGGATTGGGTGCAGCAGATGTGAGCGGCAGGACGTCGTTTTCGACGGTCAAGGCAGTCCAGCTGGGACAGGTGTACGACATGGTCGGAGACTATATCTTCCGACCGAGCCCGCGCATTATCCAGGGTCTGGAACTGATCGCCGACTATGTCCAGCGTGCAGCTCAGCACTGACGAACGTATCGGGCGGCATGATGCGACCGTGCTTGCTAGCACGGTCGCATTGCTGCTGCTGGTCAGCATGGCCAGCGTATTTTTCGGCAGTGCGGGACTGAGCATGGCTGATGTTCTCACCGGACTCCGGGGAATACGCGATGGACGTTCTGCAACCTTGCCCGTTGCGCAGATCGTCCTTCTCAGACTGCTTCGCATCGTGCTTGGAGTGCTCGTTGGCGCTTCTCTCGGGTTGTCCGGGTTTCTGCTTCAGACAGCGTTCCGCAACCCCCTGGCAGACAGCTACCTGCTTGGTGTATCCGGCGGGGCCCAGCTCGCGGTAACGATCGTAGCGCTGCTAGGCGTACCCGCCATGGCCGGATTCATCCCAGTCATGATAACTGCTCCTCTGCTGGGGTCTCTTGCTGTTCTCGCCCTCCTGCTGATCATCAGTCGTCGTATTGGCCATGACCTGCTGGCCTTTCTCCTGTCCGGCCTCGCTCTTTCGTACATGTTGAGCGCCATGTACTCGATTCTGGTTTCGACCCGGCCTGACATTCTCTCGAATACAGTATTCTGGTCCTGGATGGGCCTTAACAGGGCCTCGGCTTCTGCGATGCTGGTGGTCGGCATTGGTCTGGTCATTGCTGTTCCCGTGGTCATGGGCATGATGCGTCCTCTGCGGTCCTATCTTGTCGGTGACGATTTTGCCATGAATGTGGGCGTCAATGTCAGCCGAACACGCGTTGGGATGCTGTTCATCAGTGTGATTCTGGCCGCGACAGACGTTGCCGCCGCGGGCGTTGTAGGGTTTGCCGGGCTGTTCTCACCCCATCTCGCACGCATGTTGACGCGGAGGACAGACCGGTCATTTGTTGTGCTGACGATGCTGATGGGCTCCATCGTGGTGGTTGTCGGTGACCTGATTGCACGGTCTGTCAGCGCATCTGAGATTCCTCTCAACACGGTTCTTTCACTGTTCGGCGCACCATACCTGATCTGGCTGTCGGTCAAGGCCCGGAGGGCAGTATGAGCTCGGTGATCGTGTCGCTTCGAGAAGTGGCGGCCGGATACGCGCACCTTCCGCCGATCCTTACACAGGTCAGCATAGATGTTGTTGCGGGTGAAACAGTAGCTCTTGTCGGACGAAACGGAACAGGCAAGTCGACGCTGCTGCGTACGATTCGAGGATTCCTGGAACCAGTGCGAGGCGAGATTCTGTACAAAGGACTGAACATCAGAGAATTGGGGCCGCAGCGCCTGGCATCATCCATGGGCTTCCTTTCGCCATCAATTCCCCAGGCCCATATCACAGTAGATGAGGTCATAGAGCTCAGCTCCATGGGCAGGCTGAAGACGATGGATGAGTTTGTCGCCTCGGACCATCCTGACGTTTTCAACGAGGTTGTAGCGTTTGGCGGGCGCTTTCTGGACGAGATGTCCTCTGGTCAGCAGCGGAAGGTCATGTTGCTTGCCCTTGTGGCCCAGTGGACAGACGTCCTGCTGATGGATGAGCCGGAGCTGCATCTTGACCTCCCGAGTCTGCGGGAGTTGCATGGCCTGATCTCATGGGCATCAGCAAGAGGCAAGTCCGTTGTGTTGTCCACCCACAACCTGGAAACAATCCGCCTGCTTCCTGACAGGCTGTACGTAGTGGGCGACGGCACCGTACGAGAGGCACCTCGCACCGAGGCAACAATACAGGCCCTGATGGATGGCAACGGGCACGTTCCAGCCGTGACCCCGAAGAACTGATGCGGTTTCTGACGCAAAGACAGTATTGACAGTGCTTGTATGGTCCTGATCAGGAATGATTTGACACGGTGCAGATTCATCCTACACTTGCAACTACCAGGCGGTTCCGACAGCTGGCAGGTATCACCCTGCTCGTTGGAGCTGTTCAGAAAAAGCTCAGAGGTTTGCCAGGAAGGACAGGCGCTAGGAAGTCACGTGAGGGCGTGACGACCCAAGGGCGGAGCTGCTTTAGCCTGCCGTTCAAATGTGCAGTTGCGAATGCGAGAGACAAGAACAAGTGCCAGGAGGCGACGAATATGCTGATAGCGCGGGTTGTTGGTTCGGCTGTATCCACCATCAAGGCGGACAAACTATCTGCACGAAAGCTTCTTGTCGTTCAGGAGGCTACAGTACGCAACGAACTCTTGGATCGCACCCCGTTTGTAGCCGTAGATGCCGTAGGAGCGGGCGAGGGAGAACTGGTCCTTGTTGCGGTCGGAAGCGGTGGACGGTTTACGGCGCTGACTGATCAGGCTCCTGCCGACGCAACAATTGTAGGCATTCTCGATTCGCTCGAAGTCGACGGCATCGACACGTTCAACAAGTCATGATACATTCCCACTCGCCACGTGCCGTCGGGAGGACCTATGCCTGATAGCGAGAGGCTGGCAGCACTTGGGATGATTGAGACAAGGGGTCTTGTCGGTGCGATTGAGGCCGCCGATGCTATGGTGAAGTCAGCGAATGTGCGCCTCGTGGGTAAGGCCTATTCTGGCGATGGATTGGTGACTGTCGTTGTGCGCGGCGATGTCGGTGCAGTCAAGGCTGCAACCGATGCCGGCGCAACAGCTGCTGGACGGGTGGGTGAACTGGTTTCGATTCATGTTATTCCCCGGCCAGCTGGGGATACGGATACGATTATTGAGAGCATGGGACATAACATGGGACTGCCCGCCGGGGAGGGTGCGTCTCCTGCCCCTGAAACCATCAGTGCTTCTGCCCAGCCGGAATCGGCGGTGGAATCCCCTGTCATCGCGACTGTGCCCGTTTCGTTGGATGCAGTAGCCGACAGCCGGCAGTACACTGTCGAGGTCGCCGGGAAGGTATCGGGACCAGACGTAACCGACAAGGGGCCCGGACCAAAGCCAGCAGCGGCAGTGTCGGCAGTTACTCCCACAGGGGTTGTTGGCCGGCACCGCGTGAATCTCAATACTGCAACCGCGGAGCAGCTCGACGCCCTGCCCGGCATCGGACCGGCACTGGCTGAGCGTATCATTGATTTCCGATCGCAGCAAGGACCGTTTGCGTCCGTTGATGACCTGAAAAGAGTGCAGGGTGCGAAGAAGAACCTGGTCACATCGCTCAAGGACTACCTTTATGTTGACAAGAAAGGCTCCAGGACGGCCGGCCGGAAGTCGGAAAAGTAATGGAGGCATGCGAATGGCATCAGCTGAACTCATTAGTGTAGGAATTGATATTGGAACGACAACAACGCAGATTGTAATCTCCAAGCTCCTTGTAGCAGAGATGGCGACACTCAGTGCGCTGCCACAGGCACGGTATGGTCCTGCCCGCAAGCCAAGAGCAGAAGTTGCCAAGAAGGAAGTGCTCTATCAGAGCCCTGTGCACTTTACTCCCATCGACCATGATGGACTTGTCCAGGTCGAAGAACTTGAGAAGCTGCTGTGGGCTGACTACCGCGAGGCAGGGTTCACGCCTGATCAGATCGATACGGGAGCGGTCATCATCACCGGCGAAGCGGCCAAGGGGCAGAATGCCGAACGAGTGCTCAATACAGTAGCACCTCTTGCAGGAGACTTCGTGTCGACGATTGCGGGACCAAGCCTTGAGGCTCATCTGGCGGGACGCGGTTCGGGCGCGGCGGCATGGACATCGGAGCACTTCAACTGGGGCACCAATGTTGACATTGGTGGCGGCACCACCAATATGGCTGTTTTTCATCAGGGCGATCTGGTAGACACGGTGGTTCTTTCTGTGGGTGGCAGGCACATTCAGGTTGACCAGTCGACTGGAACCGTCAAGCATATTACCAAGAGCGGCGAGAAGATGCTTAAGCATCTGGGTATCAGTCTCAAAGCGGGCGACCGCACGGACGTGGAGACGCTGCGACGCGTGGCACGTCTCATGGCTGACCTCATCGTCGAAACGCTGGCGGGACAACCGTCAGACATGGCGAAAGAACTCATGGAAACTGCACCGCTCAGCCGGCCGGTAACAAAGACGACAATCTTCTTCTCCGGCGGAGTAGCAGATTTCTACTATGATACGAAGCCCGTGTCGACCATGGACCAGATGGCCGTCTATGGTGACATTGGTCCCCTCATGGGAGAGGAGCTGAGGAACCATCCTGCCGTCAGGGAATGGACAGTTCTCAAGCCACTTCACACGGAGCGTGCCACTGTGATGGGCGCGAGCCACGAGACGATAACGTTGAGTGGCATGACGATATGGGTGGCTCCAAGCGAGCTACCCATGCGCAACGTTCCGGTTGTCCGGCCTATCTTCGAAGGGGTTCCTGACGAAGAAACGTTGGGCCGGGCGATTCTGGACGGCTACAGCCGTTGGGATCTCGACCCAGCCAAGGATCGGGTTGCTCTTGCTATTGACTTGGCGGCAGTGGTGTGCTATGACGATCTCAAGAAACTGGGGCGTGGCATTGTGGCGTTTGCCAGTAAGTACTTGTCGCCAAGCGTTCCGCTGATTCTGGTGAGTGAGCGCGACCTGGGAAAGGCATTAGGGCAGGTCGTAAGTGCCGGGCTACCACAATACAAGGTGCTGTCAATCGATGAGGTCACCCTGGCAGAAGGGGACTATATCGATATCGGTCAATCCATGCTTGGCGATCGTCTTGTTTCTCTTTCAGTGAAGACGCTTATCTTTTCAATGTGACAAGGAGGAAACATGGCATTCCGTACCAAGCTGTTCGGAGTTACGTACGAGTTCAAGGACGTGAAAGAAGTCCTTGCTAAGGCGAACGAACAGAAGTCCGGCGATGAGGCAGCAGGTGTTGCCGCAAAGAGCGTAGCAGAGCGTGTCGCAGCCAAGACCGTTCTAGCCGAGATCCCGATGTGGGTCCTGCGCGCCCAGCCGGTTGTTCCGTATGAGGACGACGAAGTCACAAGGGCCATCGATGACGGCATTGACCCCGTAGCGTATGACAAGATCAAAGACAAGACCGTATCAGAAATGCGGGCCTGGATTCTTGACGAGAACACAACGTCCGAGGACATTGCCGCGATCAGCAAGGGTCTGACGGGCGAAATGGCCGCTGCTGTCGCAAAACTGTGCTCCAGCCTCGACCTTGTTCTTGGTGGTCATAAGATGCCGTGCGTCGTACACAACGTCTGCACCATGGGACTACCTGGACGCATCGGCTCGCGTCTTCAGCCGAACCACCCAACTGACGATGTGGATGCCATTCGTGCAGAAATCTACGATGGACTTGCCTTCTGCATCGGCGACCAGGTCATTGGCATCAACCCGGCCATTGACCAGGTTGAGAATCTCATGAAGCTGTACGACATGATGTGGGACATCAAGCAGAAGTGGGAAATTCCTGCCTCAAACTGCATTCTTGGCCACGTCACTACTCAGATGGAGTGCCTGAAGAAGGGCGCCAAGGTTGGGCAGGTCTTCCAGAGCATCGCAGGGACACAGGCCGCGCTTGAGTCATTTGGCGTCGAGGTTGGAATGCTCGACGAAGCCAACGAGCTGGCCAAGAAGTACTGCTATTCCGAAGGCCCTAACTACATGTACTTCGAGACTGGCGAAGGCACTGAACTGTCGGCGTATGCCAACAATGATGCGGACCAGCTGACGCTCGAAGCGCGCAAACACGCGCTTGCACGGCGCTACAGTCCCATCGGTGTCAACTCCGTCGTTGGGTTCATTGGACCGGAATACCTGTACAACTCTGAGGAGATCATGCGGGCTGGGCTTGAAGACCACTTCTGCGGAAAGCTCCTTGGCATTCCGCTTGGACTGGACAACTGCTATACTAACCACGTGCGCGCCGACCAGAACACCAATGAACTGCTGATGGTATTGGATGCGGTTGCGGGCGCCAACTACCACATGGGCGTCTCGATGGGAGACGACGTAATGCTGAGCTATCAGTGCGCCAGCTATCATGATACTCCATCTCTCTGGAGCGCTATGGGCACCCGTCCGGCTCCTGAATGGGAAGCCTGGGCAGAGGGTCTTGGACTGCTCAAGAATGGCAAGTTGACCGATAAGGCCGGCGATCCATCGTTCTTCCTGAAGCGGTAGGAGAGGAGAGTAGACATGGCTGAATACGAGTTGTACAAGGGTACACAGAATCTGGCAGACGTACAGGCTCGGCGTGCGGAAGCTGCGAAGTTTGGCATCACCATCGAAGAGGACATTACGACACCAGAGAAGCGTCATACAGTGGGTGTCGACCATCCTGTCGATCCGGAAGGCTGCAAAGCTCTGATCTATGCTACTGACCAGCGCGTCTGCGTCGGCCGCAATGGTCCCCGTCCAAAGATTCTGACGTATCTCCAGATGAGAGCAGACCACGGCGCAACGCAGGATTCGCTGAAGTACATCGTGCCCGAGGATGTCGTCAATAAGCTTGGGCTGCTGAATGTAGGAGAATCTGCTGCCAACGGATCGCTGGAAACGTATCTGCGCCTTCCTCCACTTGGGCGCAAGTTCAGCGATGAAGCGAAAGCTGTCGTGCTTGAGAAGTGCATCAAGAACCCGACCGTACAGTTTGTTGTCAGCAACGGTCTGAGCGGCTATGCGATCGAGCGTTACGCTGGTGATGTGCTGAAGGCGATGACCGACGGCCTCAAGGCTGCTGGGATTGGACTCGGAACTCCCATCTATGTGAACCGTGCCCGCGTTGGCATCATGAACGATGCCGGGTCTCTTCTCAACGCGGACGTGGTTGTGGTATTGATCGGCGAACGTCCTGGTCTCATTATTTCCGATGCACTGTCGATTTACATGGGATACAAGCCTCGCTGGGAGCCCCTGACAACTGATGCCAACCGGGACAACATCTGCATGATTTCCAAGAAGGGCAAGGACCCGATTGAAGCGGCAGCAGAAGCTGTTTCTCTCATCAAGGACTACCTGAAGTACAAGACCAGTGGTGTAGCACTTGCCACGGCCAAGAGAGGGTAGGAACACCAAGTAGGCAGTAGTGGCCAGCCTCCGTGGCGCTTCACGATCCTGGAGTTGTCTCCGGAGACTGGCCGGTGAAGTCTTGCGACGGGTTCCAGACGGCCTTCGGGTTGTCTGAGGACACGGAGAGCGAAGCATACGGAAGGAGTAAAACGACATGGCTCTAGAGATGGAACGTACCCTGAAGCCAGAAATCCTAGCGGTGCGACTGATTCCGAACGTGCACCCCGACATGGCAAAGGCTCTAGAACTTCTCCCGGGGGAGAAGAGTCTGGCACTGTTTACCTGCAACATTGATGACCCGCTGTATATAGGCGGAGACGAAGCGACCAAGAAGGCTGAGGTGCGCGTAGCATACTGCCGTTCGCATTTCGCTGGCGGTGCCTATCCTTCTGGGCCTCTTTCGGGTGAATGCATGCTGCTCCTTGCAGCGCCGAATCCCGCGGAAGCGACTGCCGGGATCAACGCTGTGCTCGAGTTTGTCGATTCTCTGCGGTATTCGACAGTTACGCTCCCCGGAGTTGAGCTGGCGCCGACACTGGTATGGCTGGCATACACAATCTCCCGGTCCGGAACGTATCTGTCCAAAGAAGCTGGTGTAGAAGTCGGGACACCGATTGCTTACATCACCGCGCCGCCGCTCGAGGGTCACTACGCGATGGAGCGTGCGCTCAAGGCCGCAGACGTGAAGGTAGGGGCGTTCACCAGACTGAGTGAGACCAACTATCATGGTGCCTACCTGTATGGTACACAGAGCGCTTGCCGCGCAGCATGCCGTGCGTTCGATGAGGCGGTGCTGTCGGTAGCCAACGATCCGCTGGCGTTCCAGTAGGGTGTTCTGCAACTCGCATTTTGCAGTCCCTGACGGGTGTCCCGGAATAGAATTGACGCGGGACGGAGATTTGTAAGAGGAGGCAGAACATGCCGGAAGAACTAGACCAGGACCTGTTGTCTATGCAAGAGGCCAGGACTCTGGCGGAACAGGCCCAGGTTGCGCAGGAAGCATTTGTGCACTTCAATCAATACCAGATTGATCTCATATGTGCGTCGATGGCAGAGGCCGCGTACGAGCAGGCGGAGCGGCTTGCACGCATGGCCGTCGAGGAGACGCACATGGGTGTCGTCGAGCACAAGACAATCAAGAACCAGTTTGCTTCAAAGAACGTCTGGATGTCGATCAAAGATGTCCGCACGGAAGGCGTGATCCGGCGTGACGAGGTCAACAAGATCATTGAGATTGCGTGGCCCTTTGGCGTTATCGCAGCGATGATTCCGACGACCAACCCGACCTCGACGGTTCTCTTCAAGTCCCTGATTTCCGTTAAGGCACGCAACGCAATCATCGTCCTTCCCCATCCGTCTGCTCCGAAGTGCACTGCTGAGGCAGTTCGTGTTGTGGCAGAAGCTGCTGAGGCTGCAGGAGCGCCAAAGGGCCTGATTACCTGCATGACGCACATCAGCATGGAGGGTACTGCTGAGCTTCTCAAGCGGAAGGAAGTCAAGCTGATCATCGCGACTGGTGGTGAGTCGATGGTGACCTACGCTCACAGCGTAGGGAAACCTGCCCTGGGCGTTGGTCCGGGAAATGTGCCATTGTATGTGGACCGCAGTGCCGACGTAGAGAAGGCGGCGCGGGACATTGTCAACGATGTGAACTTCGACTATGGCGTGATCTGTGCGCACGAGGGAGCTGTCATTGCCGACAAGCCAATTGCTGATCAGCTCATGAAGGCATTGGAAAAGAACGGAGCGTACTTCCTCTCTGCCGAACAGGCAGACAAGTTGGGCAGGACAATGTTCCGTCCAAACGGTCTGATGCAGCCCAATTTCGTTGGACGTTCTCCGCAGGTTCTCGCTGAGCAGGCCGGTTTCACCGTCCCGGACGAGGCGCGGATCTTGGTTGCACAGATGACCGACGTGGGACCCAAGGTTCCTCTGTCACGTGAGAAACTGGCTCCAATCGTGGGTTTCTATGTTGAGGACGGCTGGCACAGCGGCTGTGCCCGCTGCATTGAGGTGCTTGAGTTTGGTGGCAAGGGGCACACCATGGGCCTTTACTGCACCGACGAGGATATCATCATGCAGTTCGGGCTGCAGAAGCCAGCTTTCCGAATCATTGTCAATTCATCAACGACGGCCGGTGCTATCGGCTACTCCACAGGATTGGCGCCATCCCTTACCCTGGCAACGGGTGGAATGGGCGGTGGTATCAGCAGCGACAACATCACTGTGCACCACCTGTTCAACGTGAAGCGTGTCGCATACGAACTTCGACCCTTCAACCCGCCTGTCGTCTATGACCGAAAGACCGCTGCGCCAGCTGCTGCGGTTGCTGCTCCTGCTTCGGGAGTGAACGCATCATCTTCGGAGCTCGAGCAATTGGTGCGCAAAGTCATTCGGGAAGAACTGGCCCGCAAGAGTTAACGGGAATACAGGCCAGAGATGGTTGCGGGTGCTTGCAGACTTCTGTCAGAGAGGAGGCGGATCGGAGAGACGACGTCTGTTGCTTGTTTGTTCCACGCTTGCATTGAGACATCAGTGTGCAAGTTTCATTCAACAGTACACTATACTCTAAAGGAAGGGGTGTAACAAATGGCCGCAATCAGCAGAGTAGTATTGTGGATTATGGCGATTTTCGCAGTGTTGGGCGTTATTGACAGAATTATCAAGTACTGGGCACCAGACTGGAAGGTTCCGCTTATTGATGGTTTTGGCGCAGAAATGGAGAATGGTTTCAATGCCATGGGCGCTCTGGCGCTTGCCATGGTCGGTATCATCGCGATGACTCCACTCCTTGGCAAGTGGCTCATTCCTGTCGTTGGACCTATCTACACAGCGCTTGGCTCCAAAACGGCCATGTTTGCCGGTACCCTTCTGGCCATTGATATGGGTGCAACCCCCCTCGGCCTTCAGCTGGCGAAGGCTGCCGGCGACCCCGAATGGGTCGGTTACTTCGGTGGTCTGCTTCTGGGTTCTGTCTTCGGTGTCAACATTGTCTTCAACATTCCCGTGGGTCTTGGCATCATTGAAGCCAAGGACCGCAAGTATCTTGCGCTGGGTATTCTGGCCGGCATTATTATGGCTCCATTTGGTGCCCTGTTGCAGAGCATTCTGGCAGGAAACCCCTTCGGAGCCTCCCTTGTTTACCTGGTACCCGTCTTTATCGTTGCGGCCCTGATTGCCGCGGGTCTTACCTTCATCCGCGAAGCGATGGTCAAGGGCTTCATCTATTTTGGAAAGTTCATCACCAGCTTCATTCTGTTCGGGCTCGGCCTGGTCATCTTCCAGACGCAGACTGGCGTTACGATTCTCCCTGGCATGGCCCCAACCTTCTCCCACTATGATCCCGAAGCTGGTGCCATGGTCATGGAAGGCCTTGAGGTGATTGGATCCATCGCGCTTGCTCTTGCTGGAGCGTACCCAATGGTCAAGTTCCTGACCAAGGTTCTTGCAAAGCCTCTGAACGCCCTTGGAAAAGGACTTGGTATGGACAGCGTGGGGGCAGCCGGCCTGGTGGCGACCATCGCAAACAACATTCCCATGTGGGGCATGTTCAAGGACATGACGCCTCGTGGCAAGGTCATCAATGCCGCGTGGCAGGTCGCTGCTGCGTTTACGTTCGCCGATCACCTCGGATTCACCGCTGCGAATGCCAGTCAGTTCATTGGACCGTTGATCATCGGCAAGCTCTTTGCCGGTGTACTGGGCGTTATCATTGCAACATTTGTTGCTCCTAAGGCCGATTACCGCGATCCAGAAGCGGCCTGAGGCGGGACGTACAGTGTCCGCCGCATCCACTCCGCAACCATGGATACGGCGGACGGCAGCAAGGAGTTCTTCCAATTTCTTTTGAGGAGAGTTAGCTATGGCAGATGCAGGCATGATTGCACTTGGAATGATTGAAACGAAGGGACTGGTCGGCGCCATTGAAGCCGCGGATGCTATGGTGAAAGCGGCAAATGTCAAACTGATCGGTTCGGAGCGCATCGGTTCCGGACTGGTTACGGTAATGGTGCGTGGTGATGTAGGGGCTGTAAAGGCTGCTACTGATGCTGGCGCTGCCGCTGCTCAGCGTGTTGGGGAACTTGTTTCGGTTCACGTGATCCCACGCCCGGCCAGCGACACTGAGATGTTGCTGCCGAAGCGACCGGCCGACGCTGAGTAGCGTATTCCGACCTCAGCCGTGCTGTCAAGTCTTATTCCGTGCCGGAACAGCACGAGACGTGGCATTGCGGCCGACAGACTAGGGAGGTAGAACCTTATTATGGAGAAGCGCATTATTTCCAAGTTTGACATTGAAAGTGTGAAAGCCAGCGGACAGACGGTCCTTCGACTGGAGCCGGGGGACACGTTGACCCCTCTGGCACGTGATACCGCCATGGAGCTCGGTATCAAGATTGAAGATTCCCGGGAGCCAGTTGTCCATGCAGGCACAACTGCTTCTGCAAGCACTCCGAGCGACGACAAGCTTGAGGCCATTGTCAAGGCGGTGCTCGAGAAGATGGGCGCGAGCGGTGCCCAGGGTCAGTCGTGCGCTCCCTGTGCTACACCAAAGGTCTACGGATCTCGCCCGGGCCAGCTGAAGTACGCAAAGTTGCCGAGAGATTTCGAGATGCCACAGGTTGAGCTTCGCGACGCAGCCGGTGTTTTACGGAATCCACCGGAGATCGACTTCCGGCTCCTGGATGTCATCACGATTGATGACTCTGCCAGCATTTCGGGCGGATTCATGTCTTGGCACAAGGGACCCGGGTTCAGCTGGACACTGAACTACGATGAGATCGACTACATCGTAGAGGGACGCATGGAGATTACGTGCGAAGGCAAGACACTCTACGCGGACCCCGGTGACACTGTGTTCATTCCGAAAGGGAGCTCAGTGCACTGGAACACTCCTACGTGGGTTAAGGTCTACTACGTGACCTTCCCATCGAACTGGGCTGAGCAGATCTAGGAGGCAGCGGAGAAGTCAATCGGTGCCGGCGAGACTCTTGCGCGCGGTGTCGGGGATGCCTTGGCGGGGAGGGCAGTACACGATGGATGGGAGGGTGGAGATGGTTCAGGGACAGGCCGTCGCCACCCTCTGGACGAAGCAGGCGTGGCCATTCAACAACACAGGAGGAAGGATATGAGGCGCTCCACGAGACTTGTGTCTGTAGTTCTGCTTGTTGTACTTCTTGTGTCCTCGTTTGCAGGTGTTACCCTGGCGGCCGGTGTACCGTCCGGGACGTATGTGGGCTATACGCCATACAACTGGATCTATTCGGACTGGTTCATCAGGAAGTACGGGCCGACGCATCCACTTGCCGTGTATGACTGGGACAACACCTGCATCTACAACGACATTATGGAAACGATGTTCCGCTTCCAAATGTTCAATCTCCAGTATGCCATGACCAAAGAGACATTCGACGCTGTCATCCCTGAGGCGGCGGGTAAGACCCTCAAGGACACCAATGTAACACAGTTCTCCGCGGACTATGGTAACATTGCTCTTCCCGACCTTGCTGCGGATCTGGAAGAGGACTATGCGTTCCTGTACGACAACTACATCGGCGACAGGCGGATGTCTCTTGACCAGGTCAAGGCTACTCCGGAGTACCAGGATTTTCTTGTCAAATTGCCGTTTCTGTATGACGGCCTGACGGACACGCCCGAGATCGGGGCCGAGTACTCGTATCCGTGGGTCTGCTTCCTCTGCCAGGGCATGACCAAGGCAGAGGTACAGAAGATGGCACTCTCCGCATTGAACGACGCCCTCGAGCGGAAGTGCGAGAAGGTCACCCTCGAGGCTCCCGCAGGCCTGAGCCGCAGGGCGGCTGTACCATCGTACTCGTACAAGGCCGGTATTCGCCTCTCTCTCGGCGTTGTTGACATGATGTCCAAGCAGCGTGCGGCCGGGTGGAAGGTATGGGTAGTAAGCGCCTCATTCGAGCCTGTTGTTCAGGCTGTTGCAGCGATCAACGGGTATGATGTTCCAGAAGATCATGTCATCGGTGTCCGTCTTCAAACCGACGCATCTGGTAAGTATCTTCCAAGGCTGAGTGAAGAGCCCGGGTATGCGCTGACACAGCGGATGGGCAAAGCGACGGTCATACGTAACCTGATCAAGCAGGCACCTCTCTTTGTAGCCGGAGACAGCGACGGCGACTTTGAGATGATGACGCAGTTTCCCGAAACCAAGCTCATCTATCTGATCAACCGGGTAAAGGGCGGAGACATCGGTTCCTTGTACCAGGAAGCACTCCCGGGCAAGGCCAAACAGGGTCGTGTGGTGCTTCTTCAGGGAAGAGATGAGAACAAGGGGTTGTGGCGTCCATTCCAGGAGACTATCAAGTTGGGAAAGACAACCCCAAGTCCTATAGAATCCTAGTACATCGACGAAGAGGGGCAGACAATCGCCTGTTTGGATCACCTCGCGTGTTGAGGGGACCACATTTGCTGGGTTATGAACCCTAGAGGAGGAATGGATGAATCTTACGACAACACTGCAGGGTCAGACATACACCTTCAAGTCGGTAAAGGATGCACTGGCCAAGTCTGCAGAAAAACGATCCGGCGATGAGCTGATAGGCGTTGCGGCTCAGTCTGAGCGGGAGCGGATCGCTGCCAAGTGGGTGATTGCCAATCTTACCCTACAGGACGTGTTTGAGAATCCCGTCCTGCCATACGACACAGATGAAGTCACCCGGGTCATTATCGATGACACCAACAAAGCTGTGTACAACAGGATCAAGGGCTGGACCGTCGCTGAACTGCGTGGGTATATTCTGGACCAGAAGACGACGAACGAGGATATTCAGCGGATTCGCGTTGGTCTGACATCCGAGATGATCTCGGCCGTCATCCGCCTGATGTCCGTCATGGATCTGGTGGTAGCTTCGAAGAAGATTGTCAATGTAACGACTGCCAATACCACCATCGGATTACCTGGTACACTGTCATACCGGAACCAGCCAAATCACCCGACGGACGACATCAATGGTATCAGAGCGTCCATCCTCGATGGCCTGTCGTATGGTGCTGGCGACGTTGTCATCGGCATCAATCCGGTCGACCCAACCCCTGACACTCTCGTGCGCATTCTCGAGATGACCTATGGCCTGATTGAGAAGTGGGAGATTCCGACGCAGAACTCGGCACTGGGCCACATCACCGGACAGATGGAAGCGGCCAAGCGTGGAGCACACATTGGGCTGTTCTTCCAAAGCATCGCAGGCTGTGAGCCAGCGAACAAGGGATTCGGGATTGACCTCAAGCTCATGGAGGAAGCATGGGCTTTGGCTCGTGAGTATTCGTTCTGTGCAGGGCCTAACGTTATGTATTTTGAAACTGGGCAGGGGTCCGAGATGTCTGTCGGACTTGACTTCGGCTGTGACGAACAGACCCTGGAATCCAGAACGTATGGCTTCGGGCGCCACTTCCGGCCGTTCTGTGTCAACAATGTGACTGGCTTCATCGGTCCGGAGACGCACCTCGATACGTTCCAGATCGCCTACGGCACCCTCGAGGACCTGTTTGCTGGCAAGATGCACGGGTTCCCGATGGGAATGGCACCCTGTTACGTCAACCATGTGGATATGAACCATAATGGCCAGGAGATGGCCAACCTGCTGGCTGCGGCCGGCGGCGCCGTCTACTACATGGGCATCCCGATGGGCGACGATGTTATGTTGAGCTATCAGGATACTTCAAACCACGACGACGTTTCGATGCGTGAGATTTTCGACCGACACCCGGCTCCCGAGTTCGAACGCTGGATGGAGCGCATGGGTCTGCTGAAAGACGGCAAACTGACAGATCGGGCGGGTGATCCGTCCATTTTCTCAGCCGAGCCAGCTGACATTTTCCTTTGGTAGCTTGAGGAGACGAGCATGGGTGAATTAAAAGCGTTTGCGCACCGTGAGATCGGTGTCAAGAATCCATACAACCGCGAAGCACTCGAGGCAATGATGGAGGCCACGCCTGCCCGTATTGCGACGGGGCACGTAGGGTCGAGGCCGCCGGTAGAAGCATGGCTTTCGTTCCGTCTGGATGAGGCATCCGCCAAGGATGCGGTGTGGAGCAGAATACCGGACGAGTTCCTCAAGGAGCATGGGGTAGACCTCCGCGTTTCGACGATCTGCACAGACAAGCACGAGTATCTGGCGCATCCGGAGAAGGGTGGCATCCTGAGCAAAGAGGCTGAGGCCGCCATTCTTGCCAAGTGCACGAAGGGGGCTCAGGTCCAGGTCTTCATTAGTGAGGGCCTGTCTTCGTCTGCTGTTCTGGAAAACCTTCCTGACCTGTTGCCTGCCTTGAAACAGGGGTTTGAAAACGCTGGTCTGACATTTGGAACGCCGTTCTATGTGGACAATGGTCGGGTGCGTCTGCTGAACGACGTCTGCCGTGTTCTTGAACCTGAGGTTGCCATCATGCTGATCGGGGAGCGCCCGGGGCTTGTAACGCAAACCAGCCTGAGCGCATATATGGCGTATAAGGCTAAGATGACCGATACTGATGGGGAACGGAACTGCATCTCCAACATCTATTCACAGGGCCTTAACCCGATGGAAGCAGCCGCAACTATCGTCGATCTGGCGAAGCGTATGCTGGACCAGAAGGTGAGCGGCGTCGCTCTGAAGTTGTAACATACGTGATGGAGTACGAGACCGGGCCGGTTTCATAGTACCCGGAGGCATGGCGAGGAGCAGCATGATGCGCATTGTGACCGAAGCAGAGATTCGAAGCAGGGTACGAACGCCGGTGACAGGCATGGTTCTTTGCTTTCCACCGGGCACACGGTTCTCTCCCTCTGCCATGGACTTCATCAAGCAGTGGCGTGTGGAGGTACGATTCGAGGAAGCCGCAACCGGGGATACAGCATGTCCCCCGAGGCCTCCCGTTTCGTTCTCGTAACGGGAACGATTTCATCCGACCGGTAGACCCCTCAATTGGCACAATCGGCGTCCACCGGTCGGATACCAGGAAAGGAGAACAGACGTAATGAAACCGAATATAGGTGCTGGAGACAAGGGAACGACAGCGCTGTTGTTTGGCAGGCGCGTTTCCAAGGCCGATGCCCAGCCTGAAGCATATGGCACAGTCGATGAGCTGACGTCAACGCTCGGACTCGCGAAGGCTCTGTGCCAGCAACAGTACACGAGAGAAGTAATCGAGAGCATCCAGAAGGACCTTGGCATTGTGGCGGCTGAACTTGCAACGGAACCCGAGCGCCACGAGGACCTCAAGTCCCACGGGTGGTTGGTAACGGACCAGATGGTCAAGCGGTTGGAGGACATTATTGTCGACGTGGAACACAGAGTCATCATGCCGACGACGTTCGTCATTCCGGGAGCCACGAGTGCCGGCGCGGCAATTGATATGGCGCGCGCTGTGGACCGGCGCGCAGAACGACGAGTCGTTAGTTTGAGCGTTGCGGGCCAATTGCCCAACGACAGAGTAGCAGCGTATCTCAATCGCCTGTCGGATGTGCTGTTTGCGCTGTCCCGGTATGAGGAAGCTTCAGCTTCAGAGAGAGACCGCAGATGAGCGATCGTCCCGCGACAAGCACAGCAAGAGTTCCCCGGGCGAGACTTGCCATTGAAGATACGGCTATCAATCCGAGATTGCAGGAAGTCCTCGATGCCGCTGCGCAGGTGATATCGTACCAGGGCGTTCCTGGCCCTCGGGTGTCGTATCGTGGTGAGATCCACGTAGGTGTCGACCTGGGCACGGCCTACACCGTTTTGGTTGTGCTGGATGAAAGCATGATGCCGATCGCGGGCGCCTATCAGTTTGCAGAGGTAGTTCGTGACGGGGTTGTATTTGATTTCATGGGTGCAATCGCCATCGTCAAGAGGCTGAAGCTTCAGGTCGAAGAGGCGCTGGGACGTCCCATCCAATCGGCTGCTACGGCTTACCCGCCCGGTGTTCCGCTGGCGGAAGTCAGGGCGACTGGCAATGTCCTGCAGGGGGCGGGCATCGAGTGCTCCCGGCTTGTGGACGAGGCGACTGCAGCGAGCACTATTCTCCAGATTGACAGCGGNNGTGTGGTGGTCGACGTCGGTGGTGGTACGACGAAACTTGCGATCATTGAGGATGGCAAGGTCGTCTACACGGCTGACGAACCCACCGGAGGCACGCAGTTCACGTTAGTGGTCGCTGGAGCGATGCACATCCCTTTCATGGAAGCAGAGGCGCTCAAGACAAATGCTTCCCAGCAGCCAACACTCTTCCCCGCCATCAAACCTGTCATGGAAAAGGTGGCAACGATCGTATCCCGTCACGTTGAGGGATATTATCCCAGGAGGATCTATCTGTGTGGCGGATCGGCCCGGTTCCCGGGAATGGACCAGGTGATTGAGCAGGTAACGGGCATTGAAACGGTAATTCCAGGTGAGCCCCTGTTTGTTACGCCTATTGGCATTGCTATGAACAACGTGGCGGGAGAAACGGCAAAGTTGTGGTGAGTAGCGGTTACTGTACTCTCGGTGGGAGGTAGGACCATGGTTGAGAAGGCGATTGGATTCATTGAGACGGACAGCATAGCGGCCGGTATTGAAGCAGCCGACGCTGCTGTCAAGAGGGCGTCGGTCGAACTGCTCGAAGCGCGCTCGATCTGCCCGGGGAAGTTCATGGTGCTGTTCCGTGGCGACACAAGCCAGGTCAACAACGCCCTTCGCGCGGGTGTTCAGATTGCCGGAGCGTCCGTTGTTGACACGCTGTTTCTGCCGAACGCCCATCCTGCCATCTTCTCGGCACTGGACCTGAGTTCGGAGAGCACGAACGGGGCGGCTCTGGGCATCATCGAAACTGTGACTGCTGCCTCCTGCATCGTGGCGTCGGATGCCGCCGCCAAAGCCGCCGATGTGAACCTCCTGGAGCTGCGGCTTGCCAATGGTCTCGGGGGAAAGAGTTTTCTGCTGATGGAAGGTGAAGTCTCCGACGTGGAGGCCTCGGTGGCCGCTGGTATCGTGCACCCTACCGAGGAAGGGCTGCTGGTACGCAAGACTGTGATCACACAGCTCGCGGACCAGGTCAGGGAAAAGATCGTATGACGTCTGAAGAAATCGTGGCCAGGGTCCAGGCAGCCGGGGTCGTGGGCGCAGGGGGCGCGGGCTTTCCGACACACGTTAAGCTCGCCGCAAGGAACATTGACACTGTGATTGCGAATGGGGCAGAGTGCGAGCCCATGCTGCGTTGTGACCAACAGCTCATGGCTTCGCATCCCGACCTGGTGATACGTGGCATGCGGCTGGTCATGCAAGCTGTCGGAGCCAAGGTGGGGTTGGTCGCCGTGAAGGCACACTATGCGAGTGCAGTACAGGCCCTGCAGCAGGAACTGGACAGCCAGAAGGACACCGAGGATGCCCGCGCTTGGCCTGTGAAACTCTACATCATTGAGAAGAGCGTCTATCCGGCAGGGGATGAGTTCTGTCTCGTCTACGAGGTGACAGGCCGCCTGATTCCAGAGGCCGGGTTGCCACTCAACGTCGGTTGCGTTGTACAGAACGTTGGGACGCTGGCGAACATAGCACTGGCTGTCGACGGTGGAGTGCCGGTCACCCACAGGTACGTCACCATCAATGGGGAAGTCAGATCCCCGAAAACGGTGAACGCTCCAATAGGCATGTCGTTCGACAAGGTTATAGCACTGGCTGGGGGATACACGCGGGATCCTGGAGAACTTCGGGTCATCGTCGGCGGACCAATGACGGGCCACACTGTTGCAGATCCTGCGAGCGAGACAATTACCAAGACGACGGGTGGAATCCTGGTACTGCCTACCGAAAACGAGGTCGTGCGGTTCATGTCGCGCTCACTCGAGGCTTGGACCAAGCGCGGAAAGGCAAGCTGTGACCAGTGTCGCGACTGCACTGTGCTGTGCCCCCGTCACCTTCTTGGCCATGGCTTCAGCCCGCATGAGATCATGCGAGCGGGCGCCTATGACATCAATGTTAAGAACAGTGTTCTTACGGGGGCGGTCTTGTGCTGTGAGTGCCGCCTGTGCGAGGCATATTCCTGTCCCCTGGAACTGTCGCCCATGCAGTTCTACAAGAAGATGAAGCGTGAGCTTGCTGCTGCTGGGTGGAAGAATGATGTTCACCATCGGTCGGACCTGGTGCCTGATGATTCACGGGAGGGGCGACTTGTTCCGACTGAACGGCTGGTGGCACGACTTGGCGTAGGGAAATATCACAGCTGGCCAGTGGCGTGGGATGAGTCCGAGGTTCGTGTGGACCGTGTGACAGTCAGTCTGAAGCAGCACATCGGAGTGCCAGCACAGGCGGTCGTGGCACAGGGTGACAGCGTGGTCGCAGGACAACTGATTGCCAGTCCCCCGGAAGGCAAGCTTGGAGCGAACATTCACGCATCCATCGCTGGTAGGGTCGTTTCGGTAAGCGACAAGTCAATTGCGATAGAAGGCTGAACAAGCCAGGCAGGTTGGAGCTTGGTATGCTGCAGACGCCCGGGGGTCAAGAGGCCACCCGGGCGAGTTTGTTTGAGTGAGAGTGATGAGGACTGAGCGTCAGGGGTTGCGGATGTCCGCCACTGATCCGGCGACGTTGATGGGGTCTCGCGCCGAACCGAACGGTGGGGAGTAGGCCAGCTGCAGCCTATCCAGGTCCTGCACACGAGCTCCAAATGAAATAGCAGTGGCCAGCACGTCAATGCGCTTGTCGACTCCGTCATGACCAGCAGCCTGCGCACCAAGGACCTTCCCGTCCAGCCCGTACAGGAGCTTGAGGTGAACAGGCGTGGCACCGGGATAGTACTCCGCATGGCTCAGCGGATGGATCAGCAGTGACTTGAACGGAATGCCCCGTCGTTCGAGCTGCCTTGAATTAGCGCCAGTTGCTGCACAGGTGATGTCATAGAGTTTGAGAATTGTGCTGCCCAGTGTCCCAGGATACTGTTCGCTCCAGCCCCGTCCACTGTTCGCAATGTTCGTCGCAGCAATGCGGGCCTGCTTGTGGGCTGGTCCTGCCAGAGGCAGTACCATGGGCTCGCCGGTAACAGCGTGCTGTACTTCGATGACGTCACCGACCGCATAGATATCCGGATCAGATGTGCGGAGGCTTGGTGAAACGACGATGCCGCCGGTCCGGCCGACAGCCAGTCCCGCCTCACGGGCAATCCTTGATGCCGGACGCACGCCCGTGCAGATGACAGCAAAATCCGAGAGGAGCTGATGTCCGTCTGCCAGCACAGTGGTGAGGTGGCTTCCATCACGGACGAACCGCGTGGCCCTTGCACTGGTGCGCACCGCTATGCTGTGAGCTTCGAGCACCTCCCGGCCGTAGACCATGACGTCAGGATCCAGAAACGATAGAATCTGTCCGGAGGCCTCGAGGAGGGTAATTTCAAGTCCGCGTTCTCGCAGGGCTTCTGAAGCTGCACAGCCGACGTATCCTCCTCCGAGAATGACAGCCGAGCGCGCACCGCGAGCAATCATCTCTGCAATAGCATCCATGTGGGGAACGGACCATAGTGGAACGACCCCCGCTGAGTCGATGCCAGGAATCTGGGGGGATGCAGGTTCAGCTCCCATTGCGAGAAGCAGCTTATCGTAGTGTTCGATGGAGGTCTGTCGCGTCGCCAAATCGCGCAGCGCCACTGTGTGAGCGGTAGGGTCAATACTCACTGCTTCCGTGCGAATGCGGGCATCAATACCATGCTTTGAGCGAAGCGAGTCTGCAGTCTCCACAAAGAGGGCTGAGCGCTCCTTCATCACGCCTTCGAGGTAGTACAGCAGGCCGCAGTTGGCGTAGGATACGTATTCTCCGCGCTCGACAAGGACAACCTCGGCGTCTGGCCGGAGGCGGCGCAGGCGGGCTGCCGCCGTTGCTCCTCCTGCGTTGCCACCGACGATGATAACTCTCATCTCATCAGCACTGGGGGATTGGCGGCTACTGTCTTGGCTTGCGCGTACGCTCGGTTCCAATACCTAGGAATCCTGTCAGGCCGACCAGGAACAGGACCGATGCGGCAAACCAGCGGACGAAGACCTGCTCTCGGGTGTACACGAGAATTACAGCCCATCCCACTGCCATGACCATCATCACAATATTGAGGCGGCGGTTCCTGCGCTTCCGTTCTTCGGGCGTAAGTACACGTTTCTTCTTGCGTTCACGCTTCATGATACTCCTTAGAAATAGATCCTAGCAAAGTATACCACAAGTGACTTCAACATCTACGAGGAGGTCCTGTGCAGGCTACCGGACCTCAAAGCCTGCTTCCCCAAGCAGAAGGTCAAACATGGCGGAGGCATAGATCCGGGTCGCCACGAGCAGGTCATCCAGCTCGATGTACTCGTCCGGTGCATGGTCGGTGGCCGGATGTCCAAGGAACTCCGGCCCGAATGAGACACCACCGGGGATGAGGCGCGCATAGGTGCAGCCTCCGATGCTCAGGCACCGTGGCGAAGCGTGCGTATGGCGCCGGTAGGCTCGCCCGAGTGTCGTGATGAGCGCTGATGAAGGGTCGACGACATGTGGTGGCAGGTCTTCGACGATGGTGGCCCACGAGGCCATCGCTGAGAGCGCAGGTCCAATGGTCTGCATGACGGTTGTCCTGGAGCAGGTCACTGGATACCGGACGTCGATATCCAGTGTTCCCCCCTCCCTGTTCCATGCGAGGACTCCGAGATTCAGTGTCAACGCCCCGGACAGCTCATCGTGAAGGTCAATACCCAGACCCTCTCCCGTCCAGCCTGTTCCCACCGTACGCGCGATGAGCTGGAGCATGGGCACGTTTTCCAGCAGTCCCGCAGTATCGAGGAGTACAAGGAGTCTTCCGATGGCATTGCTCCCCTGTCCCGGTGTTGCGGCATGTGCAGTCCTGCCGTTGACGTTGACGATGATGCGGTCTCCCTCAGGTTCGACAGTCGTTCGAAACCCATCGTCGCCGTCTAGACTGGCAAGTATCCTGCACAACCCGTCTCTTGTCTCCGGTTTTGCTGCTATGATAGCCTCTGCATGCGCCGGAACCATGTTCGTGCGAATGCCACCGCCGGCCGACAGGAGTGTCGTGCTGTTCGTTTCACTGCTTGCGAGCCGAACCGTCAGGATTCCTTTTTCGCTGTTTACAATTGGAAAGTCGCCATCAGCGCTGAATCCTGAGCTTGGCAACGTGAATTTCTCGCGGTACCGAGTCATGTCATCCCAGGCGCACTCCTCGTCGGTCCCGAACAGGAGCTGGATCCGGTTGGCTGGCACAAGCTTGAGAGCCTCGAACGCAGCCCGGGCGGCGGCTAGGGCAAAGACGGTGGCAACAGCGGGAGCTTTGTCATCAACCGCTCCTCTGCCGTACAGTCGTCCGTCTTGGACAGTTGCCGCGAAGGGAGGTCTGGTCCAGCCATCGCTTGCCGGGACGACATCAAGGTGGGAGAGGACAGCGTACTCAGTACCTGTGGCACTGCCATACTGTACCCGTCCGACGATGCCCTCGACATTCTCACTGCGAAATCCCATCCAGTTCGCGACCTGCACGAGATGGCTCAAGGCGTCCGCTATGCTCTGTCCGAACGGAGCCCAGGGGGATGCGCTCGTCCGGTCCCTGACAGATGGAATGGCAAGCATTGCAGCGATGGTGGACATCATGGCGTGCTCGTGGTCGGTCAGGTAGCGATCCATGATGTCATCAGCACTCGCGGTCAGGTTATTCACGCGCGAGGCCGCTATCCTGCGGAGCTATTCAGGATTGCAATTGCACAGACATTGACGATATCCTCGGCGGTACACCCTCGAGAAAGGTCGTTCGCAGGCTTGGCCAGCCCTTGGGCAACCGGACCGACCGCTTCGGCGCCGGCGAGTCTCTGCACCATCTTGTATCCAATGTTACCTGCATTCAATTCCGGGAAAATGAAGCAGTTTGCCTTGCCCGCAACAACACTCCACGGAGCTTTCTGAGCAGCAACGGATGGAAGAAGGGCAGCATCAAACTGCAACTCTCCATCGATGGGGAGATTGGGCTTCTTCATTTGTGCCAGGCGAGTCGCCTGTACGACCTTGTCGACCATTTCATGAGACGCCGAGCCTTTGGTGCTGAAACTCAGCATAGCAACCCATGGCTCGATGCCTGTCAGCTTTGCGAACGTCGAGGCTGTTGCGACAGCGATGTCGGCAAGCTGTTCCGGTGTCGGGTCGGGCACGACAGCGCAGTCGCCAAAGCCAAACAGACGTCCATCCGGCATGACCATAAGGAACATGGATGACACGGTCTTGATGCCGGGAGCGGTTCCGACAATCTGGAGCGCGGGGCGGAGCATATCGCCTGTCGAGTGAACCGCTCCGGTCACAAGCGCTTCCACTATACCCTTCGCAAGCATGCATGTGGCATGGTAAATGGGGTCATGTGCAAGTTCCGCTGCCTGTTGCTCTGTCATTCCCTTGGCTTTGCGCTTCTCGAAAATCAAGTTGGCGTACTCGGAGGTGTGCGCTGAGGTTGCCGGGTCCACGATTTCTATACCTGCAAGACTGACGCCGGCGGATTCGGCGCGCGATGCAATCGAGCCGGCGTTTCCGACAAGGACAACCCTGGCCATACCCAGCCGTGTCATGATCGCCGCAGCCTGCTGGTTGCGCTCCTCGTCGCCTTCAGGCAGCACTACCGTCTTGTGAAGTTGTGCTGCCCTGGATCGAATGGACTCGAGGATGTTCATAGGGCCTCCCGAATGAGATATATCAAATTATATCCTATCACTGGCGAGCGTTTTGCCAAGGCAGATGAGGTCATGGTCATGAACCACAGCGCACCAGCGCGGCCAGCGCAAACGTCTGTGCCAGCAAACACGTCGCTCCCAGCACGTCACCCGTGTATCCGCCGATCTTGTGCCGTGTTGCGACGCCCATGAACAGCCCCGTGGCTGTGGCGACACCAAGCGTCAAGGCCCAGGCTTTCCAGTTGAGAAAGGCCAGGGGAACTGTTGCTGCCCCGCTCAGGAACGTAGCTAGTTGCTGGTAAGGAGACATGAGCGAGCCCAGGCCCTCTGGTTTTGCGGGCGGTGTGGTACTGAGGAGCACGTTCATGGAGAATCTCCCGCAGACACTCATAAAGACAAGGTTCCATGGGTTCGCGGCACGAACGAGATAGAACAGTGCGAGGAGGTAAAAGAAGGACAAGAATACTGCGAAAGGCCCCGTATCGCCCTTCGACATAATCTCCATGCACTTATCTCTGCCCGACTGGTTAAGAAAGCCATCGAACGTATCGAGAAGCCCGTCGAAATGAAACAAGTCGAAGAGCATGAACCCGATGATGATTGTTGCGATTATTCCAATATCGCCCGGCACCCACCGACGTCCTGCATAGTACACGGCCCCAGCCAGGTAGCCGACGAGGGTGAAGTACCTCGGGACGTGTCGCACATCTCCCTTGCCTCCGAGCGGGATGCGGCTCAGAAAGCACAACGCCAGACGAGGCTCATCCAGCATGGCGACCCTCCCATACGCGAAGGCTGGTGAGGAGCGCGTCGTAGTCGAACACTTCAAAGGTGATGAGGGTCGCGTCCGTGACCCATGGCAGGATGACCTTTACTGCTTCGCCGTCCAGCGGCAGGTGGTCATTGCCGCCATGAACGCCCATGGCGTGCACCTCCACCGTGGACGCTCGATAGGTATCCGGCACTCTCTGCCCGAGCAGATGATGCCCAACGTCGAAGACCGTCCGAGGATACGGCTCAATGACATCCTTGAGATTCTCGAGGGCAACACGGTTATTCCAGTGGAAAGCGCGCCACCCCGGAACGGGGTGCAGGACATAGCTCAGGACTGGGAAAGCGTTGCTCTCAAAGAACTGCATGGCATCCCATGCTTGAGCTGGATCAGGATATGGGAGATGGACGCTGTACTGAAGGTCCAGACTCATGAGACCAGGCAATTCCTGCTCGAGAATGAGACGGGTACCCGCATCCCAGGACGTGACAAACAGTTCCTGGTAATCGACCAGGCCCTGAACCAGGCGTGCATTCGTGAGCCATGTTCCGGGAACGAGCCAAGACGTAGAGCCAAGCATCTACTTCACTACCACGGGGATGCCCGAAACCATGAACACGACATGTGCTGCGTGCCTTGCCAGGGCAGCATTCAGACGGCCCAGCTGTTCCACATAGAGGCGTGTAGACTCACCCAGGGGGATAACACCCATGCCGACTTCATTCGTCACGATAACCTCGCCCCCGCTCAGGGAGCGAAGCAATTCTTCCTGCATTGCCTCGACGTCGCGCTGGTAATGCATCAGGTTTCCAACCCATGTCGTCATGCAGTCTACCAGAACGACATCATATTTCGCGCAGCGGCGCAGGGCAGCCGGTACTTCGACTGGTTCTTCGATGGTTTCAAACGAGGCACCTCGCTCTGCCTTGTGGCGTTGTATGCGTGCAGTCATCTCCTCGTCGAATGCTTCGGCGGTCGCTATGAACGCACGCCTGCTGCCACGTTCCAGTGCGGCACTCAGCGCATAGGTACTTTTCCCGGACTTTTCCCCACCGGTCACGAGTATCATGGCGGCAGAATCCCGGCATCAGATGGCACGACGAGTGTGCCAAGCCAGCGGACAATAGCTCGATTCATGTCGATGCTCCAAGGTCTGCGTGTTGACAACAATCCTGTGTGAGTGACACAGTTGCACTGCCCGAATCCCGGCGCTGGCGTACTCTGGGCCCTGGGCCGGCAGGAGATGTAGTGCAGGTTCCATTGCAGTATGATACGTTTTGAACGGTCGTCAACGAGAGCGTTGTATGCTGGAGCACACGCGGCTATACTGCATAGGGACAGAAGCACGCTTAGCGGGAGGTACAGGATGGGCGACTATATGTTCGGCGGAGGAAGTCTGCTGGACGCCTTGCCACGGAGGCCATTCGCCTACAGCGTAATGGCCGGGCTGGCTGCTGTGCTGATCGGTCTCATTCTAATGCTGGTATTCGGTTTCACTACAGCACGTGTCGCGGCCGAGAAGGGACGCAACGCCGTTGGATGGTTCTTCATCGGGTTCTTGCTGTCACTGCTGGGCTTGGCAATTGCTCTTGCCCTGCTGCCCGCGCAGTACTACGAACAACACACCCAGGGCCCTCAACCGCCATCTGTCTGAGCCGCATGAGAATCGCTCTCGCCAATCAGAAAGGTGGTGTAGGGAAGACAACGCTGGCCTTTCACCTTGCCAACCTATTCGCCGGCGATGGCCGGTCTGTTCTGGCTGTCGATCTTGATCCTCAGGGGAACCTGACCAGCTGTTTCGTACGCTCGGGGGTGCAAGCTGTCAACCATGCTGCGGTACTCTTCCAGGGCGGGTTTCCTGAACCAGTCCGGGTAGCTGAGCACCTGGACTTGGTGGGCGCTGACAGTGTGCTGAGCAGGTATGAAGACCACAGTGCCACGGATGGTTTGTACGCTGTCGGAACGTGGCTTGGGCGGGACAGCGAACACGATTGTGTCATTCTCGACACTCCTCCGGCCATGGGCCTGTTTACCAGGAGCGCGCTCCTGGCTGCTGACTATGCACTTATCCCGGCCGACGTTTCCTGGTTTGCCCTGAAAGGACTGGCAGACCTTATTGCATCGATTGACAAGCTGCGGACCACATACAGTGCTCGTGTCAGCGTGCTTGGCATTGTTCTCAACAACATTCAGGAACGACAATCGTTCGCACAGGAAACGTGGGCTGAACTCGATGACGTCTACGGGCGTTTGTTGTTCAAGACAACGATTCCGGAGTCTGTTCGTGTCCGAGAATCAGTCAGTCAGGGCATCCCTGTGACTCGACTCGATAGCGGGGGCAAGCCAGCAGCCGCATATCGGCGCTTGTACAAGGAGATAACTGAACGGCTCGAGCAGACTCCAACGATCTAGCGGGGCCTGTTGACCTGCTTGTTGGCTCCCTGCACAAGCACGTGCGCCAGAAGGCCTACAATGCCAACGAGCAGGAAGGAGACTCCCAGGACGAGCAGGAAGAACCTGGCGTTAAAAAGGGTGGTTCCGCTGGCAGAACCGCGTCCCAGGACGAGCCCAACAATCAGCAGAAGACATCCGATAGATGTGAGAACGACGGCTAGCCGGAGCTTGTTGCGCGTCGTGCGTTCGGCTTCAACCAGCTTCTTCTTGGACGCCTTATTGTGAGTTTTCTTGGTGGAGCTCATGAAGAACCTCCGTCATTTGGGCACGCACCGTGGTGGCAACCATTGGTGCTGGCGGAGATAGTGTGTTCACACACGTGGCTGTTGTCAACTCATAGCTCGGCACGTTGGAGACGTGCGGCGCATGCCGCCACAGGGAGAAGCCATGCAGCGAAGTTATACGAAGCGAAGTCCAGCCCCTGACACCTGGCTCAGGCCAGTGGCAGCAGCCTGTTGGCTCACAGTGGTGGCCCTGGTCCTGGCCGGTTGTGGCGGGGAGGCTCCATCGGAACGACGGGTCAAGGTGTGTTTTGTCAGAACGCCTGCACAAGACATTGAACTCGTCGAGGTTTCCCGCACGGTATCTGCGGATGGCCCCCTGGCACAGCTGGTTCTGGAGGAGTTGCTCAAGGGTCCCACTCAGGCAGAGTGCCATCAAGGGCTTACGACCCTTATCCCTACAGGCGTGGTCGTGAAGTCGGTCACCCTTGACTCAGACGGGACCGTGCATGCCGACTTCAATGAGGCACTTCAGGAAGGGGTCGGTGGGTCCATGCGGGTCACAGGCATACGGCGCCAGATACAGACGACGCTTCTGTGGATTCCAGGGGTCACTTCGATTATACTATCCATCGAAGGTCGCACAGAGGACATTCTCCAGCCATAAGCCCTGGTTGCACCAGGAAATGGCCCCGAGCAGGTGCGAAGAGTTGTGCGTTCAGGACGATCGGAGGAACTAATGAAGAGAATTGTGTACCTCGACAATGCAGCAACCACACCTGTAGATCCAGCGGTGATCGAAGAAATGCGCCCGTACTTCTCTGAACAGTTTGCCAATCCGATGACCTACGCTCACTCCTCGCTGGGTGATACGGCGCACACAGCCGTCGAAGAAGCCCGCAATCGTGTTGCCTCACTCATCAACGCCAGTCCTGAACAGGTGATTTTCACGGGAGGGGGCACGGAGTCGGACAACTGGATTCTGAAGGGCGTCCTCGAACGGGCATCACGCGAGCGGCTCCACAAGCCTGGTCATCTCGTGACAGCGGAGTTTGAGCATCACGCCATTCTGCACAGCGCACTTGCTCTTGAGCGCCAGGGATACGAGGTCACCTTCGTCAAGGTTGGACGAAGCGGCATTGTTGATCCGGACGATGTCCGGCGGGCAATGCGCCCGACGACCGTTCTGGTTTCTATTATGCACGCAAACAATGAGATAGGGACCATTCAGCCCATTGCGCAGATTGCGCGCATTGCGCACGAGCATGGTGCGCTGATGCACGCAGATGCTGTCCAGACGACAGCCCATATCCCTGTTGACGTCGAGGCGTTGGGTGTGGATTTCTTGAGTATCTCCGCACACAAGTTCAATGGTCCCAAGGGCGTGGGAGCGGCCTTTGTGCGCGATCATGACTCGCTGTATCCGTTCGTGGACGGGGGCGGGCAGGAGTGGGGTCTCCGCGGCTCTACACATAATGTGCCGGGCATCGTTGGAATGGGGAAGGCTGCGCAGCTCGGGAGAGAGAGGCTGACCCCTGAGATGAAGCGGCTGACAGCGTTGCGCAGTGTATTGTTTGAGAAGCTTGCATCACGCATTGACCGGCTGACCATAAACGGTGATGTACGGCAGCGGCTTCCCCAGAACCTCAATGTTCGTATCGATGGAATCGACAATGAAGCTCTGCTTCTTGCCATGAACGAGGCGGGCATTATCGCAGCCGGTGGGTCTGCGTGCACGGCACAGGAGACGGTTCCTTCGCACGTCCTGACGTCGATCGGCTGTGACGTCAAGGAGGCAAAGGCATCCATCCGTCTGTCCCTGGGCCTGGTGACAACGAACGAAGACATCGACTATGCGACAGATGTTATTCCAGGACTCGTGCGGTTTCTGCGGTCAATGGCCTGACCTTCTATGGACAAGTACAGCCGTACTACCATCCGGGAATTCATGAGTCCGAGCAACATTGGCTCGATTGAGAACGCCTCGGGAGTGGGGCACATTGCAGATAATGCAGATGCCGTCGAGTTGACCGTGTACATTGCAGTGGAAGGTGGTCGCATCACCGATATGAAGTATCGGATCGCAGGGTGTACTGCGTTGATTGCCACACTGTCCGTTCTCAGCCGAGAAGTCCTGGGAAAGACAGTTGAAGATGCGTTTACCCTTGATATGGCGTATGTTTCGCGTCTGCTTGATGGACTGCCCGAGTCCAAGTGGCGATGCGCAGGATATGCTCTCCAGGCTTTGCAGATGGCCGTTTCTGACTATCGTAGCAGGGTGCAGTGAGTGCC
>DHFO01000057.1:0-9737 GCA_002402295.1 Caldiserica bacterium UBA4822
GCATTGAGGCGGGTGGTCTCGGAGCCGGCCTGATAGTAACTGGTCATCGCGTCCACCTGCAGCGCAAGGTCATGGAGGTGGTCGTTGATTGCGGCGGAGTCGCCCCCCGTGGTCTTGATGGTCAGGACCGTGTCCATGAGGAAGTACGTTGTGGTGACAGGCTGGGGCGTGCTTCTGCTGCGTATCAGTATGATGACACCGATGCCCAGAACAACGACCGCCAGAACTGCCGCAATCACTTTCTTCACAAGTTCTCCTTTTCCAGTGTCAGTGCAAGGTCCGTGCCGCACTGGCCGCATTTTCCGTCCGTAACCAACGACAGGTCGAGAGGGCTGGTTGTTCGGTCTATGACAACCGAGTAGCAATTGGGACACATGGTGTTATTGAAGAAGTGACCATGGCAGTTGCTCAGGTACACAAACCCAACGTGCTGTCGCCGTGCTGATTCTACAAGGTTTTCCAGAAAAGGCATGACGGGGCCCTCGCGGATTGTGAAGCCATGCTCGGGAGCGATGGCTCTCAGGTGCAGAGGAATGCTTCTGCGGAGGTCCTGAAGAATCCAGTTCAACATGTCCGTGTATTCCTGCTCTTGCTGCTGAGTCTGGCGGGCGATATCCAGCATGAGTTCGACATGGACTCCCATGTTCAGCGCCTGTTCAACCAGGGCCTGACTGCTTGCGAGGATTCTCGGTGCAGCTCCAAGGGCGTGGTACGTTTCTTCGGTGAACCCCTTGAAGCGAACCAGCAGCATGTCGACGGTCCCAGGGGTATCGGCGAGGAGGTCTGCTGTGAGGCCACCGTTCGTGGCGACTCCAACCTTCCTCCCCAGCGCGTGGACAGAGTGCGCACATTGCACGACATTGTCCCAGTGCAGGGACGGTTCGCCGCCATCCCAGACGATGCCCGCGAAACCGGGTTCGCTCGCCAGGCTTGCAACAGAGTCGGCAACTCTCAAGGGCTCATATGGAGACCAGTCCTGCGAACGTGCAAGGGGCACACGGTCGCAGTATGCGCAGTGCAAGGGACAACCAGGTACTTCGAGTACAAGTACCCTCTCCCCCGGGAGATAGTGATAGAATGGAATCTCCTCGATGTCTGCTATGTATGGTTGCCCAAGAGGGCTCGAAAAGCGCTCGAATCTCATGTGACTTCCCCGGCACGTGAGGTCATAGTCCTCCAGGCCCCGAGTGAGCGTGCACGGAACGCAAGATGCCTGCTGCACCTGGCGCGAACTAGGCAGGTGCACTCGATGGGACGGTAGACGTGTGCCGCCACAGGTTCTTAGATGCGGATTCCAGTCTCGGCCTGTGCCGCAACCAGCTCCATGCCCAGATCCAGCGCCTTCATGTTCATATCGAGGTACTGTTTCCGGATGTGCATGCCGACTGCTTTGCGCAGTGTGTCGACTCCTACAAGGCCAGTGAGCCCCACAATGACACCCAACAGAACAATATTCAAGCCAAGCTCCGACTGCAGACGGGAAACCGCGGTGCTGCGGATGGGAAGCGCAAGTAACCCATGGCAGTTTTCCTCGTTCAGAAAATCCGGAGCACACATCACCGAAGAGTCGATGATGACCTCGGTCTTGCGGCTGATTCCCCCGCCATACTGCTGGAGGCCATCACTGGTCATAGCCGCGAGCAGGTCAGGGTCAGTTACCTTCGGGTAGGCAATATGGCGGTCCGACACGATGAGCTCTGCCTTGGTCGTACCACCGCGCGCCTCTGCTCCGTAGACCTGGCTTTGTGTGACGGTCTTTCCTTCCATCATGGCTGCCTCGGCAAGTATGATGGAGCCGAGAATGAGACCCTGACCGCCGCTTCCTGTCAGGCGAAGCTCGAAACGGTTCGCATTTTCCATATCAGGCCTGCTCCTTCATGGTGGAGGCTGCAGCGGGCCCGTGACGACCGATGTTGACGAACTCGCCGATGATGACCTTGCCAGCCAGCTGTTCCGGTGTTTTCTTCTCCGCGACACTCTTGAGCACCAACCAGTCCTTCTGTGATACCAGCATCTGGGCAGCATCGCCTCTCTTATTGAAGCGTCCGTAGTAGGTAGGGCACTGAACGATGGTGTCGACCAACGAAAACCCCTCATGTGTGATAGCCTTCTTGAGATGATCGACCAAGTGCTTCGTGAAGTAGATGCCGGAGCGTGCCACGTACGTTGCTCCCGCCCCCGCGGCCAGGTTGACCAGGTCGAAGGGCCGGTCGAGGTTGCCGGACGGCGTGGTGGTCGTTATGGACGAGCTCGGCGTGAGTGGCGAGGCCTGTCCGCCAGTCATGCCATAGTTGTAGTTGTTAAACACAACGACCGTGATGTCGACGTCACGGCGTGCCGCGTGGATGAGGTGATTCCCTCCGATGGCAGAACTGTCCCCATCGCCTGTGATCACGATGACGGTGAGTTTCGGGTTGGCAAGCTTAATGCCAGTGGCCACGGGGATAGCCCTTCCGTGCAGGGTATGCACGTTGTCGAATGCCGTGTAGGCGGGGGCGCGCGACGAGCAGCCGATGCCGGACACGAGCACGACTTTGTCCGGGTCAAGGCCGAGCTGCTCGATTGCTTCGAGCAGTGCTCGCAGAGCCACGCCATTGCCACAGCCAGGGCACCATATGTCAGGAAGGCGTTCCAGACGCAGGAAATCCGACCTCATAGATTCTCCTCCCTCACAAACGTGAGCATTTCAGCCGGGCTGATGAGATCGCCGTTCACCTTGTTCAGGGGGACAATGCGGCGTGTATCCCCGAATACTCTCTTGAGCAGCAAAACCAGCTGACCGGAGTTGAGTTCGGGGACCACGATTGTTTTTGCAGGCCCGGCGGCCTGACGGACCCGGTCATCGTCAAATGGAAAGAGCGTAATGAACCGTAGTGACCCGGCTTTCCTGCCTCTTGACCGAAGCGTCTCTACCGCCTCAGTGACACCTCGGGCCGTAATGCCGAAGCTCATGAACAGGATGTCGGCGTCGTCGGAGTGGTCGGTCTCGAGACGGATAATGTCGTCCAAGTTGTTGAACAGTTTGTCCCGCATGCGCTGTACGAGGGTCTCTGCGACATGGCCGTTCGCAGTCTGAAAACCTGACTCGCCGTGTACGAGACCCGTATACGTTGTCCGGAAGCCCGTGCCAAGGTTGGCAATGGTGGGGACGAGGGTCGCGTCGGTCTTAAATGGCTGGTACCCAGTCTTCTGCGCTGGCAGACGTCTGTCAATGATGGGTTCCGGCAGGGCGGTGTCGATCGGTTCTCTCAGGTGAGAAACTGTCTCATCAGACAGGAGAATGACAGGGTTGCGATATTTCTCGGCGAGGTTGACGGCTCGGATGGCCAGATGGTAGGACTCCTGAACGCTTGACGGCGACAGGACGATGATCCAGTGGTCCCCATGTGTTCCCCACCTTGTCTGCATGAGGTCCATCTGGGATACCTTGGTGGGCATGCCCGTGGAGGGGCCGTACCGCATCGAGTCCAGAATGACGATAGGGGCCTCGACCATGCATGCGTAGCCAAGGCCCTCCTGCATCAGGGAGAAACCCGGTCCGGATGTTGCCGTGAGCACCTTCTTGCCTGCCATGGACGCGCCTATGATGGCAGTGACGCTGGCGATCTCATCCTCCATCTGAATGAAAGTTCCGCCGACCTGTGGCATCCGTCGTGCCATGATTTCCGCGATTTCCGAGGAGGGCGTGATGGGATATCCGGCGTAGAAACGTACTCCCGCCGCAATCGCTCCCTCGGCGACGGCTTCGTTTCCCTGCATCAAGACCGTTGCTTCACTCATCCCGCACCTCCACCACGATAAGAGCAAAATCGGGACAATGCTCGGTGCACATCTGACAGCCGATGCAATCCTGCGGGTTCACAATGGCTTGCCGGTCGTTGCTGTCCATTTCGTAAACGTGTTTGGAACAGACTGCGACACAGATGCCGCAATTCTTGCACCACTTACGGTTGTGCGCAATCTTGTAGGTTTTCTTCTCGGCCATGCTCCCTCCTTTCGAGTATGTTGAACAGCCGTTGCGCAGTCCTACGGGTTGTGACGGCGAGTTCGTCGACGTCCATCCCGAGCAGTCCTGCGGCGGCTGCGTACGTATACGCGACAAAGGCCGGCTCATTGCGTTGCCCTCGGTGCGTAACCGGCGGCATGTAGGGTGCGTCGGTTTCCAGTAACAGAGCGTCTGGTGGGCAGGATGCCAGAACATCGCGAACCGTGCTCGCTCCGCGGTACGTTATGTTACCTGTGAAGGACACGCAGAGATTCAGTCTGACAGCCTGCTCAAGCTCCTCCCGTGTGCCTCCAAAGCAGTGCATGACACCCTGCAGCCCGGGGAAGTTACGAATGGTATCGAGGCAGGCCTGCACCGCATCCCGCGAGTGCACAATCACAGGCAGTCTCAAGTCTGAAGCCAGTTGGAGCTGTTCCTCGAAAAAGCGCTGCTGCATGTGCGCATCCGGCGTGCCCTCTTTGTAGTCCAGACCAATCTCTCCAATTGCCACAACAGGTGTGCCCGGAGGCGATGCAAGGACCGCCAGCTGCTCAAGATAATTGGCAGAAGCGCTCGTGCAGTCTTCCGGATGCACTCCCACCGCAGCTCGTACGGCAGGTTGCTGCTCTGCTAGGCTTACTGCCGCGCGGGAAGTGCCTATGTCCACCCCCGGACACACCAGCCACTCAATGCCAGCTTCGTTCGCCCTGGCGAGCACGCTCGAGCGGTCAGCATCGAACTCTGCCATCTGGACATGTGCGTGTGTGTCGATGTAGTGGTGTTCAGTCAATGAATATCAGCTCCGTCCGCCAACTCTGTCATCGGTGTGAGCAGCGCCATTTCATCGCCGATCGAGGCAGCCAGCAGCATGCCCTGCGACACAATACCTTTGAGTTTCCGCGGTTCCAGGTTCGCAACGACGACAATCTGTTTGCCAACCAGCATGTCCGGTTCATAGTGCTTGCCGATGCCCGCCACAATGGTTCTGTGTTCCGTTCCAACCCGGACATGCAACTTAATCAGCTTGTCCGTATCTGGAACCCGTTCTGCTTCGAGAATCGTTGCGACCCTCAGATGAACCTTCAGGAAATCGTCGATGGAGATAAGGCGTTCGGGCTCGGCGGAAGGCGCGGGCGGTGGTGCTTGCGGCTGTGGGCCTGCGGCTGTCTTCTGCCGTTTCTGTGCTGTCAGAAACTCATCCAGCTGCTCAGGGCGTATGCGTGGAAACAGTACAGTCGAAGTGGCCTCTGGCAACTCCTGGCCGGGTCCCTGCCACACGAGGGTGTCCCATGTCACCTGAGGACGTCCGATAGCGCGCAGCAGGCGGCTGGAAACGGTCGGCATGCATGGCTCTACCAGATTGCCGATGTACCACAGCCCGGTCAGCAGTGTTCCAAGGTGCGCTGCCAGCGCATCTGCCTCGCCGGATGCCGCGAGGGCCCACGGCTTATCATCCTCTATCATCTTGTTGAGCGTATTCACCAGCGTCCACGTCTTCTCCAGGCCGGCAGAGAACTGCAGGCCGTCGTAGTCACGCTCAATGTCAGTCACCATGCTGGCAAACAGAGCACCAAGGGCAGGCTTGGGTATGATGGGGCTGTTCCGGATGATGTCGCGGTACCTGCCGAACATGTTGAGCGTACGGTTCAGCAGGTTGCCAAGGTCGTTTGCAAGGTCCGTGTTGAATCGCAGCAGAAGCCGCTGGCTTGAGAAGTCGACGTCCAGGCCATATGTGCCCTCGCGGCTCAGATAGTATCTGAGCGCGTCCACTGCGACTGGTTCGTCGATATCAATGAGCCTCCTCAGCGTGTCGATGAGCGAGGACGGGTCAACAACATTGCCCAGCGACTTCGACATCTTCTCGCCCTCGAAGTCCCAGAAGCCATGTGCGAAGATGCGCCTGGGCAGGGGCAGGCCCAGCCCCATGAGCATCGCCGGCCAGATGATACCGTGGAATCGCGTGATGTCTTTGCCAATAAGGTGCAGGTCCGGCGGCCATGTGTCGGCGAAGGCACTTGAGCCGTAGCCTGCCACCGTCGCGTAGTTGATGAGCGCGTCAAACCACACATACACCGTCTGCTCGGGGTCAAAGGGGACCGGTATGCCCCACTTGACCGTCGAACGTGACACGGAGATGTCCCTCAGACCACCCCTGATCACATTGACCAGTTCGTTGTACCGCATCGAAGGCTGAACAAAGCCGGGATGCCGCTCATACCAGGCAAGTAGCGCGTCCTGATACTTGGACAGCCGGAAGAAGTAATTGACCTCTGACACGTGCTGAACTTCAAGTCCGCAGTGGGGACATTTCCCATCGACGAGGTCCGACTCCAGCAGGAACTCCTCGTCCTTCACACAGTACCAGCCCTCATACGACCCTTTGTAGATGTCGCCCTGATCGTAGAGCTTCTGGAACATGTCCTGGACGACCTTGATGTGGTCGGCATCCGTAGTCCGTACAAAGCGTGAATAGCTTATGGCGAGCCTGTCAAACAGGTGTTTCCACGCCTCCGCTGCCTCGGTCGTGTACTGCTCTACTGGCTGTCTGAGCGCGAGGGCTGACCGCTCAACCTTCTGAGAGTGCTCGTCGGTGCCCGTCGAGAACAGCACGCTCTTCCCGAGCTTGCGCTGGTAGCGTGCCACAACGTCCGCTGCGATGACTTCAGAAACAGAGCCCAGGTGTGGCTTGTCGTTGATATAGTAGATGGCTGTTGTCAAGAAGTACTTCTCCACGATAACTCCTCCAGGTCGAACGACGCGGGCGTGCTGGTCAGGAAGCCTCCGCGAGTTCTTTGAGCGTTCGGTTCACGGCAGCGCGCACGATGCCGAGGTTGCTTTGCTTCGTGCTGAGCACGGAAAGGACATTCCCATCGCTCCGCACCATCATGATGCGCCCTGTCGTAGTCTCGACGGTCAACTCGGTGAGCTTGCCCATCTGGAGCTGTGTAACAATCTGCTGCATGTATCCTGCGAACGAGAGGATCATGCCCCGTATGACAGGCGGCGCAATATCGATATCTGATGCCGTATATCGGATCGCCCCTTCCAGGTCGGTTAGAATAACCGCGAGAACTCCGGGGGATGTCTTCAGCTTGTCCAGTGTCTCTTGCACCACGATCACCAGCCTTTCCGCTACTCGGAATCCCGTCTACAACAACGACGCTCAAACAATAGACATGATACGTCCAATAGGCATTTCTGCAACGGGCCGGTGTGATGACATTGCCTTCCGCGGGCCCGCCCGTACAATACAGCTGCAGGACCATTTGTCGGGGTGAGGTGTACATGAACGGAAAGCGGCTGACAAACGCAATCGTGCGGGAGTGTGAGAAGATGGGGGTCGAGGGGGTCACAGTGCTGGACGTCTCAGGCCGGACCCCGTTTTTTGATTTCTTGGTTCTAGCCACTGTGGACAACACTGTCCTTGCCGAAGCGCTTCTGCGCAACGTCCATGGAAAGGTGAGGCTTGACCCGGGCGTCGTTGCTTTCACCGAATCGTCACCAGAGTCGGACTGGGTGGTGTGTGACTTCGGAGACGTTCTGTTCCACGTGTTTGTGGGCGAAGACGTGCGCAGACGCTACGACCTTGAGGGGTTGTGGCAGCAGACGCGCAAACGCCACGCCGGGGCCTCTGCTGAGGCGCGGGAACCTGAGGTTCCTCGCTCCTAGCGGGCCAGCTTGCGGCGTACGCACTTTCAGGTATGCTTGACTAGATACCCCATACGGTATCCGGAGGTATGGAATGTCAGAACGTAGTGTAGAGATTCTCATTATAGGGTCCGGCCCTGCAGGGCTGGCTGCTGCCCTGTACGCCGGCCGCGCGCTTGTCAAACCGGTCGTGCTCGAGCGGATGAGCGTGGGCGGCCTGGTGCTCTCCACGGACTGGATTGACAACTATCCCGGGTTCCCTGACGGCATAGGCGGACCAGAGCTCATGGAGCGCATGCATCAGCAGGCGCAGCGGTTCGGCGCCGAGTTTGTCACCGACGAGGCTCTTTCGCTTGCCAGAACAGAGAACGGATTCGACGTTTCGACTGCCGGCGGGAACACCTTCCATGCTGCAGCCGTCATCGTGGCGACCGGAGCCGTGCCAAAAGTCCTCCCTGTGAAGGAAGAAGCGAAGTTCCGGGGCAAAGGGATTAGCTACTGTGCCACCTGTGACGCGGCGTTTTTCCGGGACAGGCCCGTTGCGGTTATAGGGGGAGGGGGTTCTGCCGTCGAGGAGGGGCTCGTTCTGGCCAGGGGCTCAAGCAAAGTCACCATGGTGTTTCCAACCGAGGCACTGCAGGCTGAACCTGTGCTGGTCCAGCAGCTGGTTTCCTTGCCGAACGTGGAGTTGTTGCCCAGTGCTGCACCTTCCGCGGTGGAGGGTGGAGAGGCGGTAGAACGGTTGCGCGTGAGGCTGGCAACGGGCGGGGAGGCCTCTCTTGATGTCGCGGGCATCTTCGTAGCCATGGAGTTCGTGCCAACCGGAGAGCTTCTCAAGGGCCTGGTGGATGTAGATGCGCACGGCTACATCGTGGCGCCTGAGTCGACCGAAACAGGTGTGCCCGGACTCTACGTTGCGGGTGACGTACGGAGGAAATCCCTGAAGCAGATTGTTACCGCAGTGGCGGACGGCGCGGTGGCTGCGCAGAGAGCCGGGATGTTTGCTCGGAGCCGGAAAGGGAAAGGAGCTCCGCAGCCTACGATCTGACGGTTTCGCTGCGTGCGTACAGGGCCGCCTCAGAGCGCACGACAGATACGGGGAAGTATATGCATCAGGGCCGGAGCAATGCTCCGGCCCTGATGCGGTATGCATGATTTGCTGTGTTATCCCAGCAGCAAGGAGAGAACCGCTTTCTGAATGTGAAGTCTGTTCTCGGCCTGGTCAAAAACGGCGCTTTGCGGACCGTCCATCACCTCATCGGTGATTTCCTCACCACGGTGCGCTGGCAGACAGTGCAGGACAATGGCATCCTTCTTGGCATGCTTGAGGAGCTCTGGGGTAAGGGAGAACGGACGCATGATGGCCACACGGTCGTCATGTTCTGCCTCCTGGCCCATCGAGGCCCAGACGTCCGTGTACACGGCGTCTACGTCCTGAACAGAGACAAGCGGATCGTTGGTAATCAGAACCGTGCTTCCGCTCTGCTTGGCGATGTCGGTGGCCTGCCGCACGATGTTGTCCTTGGGCTCGAAGCCCTTGGGTGACGCGACGGCGATGTTCAATCCGACAGTTGCACAGCCCAGCAGCAGGGAGTTGGCAACGTTGTTGCCATCGCCAACGTAGGCCAGGCGCAGACCCTTGAGAGTGCCCTTCTTCTCGCGGATCGTCATGAGGTCGCCCAGAATCTGGCACGGGTGACTCAAGTCGGACAGTGCATTAATGACCGGGGCATCACTGTTGGCCGCAAGGTCGATAAGGTCCTGGTGTGCAAAGACCCGTGCGACGATGCCCTGAGTGTAGCGCGACAGGACCTGTGCGGTGTCCGAGATGCTCTCACCCCTCCGCAGTTGCATGTCGTTGGAGTTGAGATAGAGAGCATGAGCCCCAAGTTCGAACGCCGCGACTTCGAAGGAGACGCGGGTGCGTGTAGAAGCTTTCTGGAAGATCATGGCAATGGACTTGCCTTCCAGGTAGTGCTCTTGCTTGCCTGCCATGGCGTCCATTTTCAGCTTGTCACCAAACGAGATGATCTCAAGGACCTCTTCCTTCGAGAAGTCCTTGAGGCACAGCAGGTCACGCCCTTTGAGTCTTGTAGCCATGGTT
>DHFO01000057.1:9875-10228 GCA_002402295.1 Caldiserica bacterium UBA4822
CCCATAGCCGGTAGAATGCTCATCTTCTGCGTGTACTTCTCAAAGGTCTGCTTGATCGAGCCTACGGCGTAGGGATGCGGGTCGACGATTTCTGCCGCGCCGTACTTGGTCGCCGCAACATAGCCGGCTCCATACGTCATNNGTCATTTCGCCGTGGGTAAGGGTGGGGCCGTCTTCGATGACCAGGACGCGCTTGCCGCGGATCATGTCAGGATCCTTCACGAACACGGGAGAGGCCGCTTCCACCATGATAGCGCTGGGGTTGACCATATAGAGGTTGTCCCGGACGGTTGCCAGCTGGGCTGGAGTCGCCGAGTCGATCTTGTTTACGACGATGACGTCTGCCTGGCGGA
>DHFO01000064.1 GCA_002402295.1 Caldiserica bacterium UBA4822
TCTCATGGTCCCAAACCATGCGCGTTACCAAGCTACGCTACACCCCGAGCATTAAGAGAATACACGCAATCAGCCAGAAATCAAGGACGGAGGCTGTCTTTCGACTCAAGCATAGACAGAAGACTCGCGATCGCCCGGGACCGATGGCTGATTCTGTCTTTCATCTGGGGCCCCATTTCGGCAAACGTGCTCGTATATCCATCGGGGACAAACAGCGGGTCGTACCCGAACCCTGACGTTCCATGAGGGTCAGGCCGTACAGTTCCATGCACACTTCCATACGCGGACACGCACTGCGGCATCCCAGGAAGAAACGCGACTATCCAGCATATGAACTGGCCATGCGCCAACGACGTCCCCTGGTCCAGAAGAAACCTGGACATGGCGGCCCGCTCTGAAAGCCCTGCATATGAGAAGCGGGCCGAATGAACCCCGGGCACACGCCCGAACTCCTCCACTTCCAATCCCGAGTCATCTGCCAGAATGATGTCCGCACACTCTCCTCGATACTGGTCGCGCCGAACGCCGGCAAAGGCCTTTCGATAGGCGTTCTGGTAGTAGGTTGCCCCGCACTCAACGACGTTGCTCACCTTGAGCGGCTCGACCACCAGATCATGCCCTAGAATTGCCAGAATACTCCGAAACTCCTGCACCTTGTGTCTGTTGCCGGTGACAACCCTTAGTTTCAAATGTCGGCGACCTCGACCGAATTCACGTAGTCGCCCAGGAACAGACGGGCTTTGTCAAGAAAATCGCCCGTATCGCCGGTTGTCAGGAATCTATCCGGGTGACCAGTCAGAGCTCTCAGCCGACACCCCTCGAGGACCAACCCCACTTCGTAGGCAAGCTCCTTGCTGGGGTCGACAATCTTGACAGAAGAGCCAAGAATGCTCTCCATAAGTCGTGTAAGAAAGGGAAAGTGGGTGCATCCGAGGACAAGCGTGTCCGCACCGAACTCGTGAACTGGCTTCAGAACATCCGAAGCATAGTCCGTGACGTCACGGCCATCGATCGTTCCGGCCTCTACAAGATTGACCAGCTCCTGGGACTGCAACTCTATCATGTCTACAGTAGGGTCGAGCAGGCTCATGGCGCGGAGATACCCATGCCGGCGGGCAGTTCCCGGCGTGGACAGTACGGCTACCCTGTTGTTACGCGTTGCCAGTTGTGCGCTCTTGACACCAGCGGATATCATGCCAAGCACGGGTACACTCACGCGCTGCTGAATGTCAGGGAAGATAGCGCTGGAGGCAGTATTGCACGCAACTACCACAATACGCGCCCCATGCTGCTCCAGGTATTCAATGATCGCAGTCGCTCTTTCTATCACCTGCTCGCGGGGCTTCGTGCCGTACGGAAAGAACCGCGAGTCGGCAACGTACATGATTGCTTCTCTTGGAAGCCTGTTCTTCAACTCTCGTACGACCGCCAGTCCGCCAACCCCGGAATCGAACACGCCAACATATGAGTCCATGCTTATCCTTCCATCAAAAGAGATTCAATGACAGCGTCCACGATAGCCTGCGCGGCTTTCTGCTGACCCACATCGCTCTTGAGTAAGCGTTCGCCCGAGACAGTGTCTAAGTCGACACATTCTACGAGCACTCCTGGCATCGCCAACGTTGCACCAACCTGTTCCAGCGATGTCCTTCGTATGCCAAGGTCAGGCCTGCCAAGAGCCGCGACGAGCGTTTCTTGAAAGATCTGAGCAACATGCAGGGAACCCTGGTTCCAGTAGTATGTGCTGGTACCCACCGCATCGACGGCGGTATCGGCGACGCTCTGGTGAATTGAGACAAACAGGTCTCCCGCGCACGCGTTCGCAATCAGGGTACGGTCCCTGGCGTCAGGCCCAGTCACACCGTCTTCCGAGGTCCGCGTCAGGACTACTCTGGCACCGGCAGCCTCAAGAAGCTCACTCACCTTGAGTGCTACGGCAAGATCCGCGGCAGATTCAGCGAGCCCAGTCGGCCCGATGCCGCCGTGATCGAAGGTACCAACAGCACCCGGACCGCCATGGCCCGCGTCCACAACGATCGTCCTGCCCACTAGTGCCCCAGATGCAGCAGGACCAAGCGCCAACACGAGGTTCTGCGGTGAAGACGTACTGACCTTCACCTGTGAGGCAGGGGCACGAACGTGCACGATGACCGCAGGCGGTCGTTCTCCTAACCGAGGCCTTGCCGACACCAATGCCCACTGGGTCAGCGGCTGCGCCCCTTGCAGTTTGACGGCAGAGGACCCCTTCACCTCAAAGGTGCACGACGTCGCATCTCCTGTCTTCGAAATCCGCAACGGCAATGTAGACGCAAGAGTCACGCTCGCAGTGGTACCTGTACCCGAAACGGTCATCGACGTAATCACAGGATCCATGTAGATAGCGCCGGCATCCAAGGTCGCTTCCAGCCCGAACATGTGGGCAGCAGTGGCTACCGGCACATAGAGCAGCCCATTCAGCAAGTGTGGTGGTGCGGCCATTTCTTCTCCCCAGTGACTGGCGCCCTGCGCGATCTTCAGCGTGCGTAGTCCCTCTTTCAGAACATACTGGCGGTCCTGAATCGTCAGGCTGGTCTGCTGGTTGGTTGCATCCCAGGACAACGCTAGTCCGAACCTTGCCGCCAGGTCCGCAAGAGGAACACCCGTGGCACCGTCGGCAAAGAACGTCTCCTCACTCCCGGCGAGGAGCTGGTTGTCAAGAAAGACGGCTTTCGGCGACACCTTCTCGCCCGCCGTACTGATCACTACGTTCACTGTCGAGCTCGTGCTCGAGTGTGTTTGTGTGAAAGACCCTCCCTTGAGGTAGATGAGAATCTTGGAGACAAACCCAGCCGACGTCGCCCAGACCCGTATGGTGGAAACCTGGCCCGTGGGAATCCCTGAGATTGCCGTCTGAGCAGACTGCACGAGCCTTGGCAGGCTCACTTCAAGACGTTCCGGGTCGTGTGCTTTCACGACCGAGAGACCAGTCTTGTCCCCCTCGATGTACATTGTCACCGAGGTCCACCCGTTCGACGAAGTAGACTCAATTCCCGTGAGACTGCACACGGCACCGCCCGGACTCACTCCACCGATCGTTGTCGTTCCCGACACAGGCATCCAGTCCGTGAGTGAGTCGGTGGAAGCCAGCTGGACAAAGATGGTCTTTCCGTCCGTTGCAACTCCGACAATTGACCGCCCCTTGTCGACTTCGTGTCCAGTACTACTCTCGGACAACGGAGCCGCGACAGCTCCAACGGTTGTATCAACGGCTAGCACGTTCTTGCCGACTGTCGCAACCATAAGCGCAGCTGGAATCTGCTCATGAGAACTGAGCACAGATGCGTTCACCCAGCCAGACGTTTCCTGGCAAGTCACGCGACACCACGTTTCCTTCTGGCTGTTCAGACAGTAGCCAGAAACCGAGACCGCTGTTCCTGCTGCATAGCTCCCCACACGTCCGTACAAAACCGATGGTCCATCACGCACGACGGCCGCTTCCACCAGCCTCGAGGCCAAAGGCAGCTTCGGCTTCCACAACCCGAGGAGGGAAGAACGCGTCCAGGTTGCTGGGGATGAAGGCGGTGCAGAGACGGACTGAACCTTGACGACCCACGAAGCAACGAAGCCAGTGGTCTGCTTGATCTTCAGGGAGGTGCAGTCGACTTTGTACCACAGCTTCCCAGAACTGTCCTTCGCCTCGGAAAGAATGCGGAGAGAGGTTCGAGCCCTGATGGTTGTCAGTCTGGCGTAGGATGTTCCCGGGCCGCTGCGCAGTGATGTTCCGTCTTCAACGGCCACCGCGTACCTGGCACTCGCTGTACTTGTACTGTTGCTCGATGGCTTGGATGTCGCCGTACTTGGAGACGAAGCCGAGCTTGCAGGCAAAGTCGTCGGTGTGGAAGGAGACGTTGTCGCTGGACTGGATGCCGACGCCGGAGTGTAGCTGACCAGCCATCCGGCGACATATGCTGTCTTCGTTGTGTCAACATGAACTCTGTACCATGTCCTGCCCGATGTATCCTTCGCAGTGCCGTCAACCTCGAACTTCTCGCCCTTGTGGCCAACACGTACGATACTGTAGGACGTGCCAGCCCCTGAACGCAGGTTCGCCTCATCCACAACCGTCACTGTGGCCGGGGCCGCCACACTACGGACGACTGACGGCACAAGCAGGACTGCGGCGAGGACAAGGGAACAAACCATGCGTATCACTCGTCTGCTCATCGCATGTACCCCCGGATTTCCCGGTCTACCCGCTTTCTCTCTGACTCCTCGCGGGAGCCCTTGGTCGTCAAGAACTTCCCTGCGACGAGATCCACCTTAATCAGACCTCCGTCCGTGAGTACCAGCGCGGCTGGTACAACGGTAAGTCCCTGTTGGCTTATCAATGTGGCCAGCCTCGTCAATTCATGGCGATGCAGTAGGAGTCTCCTCCGCCGCTTGAGTTCGCTATCCGGCACATCAGCAAACGCGTACGGTCCAATCGACATCTGCACCAGAAACAGTTCGTGCCCATAGAATCTGCAGTAGGAATCCCCGAAGGAGAACGTGTGCGAACGAATCGCCTTCACCTCCCAGCCACGCAGTTCCATGCCCGCCTGGAGACGTTCGACAGTCCTAAAGTTGTGCTGTATCCTCTTATTCGAGGTAATGATTCCGGGCTTACTGGCCATAATCGCGCGCGAGCACTCCCAGCACGGACTTGAAATCCTCGGGCAGCGCGGCGACGGCACACACCTGCGTTCCCGTCGCAGGAGAAACAAACGCAAGGGCGAACGAGTGCAGCATCTGCCGCTTCACATCAATGCCCGACTGAGCTCTGTACCCATAAGTATAGTCACCAAGCACAGGATGTCCAATGTACGAGCAGTGAACCCGGATCTGGTGAGTCCTGCCAGTCTGTATGGTCACACGAAGGAGAGAAGCACGCGTCGAAAAACTGCGGATGACTTCGAAACTGGTTCTCGAGGGTCTCCCCGAACTGTCCGCCTGACGCAGCAGCAGTCCGTGCGATCGCAGTGCTCCTATGGGAACGTCGATCCACCCGCGCTTTTCGGTGAAGGTACCGCTCACAAGTGCGACGTATTCCTTGTTCGCGGTATGCTCTCCGATCTGGCCGTGCAGTGACAACCAGGCACGCGCTGACCGAGCGAGCACCATAACGCCGCTCGTATCCTTGTCCAGTCGATGAACAACCCCGGGTACTTCGGCCTCAGTTCCGGCATAGAGGCTCACGCCAGCTGCAAGAACTACTCCGCTCAAAGTCCCGGCGACCTGGCCTGGCTTTGTCATAACGGCAAGACCCGATGGCTTGTTCACAATGATCGTGTCGTCATCGAGGTAAAGAACGGGTACCACGAACCCCTCTGCCTCAAGCTCCTGCACGGTACCCCCACCGCCCTGGGAACATTAGGGCCAACCCGCACAGTATCGCGCCAGCAGTCACAAGACAATCAGCGACATTGAATACGGACCAGCCGCGAACCCAGAAAAAGTCGGTCACCTGCCCCGTCGCAACTCGGTCGATGAAGTTGCCAAGAAATCCCGCAAGAATCAGGAGGAATCCGGCGGCCAGGCCGCGCTCTCCGTGGCGCGCCGCCCACGTCAGAGCCAGCGCCACGATGGTGCCCAGCAGTGCATTGACCGGTAGAATCCAGCGGCTGTCGCCGAACAGACCAAATGCGACTCCTGTGTTCATCGTCAGTACCAAGCCAAAGGGACCGGCGATTCTGGGGCGACCCGCAAGTACAAGACGTGCCACATACTTGGTTCCCTGGTCTAGCAGAACCAGGACACACACAAGCGCTGTTGAACGGATGATCATGACTGGCTTGCTCACAAGGACTCCTTCGGGGTATCAATACCAACGATCTCAACGCGCTTATCACGCGCCGTATGCCCCTCGACGATATGGACGCGAGCAGGCGATACATGAAACCAGGCAGCCAGCACATGGACGAGCTCCTCGTTTGCTCTCCCGTCCGTCGCTCTTGCATGCACATGAACTCTCCAGGGATCCCCCGGCACCACGTCCGAGCGGCTACTGCCCGGAGTCACGTGAACACGGATGTGCATGGCACCTCCATCGAACACCACTGGGCCGCCCATCCCAACAACCGGGGAAAGACGGCCCAGGACGGCAGCTTTAGCAGCAACTACTTCTTCGTCAGGAGATGGCAGGACACGGTGTGACCCGGAGACACTTCAACTGCTGCCGGCTCCTGCTCCTTGCACACAGGCATCGCGTAGGGGCACCGAGTGCGGAAGTGGCAGCCGGATGGCGGATTGACCGGGGACGGGACATCTCCCTGAAGAATGATCCGCTCACGCTTGACCTCAGGGTCTGGAACCGGGACTGCCGACAGCAGCGCCTGGGTATACGGGTGCAGCGGATGGTCAAACAGCTCATCGTTCTCAGCTGTTTCAACTACCTTTCCAAGGTACATGACTGCAACGCGGTCCGACATATGGCGCACGACGGCAAGGTCATGGGCAATGAACAGGTATGTCAGGTTCAGACGTTGCTGCAGCTCCTGCAGCAGGTTTATGATCTGTGACTGGATGGAGACGTCCAGCGCTGAGATCGGTTCATCCAGCACAAGGAGTTCCGGGTTCAGAATCAGCGCGCGTGCTATACCGATGCGCTGTCTCTGGCCGCCGGAGAACTCATGCGGGTAACGCTTCTCATACTCGGGCCGGAGGCCTACCGTTTCCATCATCGCCGTTACTGCCTTGCGCCGTTCACGCCGCAACCCCACATTATGGACATCAAGAGGTTCCTGAATGATGTCACCAACAGGCATGCGAGGATTCAGCGAACCATAGGGGTCCTGGAACATGATCTGCATGTTGCGGCGCAGAGGTCGCATCTGGTTGGGAGTCAACTTCGTAATGTCCTTGCCCTTGTAAACAATCTTGCCGGCTGTCGGCTGCAGCAACTTCAGTACAGTACGCCCCGCTGTCGTCTTTCCTGACCCGGATTCACCAACCAGGCTCAACGTTTCGCCCTGGTTGATGAAAAAGTCGATGCCGTCAACCGCCTTGACCGATGCGACGGTGGTGCTGAAGACGCCGCCCTTTACGGGGAACCACTTCTTGAGGTTCTGGACTTCTACAAGTCTGGTAGCCATTGTTGTCACTCCTCGCCGTCTATGGCTCGATCGGATGGAAGCAGCGCACCAGATGCCCGGGTGTCAGCTCCACAAGTTCCGGCTCCTCTGCCCTGCACTTCTCGGTTGCAAACGGGCAGCGCGGATTGAAGCGACAGCCATTGGGCATGTGATATGGAGATGGCACCATGCCCTCGATGGCAGGGAGGGGTTCATTCGTCCGCCGTTCGGCGAACTTTGGGATCGATTGGAGAAGCCCGTACGTATACGGATGACGCGGAGACTTGAAAATCTCTCGCGCAGAGGCGTTCTCTACGATCTTCCCCGCGTATGCGATTGCGATGGTTTCCGCCATTTCTGCAACCACGGCGAGGTTGTGCGTTATGATGAGGATTGCCATGCCAAGCTTCTTCTGAAGCCCTCGCATCAGATCGAGGATCTGAGCCTGAATCGTAACGTCAAGCGCGGTGGTGGCCTCATCTGAGATCAGCAGATCGGGGTTGGATGACAACGCCATGGCAATCATAACCCTCTGCCGCATGCCTCCGCTCAGTTCATGGGGATACTGACGGTATCGGCGCTCGGGCTCTGGAATGCCCACGAGATGGAGCATCTCGACTGTGCGTTTTCTGGCTTCCGCTTCGTCGGTCTTCTGGTGCAGCGTAATCGCCTCGCTGATCTGGTCGCCAACCGTGAAAACAGGGTTCAGCGAGGTCATCGGTTCCTGAAAAATCATGGAGATCTTATCGCCACGAATGAGACGCATCTCTTCCTCGGACTTCTTGAGGAGGTTCTCTCCGTGAAATATGATCTCTCCGCTGATGATCTTGCCAGGAGGATTCGGAATGAGTCGCATGATAGACAGTGCGGTCACAGATTTGCCGCAGCCTGACTCGCCAACTAGGCCTACGATCTCTCCGCGATGGATTGTAAGGTCCAAGCCGTCTACCGCCGGCACAACGCCATCCTCCGTATAAAAAAACGTACGGAGATTCTTGACATCAACGAGTACTTCTCGATTGTCCACAGGACCCTCCCTACAGCTTCAGTTTCGGATCGATGGCATCACGCAGTCCATCGCCAAAGAAATTGAACCCAAGAACAGTGATGAAAATGGCAAGGCCCGGATAGACAATGAGACGCGGAGCGTTCCAGATAAACTGCTGTGCGTTTTGCAGCATGTTCCCCCAGCTGGCCAGAGGAGCCTGAATGCCGAAGCCAAGGAAGCTGATAGACGCTTCATAGATAATGGAACTCCCAATTCCAATTGTCGTCGACACGATAAGCACTGCGAGCGTGTTTGGAAAGAGGTGTCTCCACATGATCCTGTTGGCACTGGCCCCGATCGCGCGAGCGGCCTCAACGTACTCCTGTTCCTTGAGGGACAGGGCTAGACCACGGACAAGTCGTGCGTCAGACATCCACCCGAATACAACGATGACCATGATGATCTGCCACATACCCTTGCCCATGACACTCGCGAGGGCAATCAACAGCGGGAACGTAGGAATCGAGAGCATGGCATCTGTGAACCGCATGAGAAGGTTGTCCGCCCAGCCCCCGTAATACCCGGCCAGCAACCCGATGAAGGCGCCGATGAGCGTAGCGCTCACCGCAGAAATGAAGCCGATAAACAGCGATATGCGACCACCGAAGAACATTCGGGCAAGCACATCGCGGCCGTAGTCATCCGTCCCCAATGGATGGGCCTGCGACGGCGGGTTGAACATGCCCTCGAGCCCTGGGATCTGTTCGTTCGGGTCGGCCCTCCACACCAGGGGTCCCACAAACACAAACAACATCATCAGAATCAACATGACTGCGCCGGCCATGGCAAGCTTGTGGCGTGTCAGGCGGTGGAACACCATGCCGACGTACGAATAGTCGTCCGAACTCCTCTTCTTCTTTTCTGCTGCTACAGCCTGTTCTGCCATGGTGCCCCCCTTCAGCTGTACTTGATGCGTGGGTCGACCCATGCATATACAATGTCCGCGATGAGATTGAACACGATAACCAGAACGCTGGTGAGCATGAGGCCAACCATGGCGGTCGGGTAGTCGCTCTTTGTTTCGGCGGCAATGATAAGGCTGCCCATGCCAGGTATGTTAAAAATCTTCTCCGTAATGGATGCACCACCAACAATTCCTGGTACAGAAAGCGCCACAAGTGTAACGATTGGAATCAGCGCGTTGCGCAGAGCATGCTTGTTTATGACCAGCCGCTCTGGAACGCCCTTCGCGCGGGCCGTACGGATGTAGTCCTGCCGCACCACCTCGAGCATCGACGACCGCATGTAGCGAGTCCAGCTGCCCACGGATGAAAACGCAAGAACCAGCACGGGCATGACAAGATACTGTAGCTGGTCCACGAAGCGCGTCCAGAAAGGCGCCTCCTCCAGGCCAGGCGTCATGATGCCTCCCGCGGGAAGCAGGGGAGCACCGCTAGGCCTCTTCAGGAACACGCTGAACAGCATCATCATCATCAGTCCGAACCAGAAGGTAGGCATGGACATCCCGAGGAAGCTGAAGACCGTGACGACATAATCGGTCACTGAGTACTGCTTGACTGCCGAGATGATTCCGATGGGCAGTGCAATCAGCAGCGACAGCAGGAACTCGATGCCCATGACGCGAATAGTGACCGGCAACGCACGTGCGATAACATCGCGGGCGCTGGACCCGGGGTACAGAAGCGATGGTCCCCAGTCACCCTTGATGACGCCACTGAACCACTTGAAGAAGCGAAGGTACCATGGCAGGTCAAACCCCCAGGCCTTTATCAGGCGTTCGATGTCTGCCTTCTTAATCCTAGGGTTCTCAATCAAAGCCGCAAAAGGATTGGGCACGAGTGAGAAGATGGCAAACGCCACAATCATAACGATCAGGATCAGTGGGATCATTCCCAAGACGCGTCGTATTACGTAGTCTCTCATATTGACGGATACTCCTTTCAGCGGACTCCCTCTGAATTCACGTCAGGGCGAGCCAAGAATTGCATACACAAGGCACACCGGTCATCGCTGACAACCGCTGAGCCCATCCCGCAGTACTGCCAAGCACACCAACCTTGTGGCACTACTGTCCGACATAGAAAACTATGACAGCAGCACGTACCTTTTCTTCTGCCCATCTCTTCAGTACTCGACTGATTTCTCCAGGCCTCCCTCGGTCAGGCACCTCCCCTTCTGTTCCTCTTCCGGGAAGATAGATCCGCAGTCATGAACGAGCGTGGCACGACTACCGAGGCAGTATTGTCAGCTGGCATCGGAAGCCGCACGGGATACTGCATAGGCACCCGTCAGGAGGTTATACCACGGTCGCTCGCTGGTGTCAATCCGGCAGGGTCTCGCACACTGCGGACTTGGCTCCAGAACCAGAGCGGCGCCAAACCTCGCAATCGCTGCCCCCACTTCCACTATACTCCTGGCAGTGCGTGTCCAGAACCTCCCCTTGCCGGCGCTGTCAGTCGTTTCGCCGTGTCCCGTGTTCTCGACAAGGGCCAGGGCATGCTCTGTCAGGCGTAGGCACTCGGCACAGCCGCCATGTTCGCGTGATTGTTCGGGAAGCACAAACACAGCAAAGTCTATGATGTCCATGGTCTCCGCCGGCAGCGAGGCGGCATCCAGACTGTCGAACAAGTCCTTGTTCTCGTCGACGATATTGGAGATTACCTTGTCGAGTTGTTCGGCCTGGAGCAGCTCACCATCATTGTTGTCCATGCACCTCACCCATCTTCTCTGCCACTACGCCCCTTAGCTGACCAAGTGCCCGAAACAGAAGCACCTTGACATTGCTCTCACTGATCCCCAGTAGAAACGCAACCTCATGTACTGACCGTCCTTCCAGAAGACGTAATCTGACGACCGAGCGCCTGGGTTCCTGGAGCGCATCGATCGCATGCCAGATGATAGCGCGGGTGTCGGCTGCCTCTGCAAGCTCATATGGGTCGCGCAGTAACCCCATACTGTGTCCATCCATGAACTCTTGGAACGGCAGCATGGACCTATTCGTATGCTGCCTGTAATAGTCGGTCAGGACATTACGCTCGATCTTGTATACCCACATATCGAGCTGAACACCCCTATATGTGAACTCTCCTATGGCTTGTAGTACCCGGCTCATCGTTTCCTCTGCTATGTCCTCCGCGGTTGCTCTGCTCTTGACGTGCCTCAATGCATAGCCAAACATCCGCGGTACAACGTCTTCAACAAAGTCCCTCCAGGCGTCGTTGTCATGCAGCTGTAGCCTGTGAAGGAATTCCTCGGTGTTCAGGTCCATGCCCATCCTTTTAACCCCTACAAACGAAGGAAAGCCAGACTGGTTACAACGAGGTACTGGTTCGAGGACCGAAGATGGCCGTGCCTACGCGAACCATGTTGGAACCATGCGCAAGCGCCAGCTCGTAGTCATCAGAAGTTCCCATGGAGAGCAATGAGAACTGAGCCGTTCCCAGCTGACGCATGAGGTCCCTGTACAGTTCGTGCACAGAGTCATACAACCGAGCGCGCTCTGCCATCGTGGCCGCCAGGGGAACAACTGCCATCAGGCCATTCAGTCCCCTGAGCCACGGTACTGATACCGCGGCAAGTGCTCGCACTTCCGTGACGGTGAGTCCGCCCTTCTGAGCCTCCCCGCCAGCATTGACCTCGAGGAGAAACTTCGATGCGCGGATGCCAGGATCCCCCCTGCGTTCGACCACCTTCTCTAGAAACGCCTGGTCCGAGGAGTCGACTGCGTCAAACAGGCGGAGAACTGGATTGTACTTGTTGGACTGAAGGCGTCCGATGAAGTGAACGGTGACAGGCCAGTCATGACGCAAGCCGAACACGTCCTTTCTGACCGCCTCCTGCAGGTAATTCTCACCTATTTCAGTCGCGCCTGCCTCAAGGACGTCGAGGATTCTGTCCAGCGGCTGCATCTTAGTGACACACAGAACATGTGGCTGGGCCGACAGGCCCGTTGCCTGCTGGTAGGCAGCAGTGGCCTTGTCCCGAACGGCGATGAACCGTTCACCAACGAGACTCACAGCACAGTGTCAGAAGCCGCGAGGCGGGCCCTTCCGAAGGATGGCGGGGAGTTCTACGTCCTCTACTTTGAACTCCTTCAGGATCTTCTTCTCCTGCTCAGCTTCTGCATGCTGCGGCTGCATGCCCGAGGCAACAACCGTGATGCGGATTTCGTCACTTGCTTCACCACCGGGCTCGCCCAGCAGATCGTCGTAGGGGTCTGCGAGACCAAAAATGATCTTGGCATCTTTGGACGCGGCAGACTGAATCGCCGTCGAAATGATGTCCATCTCCTCCATGGAGATCTCATGTCCTATGACGTTATACACCAGCCCTGTAGCGCCTTGCATGGAGTACTCAAGCAGCTCATAGTTCGTTGCCGCCTGGATCGCTTTCGACGCCCGCTCGTCACCCTTCCCGGCACCCATACCGATCCAGATGCTGCCCTCGGTTCCGTCCCCGAGATCCGCTGGCGGTGTGGAAGTCAGCACGTTCTTCAAGTCGGCGAAGTCGAGGTTGATGATACCAGGCGTCCGAATAAGTTCGGTGATTCCCTGCACCGCCTTCTTCAAGACCTCATCGGCTTTCCGGAACGCATTGCTGATGGTAATCTTGCCCTCCTCAAGCCTGAATAGACGTTGGTTGGGGATGACAACAAGCCCATCGACACTGTCGCGGAGTT
>DHFO01000056.1 GCA_002402295.1 Caldiserica bacterium UBA4822
TAGAATCTCTGTCGTCGCTTGTGGTAGATTCACTTCGGCAGCACCTCCTGGAATGCGCGATGGCTCATGGGGTCGGGGTCCTGGTGCTTGACTGGGTGCCGACTGAGTTGGCTCATGCGGCGATTGGTGTGTCCACAGCGGAGCAGGCTCTCTGTGTCGTTGTATACCCGGAAGGCGGGAGCGATGGACATTTCGTATGTCATGTGCCCGCACAACCGCCCGGTGTGATAGACCTCGTGGGGACTCTTATGCGTGAGCAATTTGGGGCGAAGTGCGGCGGATCCGGCTATGTCATCCAGGGAAGACTCAACCGGCGCGTCACCGTGGAGGACATATCCCGTGTGCTGCAGGCGGCCATCTCGCGCCTGGGTGCGACGCCGTAGTTGATTGAACGGCTGTTCGTTCTAGACTGGACAGTGTAGCACGAGATGCGCCCGCAGCGTTGCGGGAAAGCCTGGTGCGGTGTTGTTGGGCTTTGGAGCAGTGCCGTTACGGTCGGGTTGAAAAGGAGCTGAGTATGGGGTCGCTCATGGAAGCATCGCTGTTCACGCGCAAGATCGANNAAGAGGTCGAACGCCTGAAAGGTGAAGGGCACAGTCCCTCGTTGAGCGTCATCGTTATTGGAAACAATCCATCTACCATGGTCTACTTTAAGAACATGTCTCACAAGGGCGTTGAGCTCGGATTCTACGTTGAACTCCGCAAAATAGATGAGACTGTGGTACAAGCCGAAGTACTTGACCTGATTCAGAAGCTCAATCTGTCCCCAGAGGTAGACGGGATTCTCGTCGGTCTGCCACTTCCAAAGGACTACGACGTTGATGCTGTCCTACATGCCATCAGTCCAGACAAGGATGTCGACGCTTTCCACCCATTCAACATGGGGCAGCTCATGACTGGGAAATCGCGCTTCATTCCAGCGACGGCTCGGTCAATCATTGCGCTCCTGGAGAATTACGGTGTTCGCATTCAGGGGGCGCACGCCGTCGTTGTGGGCCGGAGCAACATTGTTGGAAAACCCGTCGCGTCACTACTACTTCAGCGTGATGCCACGGTGACCATCTGTCACTCAAAGTCAGTAGACCTGGCCAAGTATACCAGGGACGCCGATATCCTCGTGGTGTCGATGGGAAGGCCGAAGGCCATTACAGCCGACTATGTCAAGGAAGGGGCCGTCGTCGTTGACGTCGGGATAAACGACGTTGGCGGGAAAATCGTTGGCGATGTGGACTTTGATGCAGTGAGACCGAAGGCTTCACTTATCACTCCTGTTCCGGGCGGCGTTGGTGTTCTGACGACGCTCATGCTGTTTGACAACGTGCTCAAAGCGGCGCGCATTAACGCGAGGAGACGCTGACAACGCAACGATTCACCACTCATAGATACTCCCCGCGTCAATAGCCCTGACAGACCCTGTACCGTCCTCGAGGAGCAAGGACCCCGTGGGTGATATGCCAACGAGCGTTCCATCGTGGCGTTGGCCGTTGAACTCGACGGCAACCTGTCGACCTCGCAGCGCAAGACGGTCCATGATCCACCCGTAGAACGGACTGAAACCTTGCTCTGCCAGCTGCCGCATGTCCGTTACTAGCAAGTCGAGCACCACGGTGGTCAGCCGATCCAGGCTGACAGGATGACCGAGTTCTCTGCGCAGGGATGTCATGCGTGGCAATTGTTCGGAAGGGCTGGGATTGTTGACGTTAAGCCCGATCCCTATCAACAGAGTAGTCGAGTCTGATAGCACAAGAGACTCGGCGAGAATGCCACAGACCTTCCTGCCACCGCACAAAAGGTCATTGGGCCACTTGACTTGCGTGGCGACAGAGGTTTCCCTCTCAATCGCAATGGATACGGCATGCGCTGCCACCATAGCTGCCTGGCGAACAACCTCAATCTCGGGTACCGCGAGGGCCAGTGTAAGCCACAGGCCTCCTGGCGGGGATGCCCAGCTGTGACTGCTACGCCCACGGCCTGCAACCTGTGTCTCTGCAACTACAGCAAAGGGGAGGCTCTCGCCATCGTTGACTGCCCGACGTGCTGCATCCTGTGTTGAAGCGACCTCTTTGTAGGTATAGACCTTCATGACTTGGTAGTCAGGACGTCGTCCAGGACCCTGGCGACGAGCTCCGGTGTTTCGGTGATGAACACGCGAGTACCCCTCTCAACCAGGTTGGCCACGGTTCGCGAAAGAACGACAGGATGGACATCAGACAGCCACTGCCGGGAAAGAACGACGGCGTCCAGTCGCGGCAGGCCGTCTGGCCACTTCCTGACATCTCCTGAGGCGCCGGCCAGCACTGCCGGCACTTCTGCAGTGACCAGAACCCTCTCTGTGTTAGCGTGAGTGGACATCACCGCGCTCACGAGCCCTGCGGGCGACTGAGGGTGCCACATCGCGAAGACAACGCCGGGGTCTGCAGGAGCACCGAAGGAGGCACCAGTCACGGGAGATGTTGGCATGGGGGAAAAGATATCGTCGCCGTTCTGGGGCCATGGCACAACCGGGCACGTCGAGACAGCGGTCAGCGAACGTGCCATCGTCTGTAGGGCAGTCGGATCCGACCGGCCGGTGACAACGAGAAAGTCGGAGCGGTTCTCGAGAAGGTTCCAGGCGTGACCGGTTGCGTTCACCAGATGATTGCGCACGCCTGAGGGCTTCACATCACAGTCAATGAGCCCGCCAATGGCGACAGTGCGCTTGCCGCCGATGACATCCAGTCTGGGGTACGACATGGCGAGCTCCGCAAACAGCCTGAGCTCCGCCGTGCCTGCTGAACAGTCAGGGGACTGTATAGCCATCGCGGCCTCGGCTGCGGCAAACTGCACCGTTGTCCCTATGACAAGGAGACAACCTTGCCGGAGCCCTTCCTGCAGGGTAATTGCAGGGGTCAGGACACGGACACCCTCATGCTCCAGTGTCGCTGTAATGGCAGGTACACAGGCGAGGGGCAGTTCACTCAGAAGCACCGTCAGAAGAGCTGCCTGCCGTACGTCGCAGCGAATCTCTAGAAGCTGGGCTTCTGGACCCTTGAGGATGTCCCATGTCGACTCTGTGCTTGAACTGTCTATCCGCGTGACCACTGTCCAGACTCCTCTCCCCGACATACAGCTTTCAAGCAGCGGGGACTCAAATTGTATTCGGTCTGGGCGGGGCTACAATATCTGTGGAAGTGCAGGTTACTGCCAACACAAGGAGGTATGGAATGAAGAGACGCCTGTCGGTTGTGCTCGGTGTTGTCATGATTCTGAGCCTGGTCCTGTCAGCCCTCCCGTTCAATGCAGCTGTGGCTGCCAGCACGGTGAAGATCACACTGCTGGAGACAAGTGATGTTCATGGGGCGATCTATCCGTACGACTACTTCAAGGATACTGTGTCGAACGGTGGTCTGGCACAGTTGTCAACCATCGTCAAAGGTGTGCGGGCGGAGAACCCGAATACGCTGCTGCTGGATGACGGAGACAATCAGCAGGGAACGCCACTCACGTACTACTTCAATAAGGTGGAAACTACTGCACCCAATCCCGTGACTAGCGCGATGGATCTCATGGGATATGATGCGATGACGATTGGCAACCACGAGTTCAATTACGGACTCGGGGTCATCGACAAGGCACGGTCCGAGTCGAAGTTCCCATGGCTTTCCGCGAACATTTACAAGGAGGATGGTACCAATTACTTCACTCCATACGTTGTCAAGACAGTTGCAGGTGTCAAGGTCGGCATCCTGGGTCTCACGACCAAGAATATCCCCAACTGGGAAGTTCCGGGCAATATCAAGGGACTCGTTTTCAAAGATACAGTGAGCGAAGCGGAAAAGTGGGTCAAGGTGTTGAGGGAGACGGAAAAAGTCGATCTGGTCGTTGTCCTTGCGCATGAGGGATTTGAGAATGATATTGATACGGGCAAGGACCTCGGTACTGCCATTGAGAACGAGTGTTACACGATAGCAACCACGGTGCCCGGCATCGACGTTCTGCTTACGGGGCATACGCATCTCTCGATTCCCGGCAAGACGCTCAATGGTGTACTGGTCATGCAACCAAGGAACGGCGGCGTCGAGATCTGCAGGGCTGATGTCACGATGGAGCAGACGGCTACAGGGTGGAAGGTCGCGACCAAGACTGGGACCAATATTCCCGTGACCAGCTCAGTGGTTGCTGACCAGGCCATTCTGGATTCCACTAAGTCTGCGCATGAAGCCGCAGTCAACTACATGAAGCAGCCTATCGGCGAAGCCACAGGGGACTTCCCGGGCGCGACCTCACGTACTTCAGACAGCGCCATCATGGACCTTATTCAGCGGGTCCAGATGAAATATGCTGGCACAGACCTCTCACTGGCTGCTATGCTGCCGGGAACGCCTCCCAGCTTCAAGAAAGGCCCTCTGACGGTTCGCGACATGTATTCCCTGTACATATACGAGAATACACTGTACGCCATCAAGGTGACAGGACAGCAGATCAAGGACGCCCTGGAGTGGTCTGCCAATTACTTCAACACATATGATTATAACAAGACAGCTACACCACTCGTAAACCCGAAGGTGGCTGCCTACAACTACGATATGGTTCAGGGCGCGGAGTACGTCATTGACATTACCAAACCAGTCGGTCAGCGCATTTCAGGCCTAACATACCACGGCAAGCCGATGGATATGAGCGCAACCTACACGCTGGCGCTGAACAATTATCGAGCCGGCGGGGGAGGCTTCCTCGGGTTCAAGGGTGCGCCGATTGTCTACCAGTCGAGCGATGAGATCCGTAACCTGATGATCCAGTACGTCAAGGAGACCGGAAGCATTGAGCCCACTGTGGACAATAACTGGCACCTAGTGCCCGACTACCTGGGTTCTCCCTACCAGTCTTCACTGGATACGCTGAACAGACAAGGTGCACTTGGCGAGTTTCCTGCAGGTGGGTTCAACGCCGACTCGCTTGCTGTGCGCAGTGACCTTGCTGCCATTATCGCCGGATCGTATGCTGTGGAAGGCGAACGCAATTTCACGAGTTCCTTTGCTGATGTAGCCGGCGACAGCTGGTACGCGCGCTCGGTTGGCACTGTCCAGGCTATGCAGCTCATGTTTGGTACGTCTGCTACGACATTTGCACCAACAGCACCAGCCACAACCGAACAAGTCGTCACGGTGCTGATGAGAGCGAATGCTTATCCTGCCGTGGACCTCCAGGCAGCCGCAGCCCAACAGAGCAATACATCCGGCGTCTCAAGCTGGGCATGGCCTTCAGTTGCTTTTGCACGGTCCAAGGGATTCATTACGGCGGACCAGGCAGCCTCTCCGAAGCATCAGATGACACGAGGTGACCTGGCTGACGTTATCGCAAAAATGCGGTTCCCGACCGTCGTTATCCTCCACACAAACGATTTCCACGGGAATCTCGTACCGACTACCGACGCGAACAAGAACAGTGTTGCTGGCGCGGCTCGCGAGGCCACCATTATCGGAGGTGTCCGGTCTGTATTTGGCAAGGATCATGTGCTTCTGGTTGACGCTGGCGATGCAATTCAGGGTGCAACCGTGGCCAACATGTTCCAGGGAAAGAGCGTCGTAGATACGTACAATGCCATGGGATACGACGTTGCCACGCTGGGCAACCACGAGTGGGACTATAGCCAGGATGTTCTCAAGCAGCGCATCTCGGAAGCGAAGTACGTATACGTGAACTCCAACGTTACCGGCGTGAACCTGGGGTGGAAGTCGAACGTTGTAAAGAATGTAGCTGGTGTCAACATTGGCTTCTTTGGAGTGTTGACAACCGACCTTCCTATCATCGTTGCCCCGTCGAGCCTCACGGGGGTCGGGGTGGCTGATCCCATCGCCACGGCGAAGGACCAGATTGCTGCTCTAAAGGCCGATGGTGCCCAGTATATTGTTGCATTGAGCCACTGCGGGTACGAAAACGGTGGTGCTCCTCTTGACCCAGCCATAGCCGCGGGTGCCCCTGGCATCAACCTCATCATCGGGGGCCATTCGCATACTGTACTCGCTACTGCACAGGAGGTTGGCAGCACGCTTATTACCCAGACGGGGACCGCCGGTGCGTTCGTGGGCAAGGAGGTCATCGACTTCACTACCTACCAGGGCGCTGTGACCAGTCTGAACGTCTACTATGAACTGGTTCCAACGGCTACGACTGTTCCGGAAGACCCTGCCATCAAGGCAATCGTCGATGGTTATAATAGCCAGCTGACTGCGCAAATGGACGTTGTCATTGGTAAGGCGCTGGTGAACCTCAATGGCGAGCGGGCAGACGTCCGCACGAAGGAAACCAACCTGGGCAACTATGTTGCTGATTGGATGCGCCTATCGACTGGTGCCGACATCGCATTCGAAAACGGAGGCAGTATTCGCACGAGCATTCCTGCAGGCGACGTCACCGTCGGAAACATCGTCGCAGTGCTCCCGTTCGACAACCTGCTGGTCGTTCTGGAAGTGAAGGGATCCACGGTCAAGGCGGCTCTCGAAAACTCGGTGAGTGCCTATCCAGCGCAACTCGGTGGCTTCTTGCAGATCTCGGGATTCAGCTTTACGTTCGACCCCTCGAAGCCGGTGGGCTCCCGCGTTGTCAGCATCACAAAGGATGGCAAGCCCATGGACATGGATGCTACTTACCGACTTTGCACCGCAGACTTCACTGCATCCGGTGGTGATGGATATGCCATGTTGAAGGGGATCACGGCCGTTCCCGCGGCTGGATTGGAATGGATGCGCGACGGCTTAGTCGCCTACGTCAAGGCACATCCAGAGATCAACCCGACCGTCGACGGTCGAATTGCCGTCGTCAAGCCGTAACACATTATCGACTGATTTGTCAGGGGGGGGCCGGCGACTGCCGGCCCCCCCCTGTGTTTGACCGCTGTTGCACATCTGTCGAAAGAGGAGACAATCCATCCATGAACACTGTGAGAACAATGACGCAAGAGCAGCAGGAACGTCTTCGATTGGCTCTGACTGCGGGTGGTGCCGTCGAGGATCAGGAGCTGCCTGCGGGGGCGTCCTTCCTGACCAGGAGCGAAGGTTCCGTCGTCACCGGCTACCGTAGCGGCAAGGTCCTGTTCCAGGGTCTGAATTGCGACAGGCAGGTTCGGCTCGCGGAAAGGATTCTGGTTCGCGCGGAACCGGCGAACAAGAGTCTCGAATTCCCGATCGTCGGGGGAGACGAATCGGGCAAGGGAGACCTGTTCGGTCCGCTGGTCGTTGTGGCGTTTGCCACTCGCGGCGAGTCAGAGCGGCGGGAGGTCGTGCGAGCCGGGGCACGAGACTGCAAGCTCATGACAGATGCGGAAGTGCGTACCGTCGCGACAAGACTGAACGGTATCGGCATGTCGAGCATTCGCATCCTCATGCCCCATGACTACAACTCACAGTATGCGCGCGTGCACAACGTGAACATCCTGCTCAACGAGGTCTATGCCGAGTTGCTGCTCGAATTGGCGACCGCATCGAAGGCTCACACGGTCATCCTGGACAAGTACGGAGGACGAGCGATAGCTCTTTGGAGGACTCCACAGAGCTTCCGCTTCGTCGTAGAAACGCACGCGGAACGATATCCTGAAGTGGCTGCCGCTTCGGTTCTTGCCAGGGTCGCGTTTCTTGACGGTCTCGAGCGTACGGCGAGAGACAGTGGAATTGAACGGCTGCCAAAGGGTGCCTCGATGGAAGCGCAGGCGTTCATGCGGCGCCTGGCGTCAGACAAGGGCAAGGACGTACTGCGGTCGGTCGCAAAGGTGAATTTCGCCCCCGTGAAGGAGTGCCTTGATAGCCTGTTCTAGAGGGGGGCAGTGATTGTCATCTGGTTGACAACGCTACCCAGCGACGTAGTATATATGCGGATTTCCGCAGTGAAACCTTCACACGAGGAGACGCCTCATGTTTAAACCCGTACTGCCTGTCGACAAGGTTGTCGAGCAGGAGCTGGCCACCATCCAGTTCTGGGAGACCAGTTATGTCTTCGAGAGGTCGCTCGACCTGAGCAAGGACAAGGAGCGCTTCGTGTTTTTCGAAGGGCCGCCGTTCGCGAACGGCATCCCCGGCGTGCACCACGGCCTGGCCCGCGTTTTCAAGGACGCGGTTCTGAGGTACAAGGCAGGTACAGGCTACTACGTCCCCCGCAAGGGCGGTTGGGACTGTCAGGGCCTGCCTGTGGAGATCGAGGTCGAGAAACGACTTCACATGAGCGGCAAGCAGCAGATCGAGGAATACGGGGTCGAAGCGTTTGTACGGGAGTGCAAGAACAGCGTTTTCACCTACAAGGCGGAGTGGGAAAAAATGACCAGCCGTATTGGTTTCTGGTTGGACACCGAGCATGCCTACGCCACATACACCAACGACTACATTGAGTCTGTCTGGCACATTCTCAAGACGTTTTATGACAGAGGACTGCTGTATCAGGGGCACAAGGTCGTTCCCTACTGTCCGCGCTGTGGAACGGCTCTCTCGATGCACGAAGTCGCGCAAGGCTACAAGAACGTCACCGAGGAGACCGTGTTTGTCAAGTTCACGTTGATGTCTGGCGAGCTCGCTGGAGCATTTGCTCTGGTCTGGACGACGACTCCCTGGACTCT
>DHFO01000028.1:0-9034 GCA_002402295.1 Caldiserica bacterium UBA4822
GTTACATCGGCCCATCGCATGTACTTGACCCTCGAAATAACCCAATAGGCGACGAATCCTATACAGACGATGATACCCTGTTTCACGACGCTTGCCGGTACTGCAACCAGCTGACCCCGCGCTGCGCTGAGGCTTGCCGTGATACTGTAGTTCTGCAGGACGCCAAGACAGAGGAGGAGTGCAACGGGAATGAGGATACGTTTCACTGGGCCGCAGCCGCGCACCGACGCAGCACAATCTCCTTGAATACATCGCCGCGCTCCTCGAAATCGCGGAACATGTCAAAACTCGCACAAGCGGGGGAAAGCAGAAGCGTTCCTCCTCTGACCAGTAGGTTCGCCCCATGCTCAACCGCCTCCTCCAGTGACGCTGCTTGAACAATACGGTCCCCGTGCAGGCCCGCACGCCGTAGTGCGTCCTCGATCGCTGGCCCTGTTGCCCCGATGACCACGGCAACCACGAGACGACTATCCCGCGCAAGGCACGTTGCCAGACCGTCATACGAAACGCCCTTGGAGCTTCCCCCCAGGATCACAGCGTATGGACCGCTCAAGGCGTCGACCGCAGTGACAACTGATTCGGGCGTTGTCGCTTTCGAGTCGTTGATGTAGGTGACACCCCCGGATGAGCACACGTGTTCCAACCTGTGAGGCAGTCCTCCGAATGTACCGACCGCCCCCCGAATAACCTCAGGAGAAACACCATAAAGGAATGCAGCAAGAGCAGCGCTCATCGCGTTGGTCACGTTGTGGCGGCCGGGGATGCGCAGGTCGCCCGTGTCAAACAGCTCAACTTCCTGCGAACTGTCTCGAAAGACGACCGTGTGCCCCACCANNGTGCACCCCGTCAGAAGGTGCGTCTGTGAACCCGAACCAGTATGCGCGGGGGGCGAGCGTGGGGGCCAATCCCCGAAGTGCAGAATCATCCCGGTTCAATACTGCAAAGTCAACTGCGGTCATGTTCTCGAATATGCGCTGCTTCGTCGCAAAGTAGCGCTCCATCGTACCATACCGGTCAAGGTGATTGGGGACGAGATTCGTGAATACTGCCACGCGCGGATGAAACGCGTGGATAGCCTCCAGCTGAAAGCAACTCACTTCGAGAACGGCCCGGCCCGCGGACGGATGCTCCACCAGCAGTTGTGACACAGGCTGTCCCAGGTTGCCCCCGGTCACCGTGTCATGGTATTGTGAGGACACCAGCACCCCGAGCAGCGCGGTAGTCGTGCTCTTGCCATTGCTGCCGGTGACTGCAAGAACCGGGATGCCAGCAAACGCTGCAACCTCGGTTTCTGCGATCACCGGCTTTCCCAGGGACCGAGCTGCAGCAAGAATCGGCGCGTCGGGTGGCACACCAGGAGAAACTATGAGCGCGTCGTACTGTCCCATAGTACTGGCGCTGTTCCCGCCAAACTCATACGGGATGCCTGCACTGGCAAGCAGCCTGACCGCCTCGCCAAACTTCTCGTCCGATCCGAACGGTTTGGACTCGGACACAAACACCCGAACGCCATGCGCGTGCAGATAGAGGGCGGAGTAGAGACCACTTGCCAGTGATCCGACAACAAATGCAGACCCAAAAGGAATCACCCGTTACCTCCACGTGGTCATGATCAGGACTCCGGCAAGCACGAACAACACGCTCACGACAAAGAACCTGGCTACAATCTTGTCCTCGGCCCACCCCAGCTTCTCGAAGTGGTGATGAATGGGCGCCATGAGAAAGACCCGTTTCCTGCGGCCTGACAGTCTGTACACGCCGACCTGAATCATGACGCTCAGTGCTTCCACGAGGAACAGGCCCCCGACAAGCAGGGATGCCAGTTCCTGGCCGGAGGCAAATGCCCACGCCACGAAGACGGATCCCAGTGCCAGAGAACCAGTATCCCCCATGAACACCGCAGCCCTCGGCCCGTTGAACCACAGGAACGCAATGTCAAATGCAGCAGCTGCTGCCGGCAGGACCCCCGCAAGTCCCGACGGATGCAACGCTCCCTCGACGGTGGCAGCGACAAACACGGGTAAGCTGGTGCTGGCAAGCAGCCCGTCCAGCCCGTCGGTCAGGTTGAACGCATTCACCATGCCAACGGCATAAAGCATGGCGATGACGAAGAACCACCATCCCGACAGGAGAACGGTAGCCCCCGCGCTCACGTTGCCCCGCAGCGCTCCGCCTCCAACGATGAAGAACAAGGCCGCAGCAAATGTCTGGATAAGGATTTTCTGATATCCGAGGAGCCCATCGTTTCGGTGCTTGCGCTCCTTGAGCCAGTCGTCCAGGAAGCCAGACAGCAGGTTGACGGCTACAAACAACAGTACGGCAGTATCAATGCAACTGAGCCTACGCCCACTCGTCCCCCCCGCATAATACACCAGGCACACGACGAGAACGTTGAAGACCAGCATGAATCCGCCGCTGGTCGTGGTGCCAGCCTTGGTCTTGTGTGAATCCGGCCCCTCCTCCCGAATCAGTTGAGTGAAACCAGCCCGCCTGAGAAGGCTGATAAGCGAGGGAAACAAGACCAGGTTGAAGACCGCCAGCAACAGGAGCAACGCGGTGATGGCTGTGGCTGTCATCGTCCATCCCCGCCGGTTGACGCGCAGTGAAAGCCCAGTTCTTCCAGGGCTTTCCTGGCCTCTTCACGGTCATCCAGGGCGACATCCCTGCCCTCATAATACATGACAGCTTCATGGCCACGCCCAAGGATAAGGACTGCGTCTCCTGGTCGTGCCGCTGCAATCGCGGCGCGGATCGCAGTTCCTCTGTCCTCGATGACGGTGACATGGTCCGTTGTAAACCCTCGGACGATGTCGTTTACGGCGATGGAAGCCTCCTCTCTTCGCGGGTCCTCTACGGTCACGTAGGACCACCGACAGGCCTGCTCCGCGATTCTCGCCATCACGGGACGCTTCTCCCGGTCGTCCGCTCCGACAGACCCGAATACGGAAAGCAAATGACCGCTGATAGTGGGGCGGACAGCGTCGAACAGCGCGCTGAACTCTTCCGGGGTGTGGGCGTAGTCCACAATTACTTCAAACGGCTGTCCGCATACGATACGCTCATAGCGTCCGGGAATGTATAACGGTTCACCGAGAGCGCGCAGTCCGGGGCCGAGGTCTTCTCCATGTCGCACGGCGTGGACCGCGGCTATAGCTGCTAGCGCGTTGTAGGCCTGGAACACCGGACCAATCGACAGTGTGACTGGAACAGGCAGATCACCACCGATGCTGACGGACAGTTGCGTCCTCCCCGCCGTGGAGACAGCTCCGCTTCCGTGCACATCTGAGGGCTCCCGCATGGCATAGGTAACGACCTGGGAAGCAACTGAAGCACTCCGGAATGCCGTAACCCTTGGGTCGTCGGCATTGAGGACCGCACTTGTGCCCGGTTCGAGCGAACGGAACAACTTGAGTTTTGCCTGCAGATATGCTTCCAGCGTGCCATGGTATCCAAGGTGGTCTTCAGAGAAGTTCGTAAACACCGCGCAGTCGAAGTGCATACCATAAACGCGGTCGTATGCAAGTGCAAACGACGAGACTTCGACGATTGCTACCATGGCGCCTCTCTCCAGCCCGCACTTGAGGTACCAGTTCAACTGAAATGCTTCTGGGGTGGTCGCCGGCAGCGCATCTGGCGGATACACTACGCCATCCGGCATGACGTAGCCCGTAGTACCAATCATCACGGCAGGAACTCCCATGCCCTCCAGTACCCGCTTCGCAAGATAAGCCGTGCTGGTCTTGCCGCTGGTTCCCGTTATCCCGACCAGCTGCAAGTGCCGTGCCGGATAGTCGAAAAAGGCCTGAGAAGCAAGGCTCAGAAACTGACGTGCGCTGGGGACCACAACAACCGGTACCTCGGTGACTTCCGGGTGTTCCTGCTCGGACACAATACAAGAGGCACCGGCGAGCAGAGCTGCCGAAATGAACGCGTTGCCGTCGACACGCGTGCCCGGGACAGCTACAAACATGGCACCAGGAACGCACTTGCGGGAGTCCGGCGTTATGAAGGTAACCACCCCTGTCAGCGCAGGCGTAGAACGCCCGCGAGACCAGCAGGAGATGGGAACCATATCGAGCAGCTGGCGCAGCTCCTTTTTCTCATCGATGCAGTTCACGGCTTTAACCTCAAATACTGTATCAGCTGCAAGGCAATCTTCTTGAACGTTGGTCCCGCAACGCGGAATGATGTACGTTCACCCTTCTGGGTCTGATGGATACTGAGAAATACGACTACCCGCGGGTCATTGGCGGTGAGGATGCCGGCAAAACTGAACACGTACGACCCATCCTTGAGATATCCGCCACCGGGTGCCGCAATCTGCGCGGTGCCCGTCTTTCCTGCAACCTCATAGCCAGGGATGTAAGCCGTGGAGACACCGATGTTCTTCTGGACGACACCGTGAAGCCCCTCGAGAACATCTATGGCGGTCTTGGTGCTAAACACCTGTCCCACAACACCCGGGGTGTCCGTTCGCTGAACCGTTCCAGAGGCGTCGACGATCCGGTCGACAACATAGGGGCGCTGCATGACCCCACCGTTTGCAATAGTGGCATAGAAGTTCGCCAACTGAATGGCTGTGACTGCAACCCCCTGCCCGAACCCCATCGTGGGGAGTGTCGTCTGTGACCACTGTGACACTGGAAGCAGGATGCCAGATTCCTCGCCGGGCAGGTCGATACCGGTTGGCTTGCCGAATCCGTACTTCCGAAGAGCATTGTAAAATGGCTGAGCACCAATCTTCATGCTGACCTGTGCGAAGCCGACATTCGATGAGTGCTCCAGCATCGCGTAGAGGTCCATTGTGCCATATGCATAGTTGTTCACTTCATGTATAACCGTGCCGTTGATTTTGAGACTTCCTCCGCTGTAGAACGTGCTTTTGAGGGTAATCGCTCCTGTTTCCAGTCCGGCGACAGAAGTCGCTGCCTTGAATACCGAGCCAGGCTCGTAGTTGGCGCTGACAACCTTTTCGGACAGCGCGCTGAGTGGAGCATCCTGCCAGTGTTCCGGGTCCAGGCCAGGCACGTCCACCATTGCGAGCACCGCATCCGTCTTCGGGTCGAGGACAGTACACGTCGCGCGCTTTGCATCGTACGTCTTGACCGATTCCAGAAGCGCTTGCTGGGCAAAGTACTGGATGTTGGAATCGATGGTCAGCACAACATCCTTGCCCTGCACTGCCTCGATGACTTCCTCCGTGACGGCAGGTTCTCCGGGGTTCGACCCCGACACCCGATAGGTATGTCGCCCATCCATTCCGCGAAGTTCCTTGTCATACTGGAATTCGATGCCGGACAGCCCCTGGTTGTCCGACCCCGTGACCCCCACCACCGACGAAACCAGGGCGCCGAGGGGATAGACGCGCCGATATCCCTTGTCCAGAACAATCCCGGGTACGCTCAGGGACCGTAACGCATCGTATTCGGTCGCACCCACTTGCTTCTTCAGGTAAATGAAGCTGGATGACGCGGCACGTATCTGCTTTTCGAGTGCCGTTGCCGACGTCTTGAGAATCGGCGCGATGGCTGCAGCTGTCGCACGAGGATCCTTGACTTCTCTCATGTACAAACCGAGAGACCACGTCGCGATGTCCTGGGCAAGGACACGCCCCGTCGCGTCGAGGATCATGCCTCTCTTCGCCTTGATAGGGATGGAATCGGTCGCAAGTTGCTCGTTCGCCATGTCGACAAGAGTATTGCGCGCCACGACCTGCAGGTATACAAACCGCGATTCTATTCCTATTGCTGCGATGAGGAATAGTACAAAAACCAACATGAGACGTCGCTTGAACAACTCGCTGAACGATGCGACGCCTCTCTTCATCTGTGTTCAGTCCCTGTCAAATCCTGAGGTACTAGTGAGTGGTATTGTCCAGTGTGCCTATCACCGCCGTATTATTGGGCGTCAGTCCCAGCGCGTCCGCCGCTGCCCTGACACGGTCAGGCGAAGTAAGGCTGGCATCCTGTTCCAATAGTGCTTCTTGCTCCTGCAGCTGTGCCTGAATTGCGGCCCTGTTAAGGTCTACCTGATGCTCGAGGAAAAGCGTTGTACTGTACACATAGCCATAGGAACAAAGCAATCCGATCGTTATCGCGGCGAGGGCAGCAACGCGGAAGCTCCGCGTCCTGGCCTCTGCAGAAACGCGAACCGCAGCAGCCGGGCGGCGGACTGCTGTATAGTTGCCCTTGATTGCTATGCTCATGAAGACACCCTTTCAAGTACCCGCAGCTTTGCACTGCGCGATCGTCTGTTCACAGCAACCTCTGAATCAGAGGGTCGTACCACCTTCCTGTTGACCAGGCGAAATCCTGGCTCTCCCGAGACCGGTTTCTCGCAGAGAGCCAGGTAGCTCCTCTTCACGATTCTATCTTCGAGCGAATGGTAACTGATGACCAAGAGTCTTCCATGTGGATTCAACAGTGATGACGCCGATTTCAGACCAGCTTCGAGTGCATTCAACTCGTCATTTACATAGATGCGCAAGGCTTGAAATGTCTTCGTCGCAGGATGTATCCTAGCGTGTCTGGTGGGAAAGACAGCGGCTACTGTCTCCGCAAGTTCGCTCGTAGTTACAATTGGCGCGCGTTGCCGACGGCGTACAATTGCCCGAGCCACCTGACGCGACCTTCGTTCCTCACCATACTTCCACAGAATGTCAGCAATCGTGTCCTCCGGGAACAAGTTCACGATATCCCTTGCCGTAGTTCCGAGACTGTCATCGAGCCGCATATCTAACGGTTGATCGTGGCTGAACGACAATCCCTTTCCTGTGCCCGCGAGTTGCTCCGAAGAAAAACCCAGGTCCATCAGGATCCCGTCGAATCCAGTGTCTGAATAATCCTTCAGCAACCGCGTCATATCCCGAAAGTTTCCGCGGATGATAACCTTGCGGGCGGCAGTAGAGTCGAGTCGCTCGCGGGCAATGGCTAGAACCTCTGCATCGACGTCCATCATGAAAAGCGTCCCTTCGCTCGACAATTGGCGCCCAATTGCATACGCGTGTCCGCCTTCCCCTGTCGTGCAGTCCAGATAGGTTCCATCTGGTCGAACTTGCAAGTATGTCATGACCTCGTCCAGAAGGACAGGTGTGTGAACAAACACAGTCACTTGGCCTGCAATGCACCGATATTCTGCTCAAACACTTTCTCCGCTTTCGCCCGATATAATTCCCAGGTATGAACGTCCCAGATCTCCAGGTGCGTCAACGCACCGGCGAATACGACCTCTGTGTCCAGTTGTGCATACTCTCGCAGATGTTGCGGTATGAAAATGCGACCGACCTTGTCGAGTTTAACCGTTGCTGCTCCGCTGAAGAGAACGCGGACGAAAGCCCGAGTGTCGGATGAGACAGGAATGAGATCACCATAGAACCGTTCAATGATAGAGGTCCACACTCTGTCATCAAAAAGGTACAGGCACCGATCCATGCCTTTGGTGAGAACGTAGGGGGCGTCTGCATCGGTGCGATAATGCGCTGGGAACATCGTACGCCCCTTGTCGTCCAGGGAGTACCGATATTCACCGATGAAGGAACGCTCCTTGTTCATGGCGTAAGTATACCACAATTTCCCACTTTTTACCACAATTCTGGTACAAACGCCAAAAGCACGTTCTAGACTATCGTTCCGCCTCCGAGTACGAACCGGTCTTGATAAAACACAGCAGCCTGCCCCGGGGTGACACCGAACACCGGTGCACGGGTGTGTACCAGAGCCCTGTCGTTGGACAGCCTCTTGACATCAGCGGTCACCGGTCTTGCCCTGTAGCGGGTAACAACGTCAGAGGCAAACGTCTGCAAACGTGCAGTGGGAAGATGCTGCCACCGGAGCTCTGCCACCTCGAAGGTGTCACGCATACATTCATTGCGTGTCCCAACTATCAGCTGGTTGTCAGACTGGCGCTTTTCCACAACATAGAGCCTCTCCCCTGAGCTGATGCCCAGGCCACTTCGCTGTCCGATGGTATACGACGCCAGCCCCTCGTGCCTTCCGATAACCGTCCCGTCGCTCAGGAGCACGGGGCCTGGGGCCCCGCCAACCCGCCGACGGGTTTCCACCGCGAGGCTATCCACAAGGAAGCAGAGGTCCTGGCTTTCACGCTTTGCCAGAAGTTCCGGAGGGAACGATTCCGCTGCAAGAGACTTCACCTGTCCTTTCAACCTTCCTGCTAGTGGGAAGACAACCCTCTTCCGTACTTCAGGAGACAGGCGATAGAGGAAGTATGACTGATCCTTGGCAGCGTCTGCACCCCGACAGATCAGGTCACCATCCGGGGAGTGTACGATGCCCGCGTAGTGTCCGCTGGCGACGAGGTCGGCACCAAGTTGATGCGCCGCGTCCATGAGCCCCTGCCACTTCACGTGTTCATTGCAGAGAAGGCAGGGGTTAGGCGTGTTACCTGCAGCTATGCCTCGCCAGAACGGGGTCACGACCTCAGACCCGAAGAGGAGGCTCATGTCGATCTGGTGCCATGGTATGCCCAGATGCTCACACTGCGCTCTTGCCCGCTGGGTCGATGCAAGGTCACAACAGTGACTCCGATCCGAGAAGTGGAGTGTAACCCCAGTGACCTGCTCCTGGGCCTCTTTCAGCAACAACGCAGCGACAGCGGAGTCTGTCCCCCCGCTCATTCCTACAACAATACTCATGGCAGGGGCGCGCTTCTCAGGTGGAAACGCAGGTCGCAGGCAGGACTGCGCCCCCCGCTATAGGCGCGACACCGCGCACTATCCCTCAGCCCCGCCCGAGTCTTTGGATCCACCTCTGCCATTGCTTCCAGAAGTCTCGGAGTACTCGTACGTCTCATAGCGAAGGCAGCACATAAGTTTGCCACAGACGCCCGTTATCTTGTTGGGATTGAGGCTGAGATTCTGAACCCGCGCGCACTTGAGACTCACAGGTTTGATCTCCTTGAGAAAACAGTTGCAGCACAGCTCACGGCCACACATTCCCACCGTGGCAAAGAACCTCGTCTCATCACGTGACCCGATCTGCCACATCTGGACCTTGGCCTTGAGTGCCCTTGACAGTGT
>DHFO01000028.1:9049-12692 GCA_002402295.1 Caldiserica bacterium UBA4822
TTGCCAGAAAAAGACAATTCGCAGTTGACCAGATGAATTGGCAGAGCCGTGTCGCGTATCTGCTCCTTGCACAACGCAATTGCGGCGTCCTGCTTCCGCTCGTTCTCCGCCAGCTGTTCAATATCCGCCGGCGTCAACCTCCGCACGTACTTGAGAACACTGGCCGGTCGCTTTCTCAGAGCATTGTCATGACGGGCGTACTCTATGACCACATGAACCAGCTCCTTGTCAGGACCAACCGCCAGCACTTCATCGCCTGGCACCAAGTGCGTCCCGTCGCTCAGGTCAATTGTGTAGGTCTGGTATGACTTATCCGACCGCGCGCTGAGACGCCGCTGCGACCCGCAGGTAGCCGGCAACATGTATGTTCGGTCACTCATCAGTAGTCATTCTCCTTAGCTCAAGCAGAGCATTCGTCACCACGAGTTCTGCGTTCACGTTCTGTTCCACATGCTGGACACGGTCTCCAAGGCGATCCAGAAACGGGATCACACGCGAATCATCGAGCACAAAGTTGACACGCGCCAACTCTGGTTCAATATCCAGTGAGACGTGTGCAAGAGGGGGAAGCTTGCCACGAGCTCGCAGGACGCCCTCCATAAACACGGCAATGGAACGCAAAGCCTCCATGGCGTTCTCCCGCCTGCTCACGGCGGCATCCATCCTGAGCAGGCGGCCGCTTGCATCCCCCAGACTCAGATTCGCTTTCGCATAATTCAACAGAATATCCAGCGCAGCGTCCTCATCCTGCTGTTGTCGGCCCGTTTGACCCGCGTCTGCTCCGGCGTCACTCTCAACCTTGACGACCTGCGCACGTGACCGAATGGTCGGAAGCACCCTCCGGCTGTTGCGGGACAGTAGAAGGAAGACATTGCCCGCGACCGGCTCCTCAAGAGTACTAAGAACCCTGTCGGCGGCGACATCGGTGAAAAAGTCAACTCCGCGGAAGACACTCAGCCTCAAAGAACCGGGCGCGGTCTTGATGCACGCATACGCAATAAACTGGTCCACCGCGTTAATGTCAAGCTTTGTCCCATCTCCGAAGACACGCATGTTTGGAGAACCACCGGCCTGAATCTGTCTGCACGAGGCGCACGCGTCGCAGTATTGTCCGGGCAGATGTTCACCGGTGCAGTTTCCGGCCTTCGCCAGAGCAGTGGCGAGCGCCAGCTTGGCTCCGTCGTCCCTGCCGAGCACAAGATATGCGTGCGACAGTTTTCCTGATACCAGCGCCGCCTCAATACACCGCGTTGCGGCACATGGTCCGATTGCATCCTCTATGCGCTTTGCCGACAATCTGTTACCTCCGCCGTGCACGACCGTGCGCCTGCAGTGGCTTATCGGGCACGGTGCCGAGCATCACCTGTTGGCAAGAGTATATACTTCAGCACCCCGACATGCAATGAAGGCCTTTGCCCTCGCAACTGACAACCCCCGCCGGAATTGCGTTCTGGCGGGGGTTGAGACGACCTCTGTGTCCGGCGACCGCCTACTTCTCAAGGTCCAAGAGCTGCTTGTACAACTTGCGCTGCTCGGCCGTCAGGGTTCTGGGAACACCAATCTCCACACGGACGATGTAGTCTCCCCGCCGACGCTCTCCCACAGTCTGAGCCCCCTTGCCCCGTATGCGCACTTCCGTGCCATGCTGGCTGCCCGCGGGTACGGTGACGGCCTCGGTTCCACCCTCAAGAAGAGGAACGTCCACACTCGTCCCAAGCACTGCCTTTGATGGGGGTATGCGCACTGTGTGGTACAGCAGATTGCCACGCCGTTCAAACCGCGGATCAGGCTGCACAGTAATGAGCAGATACAGATCTCCAGACGCGCCACCATGCTTGCCGGCATCCCCCTGCCCGGCAATGCGAACCTTCATACCGCTGTCCACGCCGGCAGGTATAGTAGCCTGGATAGTCTTGTCGACCCGGGCTACGCCCGACCCCTTGCAGGTGGGGCATGGAGAGTCAGTGACCCTGCCCTCACCTCTGCAGGTAGGGCAGACTCCTGCTGTCACTACTCTTCCGAATATGGTGTCCTGAGTCTGGCGAACCTCGCCGCTGCCCCCACAGGTCGGACAGACTTTGGGGGAAGTCCCTGGAGCAGCTCCGCTTCCATGGCATGTCGCACATGTATCGTACCGGCGGATCTGGACCTCTTTCTTGGTCCCAAACACCGCCTCCTTCAGGGTCAGTGTCACGCCGACGCTGAGGTCGCGCCCCCTTGGAGACTCCTCCGGCTGCTGCGTCGCCTGCGACCGGCCAAATCCATCCATGAAACTCCCAAACAGGTCGCCGAAGTCGAAGCCTCCGAACGTGTCGCTAGAACCTCTATACCCAGGCGTCCACCCCTGGCTGGCTCCCGGAAAACCCGGTGCTCCTGCTTTGCCATAGGTGTTGTACTGCTCACGCTTGGCCGGGTCACTCAGTGTTTCGTAAGCCTCGTTTACCTCAGCCATGTGCCTGGGTGCTTCCGGGTCGTCCTTGTGGAGGTCGGGATGGTATTTCTTGACCAGTTCCCGATAGGCCTTCTTGATGTCATCCTGGGAGGCCCCTTTGGGCACTCCCAGGATGTCGTAATAGTCTCGATTACTTGCCACATCGACCTCCACTCAAGCGTTTAGCACTCAGTGCACTGACCGGCTATGCCTTTGGCGTGCCCTCTCCCTCTACTGTTTGCCCATCCTGGGGCGGCTGCTGGTCTCCGGTCTGTCCCCCGGACGCCTGTCCGGACGACGGCTGCCGCTGCAGGTCCTCTGTTACTTTGGTGAACGCAGCGTTCACTTCGTCGATCTTTGCCTCTATCTCGGACGTCTTGTTGTCACGCACGAGGTTCTCGAGTTCGGTCAGCTTTTCTTCAGCTTCCTGCCGAACCTGCGGCGAGATCTTGTCGGCGTTCTCGGTAAGTGTCTTGCGACCACTAAACACAACCTGGTCTGCCCGGTTCTTGAGCTCGACTTCTTCCTTGACCTTCTTATCCTGTTCGGCAAACTGCTCTGCCTCACGCTTCATGCGCTCAATCTCTTCGTCCTTCAACTTCGTGGCATTCTCGATAGTAATGTGCTGCTCCTTGCCGGTGGCTTCGTCCTTCGCAGTCACATGGACGATGCCATTCGCATCGATGTCATAGCTGACCTCGATCTGAGGCGTCCCCCGCCGTGCAGGAGCAATGCCATCGAGTATAAACCGCCCAAGGGACATGTTGTCCTTGGCCATGGGCCGCTCTCCCTGGAGCACATGGATTTCGACCTGGGTCTGGTTATCGGCCGCCGTCGTAAATGTCTGTGTCTTGGAAATCGGGACCGCGGTGTTTCTCTTGATCATCTCTGTGAATACGCCTCCAAGGGTCTCGATACCGAGAGTGAGAGGTGTAACGTCAACGAGAACCATGCCGCTCTTTACTTCGCCGGCCATGATGCCTCCCTGAATGGCGGCACCCATGGCAACGCACTCCATTGGGTCAATGCCCCGTTCCGGAGTCTTGCCGAAATAGCTCTCCACGAACTTTTGCACCATCGGCATTCTCGTCGGGCCGCCGACCAGAATGATGTTGTCAATCTGCTGTGGCGTCAGGCCCGCATCCGAAAGCGCACGGTTGATGGGTTCGCGGCAACGCTCAATGATAGGTTGCACCAGCGATTCCAGCTTGG
>DHFO01000044.1:0-35680 GCA_002402295.1 Caldiserica bacterium UBA4822
CCGTCCTTGCCAACCTTGTCCATGGCGTCGGCAATGGCCTCGCCTACTGCTGGAATCTTGGAGGAAACAGTTGCAACCTGTGCCTTTTCCTCGCGGGTCTTGACCTCACGGGCAACCTTCTTGAGTTCATCGACAACCGCCGCGGTTGCCTTGTCCATGCCTGCCTTGAGCGCTACTGAGTCTGCACCGGCAGTTACGTTCTTGATGCCTTCCTGAACCATGATCTGAGCTAGCACTGTGGCAGTCGTGGTACCATCGCCCGCCTGATCCTCGGTCTTCTGAGCGATTTCGCGAACGAGCTGGGCTCCGATGTTCTCGTTTGGATCCTCGAGGTCGATTTCCTTCGCGATGCTGACACCGTCATCCGACAGGACCGGGGAACCGTACTTCTTCTCGAGCGCCACGTGACGGCCCCTGGGTCCAAGCGTCACCTTGACAGTGTTTGCAAGCTTGTCGACGCCAGAACGAATCTTCTCGTAGGCTTCCTGATCAAAGACAATCTGCTTTGCGTCCATAGGGTTTCCTCCTTACTTGACGATCGCGAGAATGTCATGCTGCGACAGCACAACAAACTCTTCGTCATCAATCTTGATTTCGTTTCCGCTGTATTTGGAATAGACTACCTTGTCGCCTTCCTTGACCTCGAGGGGGACTTTGGTGCCGTTGTCCAGCATCACGCCGGAACCAACTGCCATGACCGTGCCCTGCTGTGGCTTCTCCTTGGCACTGTCAGGCAGAACAATGCCGCTCTTGACCGTTTCTTTGGCTTCCTCAACCTTAATGACGACATGATCACCAATCGGAACTAACTTTGCCATGCTATCGTACCTCCTGTGCAAAAGTTCTGGGTGGATTAGCACTCTCTAACGCTGAGTGCTAAGCCATTATATGTGCACCCCGTTGGCTGTCAAGTGTGAAGACCATGTGGGAGCGGGTGGGCTCCGGCGTGAGCGGGGACGCGTGGGCGAACGCTTGCGCAAGGTGGGTCTTGTTGCTAAGATGAAAAACCGACAATGATGTACACAAGTTGCATAGAAGTACCATTCGCAAGCCGCAGCCGTCAGTCTACGGAGGGCATTGGCGTATTGGTCGGAAGCTGCCTTCTGGAAGTGCTGGGCTCTGGGGCTCGTTCATCGGCCATAGTTGCGCTTGTTGGCCCGCTTGGCGCTGGGAAGACTGTGCTCACGGGTGGGGTGGCGATGTCCCTTGGTATCAGCCGTTCGGCGGTGGCGAGTCCCACGTTCGTGCTTGAGCGCAACTATCGGGGGAGGCGACCCATGCGGCACCTTGATCTGTATCGCATTGACAGCGAGGGCGAGCTTAGGGAAGTAGGATTCGAGGAAGAATTAGAAAAGCCGGGAGTTACGGTTATCGAGTGGGCGGAACGTGCCGGAGATCTTCTCGAGCTCTATGAGCGTATCGAGATCGGTTTTGAGGTGCTGGGTGACGATGCACGGCGCATTACTGTGCGCGATTTCTACCAGCCATCAGTGATTGCAGGGTGTTTCGGTGTCGGAGCCGCTGTCCCTGCTTATTAACACAGCCACTGTTTCCGGCGTGGTCGGACTCGCGCGGGGAACCAGCCCTGTCGATTCTGAGCTCCTGCAGCTCGCGGCGGCGTCCAACGTTGTTGTTCCCTCGATACAGCGGATGCTGGAGCGGCAGGGTTGTACCGTCCCGGACATCGAGAGGATCGTGGTGGCGAAAGGCCCAGGCACCTTCACGGGATCCCGTGTCGGCACCAGTATTGCGAAAGCCATCGCCTATGCAGCAGGCTGCCTGCTAGTGTCTGTCACAACGCTGGAGTGTGTGGCGTGGACTGGCGTAGCCAGCATCGGTCGGGGGGGCGGCCCGATGCCTGTCTGGACGCTCCTGGATGCCCGGCGCCATGAGTTCTACATGCAGCAGTTCGTCTGGCGGGGCGGAATGCTGGTGGCGGCAGACGAACCACGGTGCACTGGGCACGAGGTGCTCGAGGCTGTGCGGGCATCGGGCGGGCTTGCCGTGTGTGCTTTCGCCCGGTCGCTCGCTCCCGAGGTGGGCAGTGCGGGGGCGGCTGGGTGGCAGTTCGATGTATACCCCACGTGCGAGGGTATCATAGCGGCGTCTCGCATGGGCCACGTGGAAGACCCCCTGACGCTAGAGCCGTTGTACCTCCGCAGTATGGAGGAGCTGTTTGACAAGCCGCGGAACAGTGCATGATTGCCAATAGTTCCATCAATGTGAGACTGGCCAGCATTCGTGACCTCAAGGCTATCTGGGCCATAGAGGAGGCTTCGTATGCGACACCATGGCCCAGGGAGACCTTCTTTGTCGACATCACGCTGAACGCCGATGCGAAGTACTTTGTTGCAGTTATCGATGGTCGCATTGTGGGGTTTATCGGAGGGTGGTTCAAAGAGGGGGCCCTGCACATTGTTAATGTTGCGACAGACCCGCACTACCGCCGCATGGGCGTCGCGAGACACCTGATGACATTTCTGCTGGGACTCGCGGATGACCTCAAGGTAGATCGCGCATTTCTTGAAGTTCGCAGGTCTAACACCGCCGCAGAGGAACTCTATGAGTCTCTCGGCTTTGAGGTGAGCGGCGTCAAAGAGATGTACTATCCCGACAACCTCGAAGATGCGCTGGTCATGACGAAGGAGCTGAAGCATGCGGATTCTCGGGATTGAAACGTCCTGCGACGATACCGCAGTAGCGGTCGTCGACGAGTCAGGACTCGTGCTGTCGTCAGTGATTTCGAGCCAGGACACTTTTCACCGCAAGTACGACGGAATCGTTCCCGAGATTGCGTCCCGTAGACATACTGCGACTATCATTGCCTGTGTGGACGAAGCCCTGTTGCAGGCGGGCATTCGGATAAGGGACGTCGACGGTATCGCAGTCACGTACGGGCCAGGCCTCATCGGCTCCCTTCTGGTCGGCGTTGAAACAGCGAAGGGGATGGCGCTTGCGTCCGGGAAACCCCTCATTGGCGTCAATCACCTGGAGGGGCATATCCTGGCCTCATTCCTGAGGGACGCAGGGGAAGAAAACACGCCGCTGACTGCCACCGACTTCCCTGTGCTCGCACTGATCGTGTCGGGCGGGCACACGGAACTGGTCTACATCGACCGCTGGCTGCACTACGAAGTGCTGGGTGCGACCCGGGATGATGCCGCCGGTGAGACCCTGGACAAGTTCGCCAAATACTTGGGGCTGGGCTACCCGGGTGGTCCTGTCATCCAGCGGATTGGAGCGGCAGGAGACCCTTCCTTTCATGCCTTTCCGAGGGTGACGTTCAGCAAGGGCGGCTATGAGTTCAGCTTCAGCGGCCTCAAGACGGCGGGCATCAACTATGTGAAGTCTCTTCCACCAGCGGAGCTTGAGGCGCATCTTCCGGACGTGGTCGCAAGCTTTGAGAGCGCGGTTGTCGAAGAACTGGCAGGAAGGGCGCTGCGGGCTGCACGTAACCTGTCGCCCCGGGTACTGACAGTTGTTGGCGGCGTCGCTGCAAACAAGCGATTGAGGGCACGCCTGTCCGGATGGCCCGGCCTGCGCATCTACTTCCCTCCCATGCGCTACTGCACAGACAATGGGGCCATGATTGCTTACGTTGGAGCGAGGCGCCTCATGACAGGACGTTTGACATCACTGGACCTGGACGCCTGTTCGTCACTCGGTATAGAGGACAGCTCTGTCGAGTCCTGACGCGGGGCCGAGGAGCTACAGGGTTATTGTTCGTTTCAGGCCGGCACATCCTGTGGAGTCAGCTCCGGGGATGATGCAGGAAAACGGGGGTGAAACATGGACGTGCGCACAGAAGGGGAGCCGTTCAGCTTCAAAGGGTCAGGCGACATCGGTGTTCTGGTTATGCAGGGGTTCACGGGAACCGTGGGAAGTGTCCGGTACTATGCACAGCAGCTTGCGAAGCGGGGCTATTCGGTCGAGGCTCCCAGGTTGGCTGGCCACGGTACACAGTGGCAGGATGTCAACAAGGTACGCTATCAGGATTGGACCGCCGATGCAGAACGAGCCTACCGAGTGCTCGCAGCACGATGTGGCAAAGTCTTTGTGACCGGCCTCTCCATGGGCGGAACACTGGTGCTGTACCTGGCTGAGCAGCACCCTGAAATAGCTGGCGTCCTGCCCATCAATGCGCCGGTGTTCATGAACGACAGACGCATTTTCCTGCTGCCTGTCCTGAAACACGTTATCGCATCGACGCCCGCGATAGCCTCCGACATCATGCAACCAGGCGTCGTGGAACCGGCATACGACCGGACGCCGACCGCTGGTACGCATGAAATGATAAAACTGCTGGACATAGTGCGCTCAAACCTGGTCAAGGTGGCGCAGCCGTTACTTGTCATGCGTTCTGCCCACGACCACGTGGTTCCACACGAGTGCGGACAGTTCATCATGGATCATGTCAGTTCACGGCACAAAGAGCTTGTCGTGTTTGAGAGGTCGGCCCATGTTGTGACCATGGACTACGACAAGGACGCCGTGGTGGAAACCGCTGAGCGCTTCATCGAACGGTTTGCCTCATGATATGGTCCCGTTCCTGAATGTTTATTGTGCAGGAACAAAATAACAAACCGGACAGCAACACGCTGCCCGGTTCTATCAGAAGAGGTTGCTTCCATATGGTAGCGCCGAGGAGAATTGAACTCCTGTTTGGGGATTGAGAGCCCCCCGAACTAACCACTGTTCTACAGCGCCATGTCTGGCTGAGGAAGATGGATTCGAACCATCATTGATAGCTCCAGAGGCTACTGTCCTACCGTTGGACGATTCCCCAAGACCAGTGACAGTATATGAGGAATCCTGCGCTATTCAAGACGCAGCATGTTCACCCATGGTTTTGGTTCAGGAATCCGGCTCGCCTGGCTCTCCAATCTCAATGCCCTCCCGGGTCAGAAGCTCTCTCCCCTTCTCCTTCAGGTTCTCGGTCTGGTTACCAATCTCCTTGCCCAGTTCAATAGCCTTGTCCCGCATCAACTTCCGCGTTTCCTCGCCACTCTGCGGAGCAAGGACGAGTGCCGTCAGGGCACCGACAATGCCGCCCAGAATCAACCCTCCCATGAACGAACTGCAATCACGTTGACTCATGCTTTCCTCCTTGAGAATACTGACCTGACCATCCCGATAACAGGAATGATACGCACGACGGCATGCACGACTCTTGACAGGTAGTCTTCCTTCCTGGAAGACGCTGATGTCGACAACGTTCGGACTGCCATCGTCGCGGTCGAGGACAGTCGGGTCAACTGCTGTGTGAGCTCATCCAAGTGACCTTCAGACACCTGCGTCGCTCGCATGAGTAGTAGAGCCTCTGACTTGAGCTCGCCAGCCTGACGGCCGATGTCTCCGATCTGGCGAGACAGGACTTGTGCCAGTGCCGAGAGTTTTCGCGAGAGGACCACAAGAGCGACGAGTGCGACGACAAGGCAGGCCGCGAAAATGATGTCCAATACCCAGATGGCAGTGCTGCTCATGGCTGGCCCCTCTCGCTTACCGCGACCTTGTGCAGGACGCGCGCAGTTGGATTCATGTGCAAAGCCATCCTGCGCGATACAAGAATGCCGGGAATGAGCAGAAGGAATCCTCCAATGACGGGGAGCAGGATGGATACGGCTGTGCCGGGCTGCAAGAGGAAACTCAGTCCGTACCCTGCGAGTACCCCCGCAAGGAAGGCGGCCAGGGGAAGCCCATACATGACGAGGGAGGCCTTGAGGACAACAGAGTCGTCGAGCGCGACTTCTACGACGTCGCCACGGCCTATGCCGGTTCCGGCCGTCGCACGGAGCGAGGCAACACTTCCTTTGTTCCCAGAGCAGAATTGAGCCAGGGAACACGACACACACCCTTCCCTTGGCTGCAACTCAACAGTCACAAACTCACCATCGCGTGCGACAACAATACCTTCATCGGTCTGCATCAGGACTCTGCCCTCACAGATGAACTCAAGAGCCACCCCACAAGGTCGTGCCTTGACGTAAGTTTTGAACCTGCCTAAGCAGGTGGGAGCATAAAGTTCCCTGTTTCAAGAACACTGCGAAGTGCTCGTATCCACAGGGCATCTGCTTCCGAGTGATTTGTGTTGGCTCAAACCCGTCAAGTGGTTCACGGGCATCGCAGGGTGGCACATCTGTATTATATGTGAAAGTGCCCGAAATCCAAAGCATCTTCTTACCTGTCCACATAGCGTGCGTCATCCTTGCCCGACGTCAACTCCTGCAGGGCTGATGGCACATCAGAAACAGGGATGGTTCGCTGAGTGCCGGAGGCAAGTACCTTCATTGTGCACGTTCCGGCAGCAAGTTCGTCGTCGCCGAGAATGAGAGCGAGGCGTGAACCTCTTTTCGAGGCCCTGGCCAGTTGCTTCGCAAAGCCGTCCCCTCGAGCGTCAATACCTACTGCCCACCCGTTGCCTGCAAGGGCGTGACGCAGCTGGAATGCTGCTGTAACGGCCGAATCGGAATGGACGATGTACGCACGAGGAATCGCAAGGGACGCCACGAGGTTGGGATAGCGGGCAGCCAGGACCGATGTCAGGCGCTCCAGACCGAGTCCCCAGCCAACGGCAGGAGTCTGTGGACCGCCAAGCTGGTGAACCAGATAATCGTATCTGCCGCCACCGAGCAGGGCATTCTGGGAACCGAGGTCGTCCGACACCACCTCGAACACAGTCTTGGTGTAGTAATCCAGACCCCGGACCAGTCGATGATTGACGTGGTAGGGGATGTTCAGCTGGCTCAGGCATGACACCAGCCGCTGAAAGTGGTCCGAGCACTCCTCACAGAGAAAGTCCGCTGACTTCGGCAGTGCATCCAGCAACGCGGGGTCTTCCTTCTTGCAGTCCAATACCCTCAAGGGATTGTCGTGCATGCGCCTCCTGCAGTCTTCGCAGAGCTCATCCTCATGCGCGGCAAGTGCCGCCCTGAGCGAGTCCTTGTACGCGGGCCGGCACGTGTCGTCTCCGATGCTATTGATATCGACCGACAGATTATTCAGGCCAAGCCTTCCGAGCATCGTGACGACCATGTCAATGACTTCAACATCCTGCACAGGAGACTGTTCTCCGAGTGCCTCGACGCCGAAACTGTGAAACTCGCGCTTGCGCCCGCCTTGGGGCTGCTCGTACCGGAAAAACGAACCAGTATAGTAGAACTTCGCGGGAGAGGGCTGGAGGTTCATCTGGTGCTCGACATAGGAGCGACAGACCGCAGCAGTTCCCTCTGGACGCAGTACAAGGCGCCTCCCCTTCTTGTCGGGGAACGCGTACATCTCTTTCTCGACGATATCTGTGCCTGCCCCAACCGACGTCAGGAAGAGCTCCTCCATCTCGATGGTGGGCGTGCGGATTTCTTCATAGTCGTATGCCTTCGCGACGACGGCCATGCTGGCCTCAACCTCCTGCCAGAGCAGTATGTCAGGCGACATGATATCGCTTGTTCCCTTGACGGACTTGAGCATTCGGTTCCTCCGGATAGGTATGAGGCTAGTATACGTAGCGGAAACGAAAATCAAACGGTCGTTTGTGGAGCACTCGGGCGGGGCCTGGTGCATGTGGGCAGATAACGGAGGGAGTGACAGACGGTCTGTTTTCTCTAGAATATGAAGGAAGAATTGTCTGATTCGGGGAAACGATGATACGGCAGCACGGCGGATGGGGCGATGGCTGAAATTCATGGCAGAGCAGGCGCCGCAACTTGTTTCAGGGGCGACCAGCTCATGTCTCAGGCCATCGTACCGATGCTCTCGATGGGTTTGCTGACCTACATCCTGTTCAGAGCAGACGCGTCGCTCACCCAGCCCGTGCGCGTTGTGGTCGTCTGTCTCGCAGTGTTTCTTGGGTACCGGTGCATCGATGACGTGTTTTTCCTCGAGGCTGCTGCGGACCAGTACTACGGCGGGGCTGCGGGCGAACGGGGTGTGGGCCGCATGCTTGCCCGGCTCCCCCCAGGATTCCATGTATTCAACAATGTTCGGTTCCCATCCGGCGACGTCGACCATGTCGTGGTGGGTCCCACGGGCGTGTTCAGCATCGAGACCAAGAACTACAGTGGCACAATAAGTGTTCGCGATGGTCACCTCATCCAGAACGGACAACTGCTCACGCGCGACCCTGTCCGGCAATCACGGCTGGAGGCTCGCTATATCAGCAGCCTGACAGGCTCGCCGACGGAGCGGCTCCCGGTTGTGCCTGTTGTGGTGTTTGCCCGCGCCAGAGTGCGGGTACATGATGCAGTAGGAGGGGTGACCGTTGTCAGTCTGGAGTCTCTGCTTGATGCCATTCTGTCGCACACGCCTCAACTGTCCCAGACCACTGTTGACGAGGTAACGCGTCTGATAGAAGTCAGGATTCACTCGAAGGCCCCGGTTCCCCAGTACCGGAGGGGACGACTGGCAATAGCCGTATGGGGCTGGCCAGGAGAACCAGTTGGTCTGCTCTGGTCGCGTTCACTTCGTATCGTTCGCTGGCGAGGGCGGCGGGCTGTGGCTATGGGGAGAACATCAGCACGGCAAGGTCCTTGATTAGCGCAAGCTCCTCTCTTGCGATTGCGCGTGCCTGCAAGGCCAAATCGACTGAGACGGGTGACGTTGCCGGAGGGCACGTGACGGGGTCGAGACCCTTAAGCGCCGCGAGGGTCATGATGCGGGCCATATGAAACGGGGATGACACCATGAGGCATGACGTCATGCCGTTGTTCGTCATGAACTCTCTCAAGTTGTCCAGCGTGCGCGCAGTGTTCATACCCTTTGCGTCCAGGACCAGGGCACTGCGCGGTACACCCAGTCCAAGCGCCACGTTTGCCATGACGTCGGGTTCCGTGAGGGTGCCTCCTGTTGGACCTCCAGAGAGAAAGATGACCGGAGCTCGTCCCTCCAGGTATAGACGGCAGGCCCAGGTCACACGCGCCTCGAGCTCGGGGGAGGGCGAGGTTCCCCACACCGCAGCACCAAAGACACAGATGATGTCAGCACTCTGGCGCTGCTGGATGCGACCGTAGGAACCGATAAACACAAACCCTGCGGCCAGCAGCAGGATGGAGCAGCACACGATGATGGCGGTAGTTCGCAGCAGTCGTTTCACGTGAACACTATACGCCCTCGGACGCATCTCTCAGTGAATTCCGCCAGGTTCCTTCCTTGCAATGGTATTTCCTGACAATATACTGACCATGATATGAGTCCAGCTGAATCGTATGTATCACTGTACCGGAAGTACCGTCCCGCTACGTTCGCGGACGTCATCGGTCAGGAGACGATCGTGCGCATTCTGCAGGGGTCGGTTGACCACGCACGTATCTCCCATGCCTACCTATTTGCGGGCCCAAAGGGAACAGGAAAGACAACCGTCGCGCGCGTTTTCGCGAAGGCCCTCAACTGTTCGCAGGGCCCGACGAGCCGGCCCTGCATGGATTGTGAGCATTGCAGGGCCATAACGGCGGGGACTGACATTGACGTCATTGAGATCGACGCCGCGAGCAATCGCGGAATCGATGAGATACGGGATCTGCGCGAGTCGACGAGGTTCGTTCCGGCGCGCAGCCGGTACAAGATCTTCATCATCGATGAAGCGCACATGCTCACGCCCGCGGCCTTCGACGCGCTGCTCAAGACACTCGAAGAGCCGCCGGATTATGTTGTTTTCATCCTGGCTACAACGGAGCCCCAGAAGCTCCCGGAAACCATCATATCGCGCTGCCAGCGGTTCGATTTCAAGCGCATCTCCGATGGTGCCATGCTCAGCCACCTCAAGACCATCAGAGACATCGAGGCATCCAATGTCACGGATGACGCGCTGAAGCAGATTGTCGCTCTCAGCAGTGGGTCCATGCGTGGTGCGATCGGCCTGGTCGACCAGTTCTCTGTGTTCGGTCCCGAGCCGGTGACGGCGGCGACAGTGCTTGATCTCCTTGGTCTCCCCACTGCGACGAAGCTCTTGCTCCTCGTCGAAGCTCTCCTGTCACATGACCCCAAGGCCGTGGGCTCCGTACTGGATGATTTGGAACGGAGCGGCATCGAACCAGCAGACGTTCTGGAAGGGGCGATAGCGCTTATCAGTTCCCATATTCTAGCTCGTGTGACCGCCGCTGATTCGGGCGACGAAGAAGCTCGTGCACACCTGGGACGGTTTGCGGACGGCGTGCTCGTCGACCTGACGGAAAGCCTTGCACGTCTGCAGCAACGGTCGACGTATCTTTCGGACCCTTATCCTCTGGTTCAGGCATCGCTGCTTGCCGTGGCGCTTGGGCTGTCTGTCCCTGGTGCTCGGCTTCGGGAGGAACGGCAGGTTGAGCCGGTTCAGTTCATTGCACGGGATGTGGGAAAAAACCAGCCAGCAGGAGCCGGCGCGGAATCTCCCGCTGGCCCAGATGTCGAGCCAGAACCAGTTGTTCAGTCAGCAGGGCCTGCTCCCGAGCAGGGCACCGACGCTCAGCAGTGGGCTCGCTACAAGGCCGTCGTTTCCGAGGCCAGCAAGCCGATTGGAGTGATGCTTCAGGCCCTCGACGTCCGGAAGGTGGGAGTGGACCAGGGGATGCTCCATATCGTGCTGGGTCCGAAGGCGCGGCTCTTTCGCGCCACGCTGGAGCAGAAACAAGATGAGGTTCTAGTGCCTGCTGCTCGTGCCGTCTACGGTGTGGACCGTGTTGTCCTTGCGGAGGAGGGTTCTCCGGAGGAGAGCTTGGACAGACCTGAATCAGCTGCGCCTGATGAAAAGCTGCAACTGCTGAAGAAGACGTTTGATGCGACAGAATCCCTGTTCGAGCCATAGAGAGAGAGGAACGGCCATGTACAATGTCAACAACCTGATGAAACAAGCGCAGAAGATGCAGGAGGATGCGGCCCGGGCGGAGCAGGAGCTGTTGGATATGAGGGTATCTGCTTCGTCAGGGGGTGGAGCCGTCACCGCCGTCGTCAACGGGAAGAAGGACCTCATCGGCCTGAGCATCCAGGAGGGTTTCGATTGTTCTGACACAGAGATGACCGCGGACCTGGTGCTTGCGGCGGTGCGTGAGGCGCAGTCTGATGCCGACCGCCGGGCAGACGAAGTCATGAAGAAGGTCACCGCCGGAATGCCGCACATCCCGGGACTCGGGTAGCCGGTGTTTCTGCCGAGACGATTTGCCGAACTGTCCGCACAGTTTGCGAGCCTTCCTGGCATTGGGCCGAAAGCCGCAGACCGGCTGGTGTTCTATCTGCTGGACCAGCCGGACGACCAAGTACAGGCGCTCGCGGAGTCTCTTGTCGCTGCAAAGCGTGAGATAGCGTTTTGCAGGAGGTGTGGCAACTTTGCACAGGGCGACCTGTGCGAGGTGTGCCGGGACACGTCCCGAGACGTGAAGCTGCTGTGCGTCGTGGAGGAGATTCGTGATTTGGCTGCCATCGAAAAAACTGGCGCCTACAGAGGCCTGTACCATGTGCTGCATGGCCGGATTGATCCCATTTCACGTGTTGGTCCCGCCGAGTTGCAGTTGGAGCGCCTGGCCGAACGGATTTCTCGCGACCAGGTGGGCGAGGTGATCATCGCGACGAATCCGAATTTCAATGGGGACATTACGGCAATGTACATTGCGAAGCTGCTGGCAGGGCTCCCTCAGGTGCGTGTGACCCGTATCGCCACTGGCATACCGAAGGGCAGCGATCTTGAGTTCGCCGACATCTTCACGCTGACTCAGGCCCTCGAGAAAAGGACGGACGTCCAGGTGTAGTTCGTGCCCCCTCTGCCTGGGGTGCCGCAGGCACCGTGCGGGAGCGGAGGGGCCGCGCGCCTTGTCTGGAGGAGCTGGTTGGCACAGCGCCAGATGACCAGACACGGATCCTGGGGCACAGGCTGGGACCGCACGTGGAGTCAGTACGCCCGGCACCTGGTGCGGTTGACAACTCTTCCCGGTGTTCGTATACTTAAAGACTGAGTTATGGTCATCCTTAATCGCGAGGGGTCAACATGGTGGACAAAGACAACTACGTTGGAACGGACAGCAAGGTTGAAAACGACGGGCTTGACGATGTGCGCGCACTTCTTGACGCGGTTGCACAGCCAAATCTTTTCCCAATTCAGCAGGTCATCGAGCCTGCCGCGGAGGGTACACCGGAACCAGAGAAAACTATGGAACGACCTGCCGGTGCTGAGTCGGCCGGGGCGGGGGAAATCCCAATAACGGCAGTCGAGGAGAGCGGTGCTTCTGAGCTCGAGGCTGCTCTGCCGCCGGATCAGTCTCCCAAAGCTGGTTATGCCCCGCGCCTCCTGCGGCGTGGCGACGTTATCGATGTATCTGTCGTCAAGCTGGAACGTGACGGCGTCATGGTGAACGCTGGCGGCAAGGGCGACTATTACATTCCGCTGAACCGCCTCACTACACGAACGGACGTGTCTGTCGACCAGATTGCGCACGTCGGGGAAACCATGAAGGTTTCCGTCATCAAGGAGGAGGACGAGCAGGGCACGGCTGTACTCTCAAAACTGAAAGCCGACCAGGAGGAGAACTGGGGCTCCGTGGAGAAGTACTTCGAGGAACAGACCATCGTCACGGCCAAAGTCACGAAGGCGATTAAGGGCGGCCTGCTTGTCGACATCGGCGTGCCGTGTTTTCTGCCGCAGTCGCAGGTAGCCAGCGATTACCGCAACAACATCGCCTCGCTGGTGGGGCAGGAAATCCCTGTGAAGATCACTGAATTCGACAAGAAGCTTCGTCGAATTATCGCTTCGCACCGCGCAGCCATGCAGGTCATCCGGCAGAAGCAGAAGAAGGAGTTTTTCGGCAAGATCAAGGCTGGCGACATCTACGAGGGAACGGTCAATGGTATCGCGGAGTTCGGAGCCTTTGTGGACATCGGCTACGGCGTAGAAGGCCTGGTACACTTATCGGAGTTGACATATGGCAGACGGCGTCCGGTCGAGGAAATCGTCCAGAAGAAGGACAAGGTCAAGGTAAAGGTCTTGAAAGTTGATCCGGAGACCGGCAAGGTTTCCCTGAGCATGAAGCAGACCAAACCTCATCCGTGGGAAACCATTGAGGAGGACTATCCAGTTGGCAGGGTTGTCGAGGGGACCGTCATCCGCATCCTGACCTTTGGGGCCATTGTTGAACTATCCGAAGGTGTAACCGGACTGCTTCACATCTCCCAGATTTCCAATGATAAGATCCGGAAGGTTGAGGACGTGTTGAAGGTAGGCGACGTTATCAAGGTCAGAGTCCTCGAAGTGCTCAAGGAGGAGCGCAAGGTCAAGCTCAGCATGAAGGGCGTTGACGGCAACGACAGCGTACTTGAGCGTGAAGTCGGACAGGCTGCCCCCGAGATTGTCAGCGAAAACACCACTGGCGACATGCCCACGAGTGATGAGTCCGGCGCGGTCAGCGAGTCCGGGATGGCGGTTCAAGAAATGGCAAACGAGTCCACGGAAGGCACTTCTGAAGCTGGTTCGGAGGAGGCTGGGACAGCAGGTCCATCCGAGACACCGGAGGGCTGAGCGGCCACCAGGACCAGACAGGGCGTCTCACAGGACAAAAGCACCATATGGCAAAGGGGACGGCGAGCAGTGCCGCAGGGCCAGAGTGGCTGGCACTCGCAGGCCGTCTTCTTGCGTTGACAGCCACGCTACCTTGGGAACGTCGAGGACCGGCGTGATTGTGTAGACGTGACGAGGGTCGCTGCGCTACGAGAGCGTTGCGGGGGAGGTAATCGTGACGGCATTTCTGTTTCCTGGACAGGGGTCCCAGTACGTTGGGATGGCACATCATATTCCGGACGTCGAGGCATCCCGTCAGTTGTTCGCTCAAGCGAGTTCCGTCCTTGGTTTCGACCTGTGGAAGTTGATTGAAACGGGTGATGAAGGTACGCTCATGCGAACGGAAAACACACAGCCGGCCCTGTTTGTCACAGAGCTGGCGTGGGCCCAGGCTTTGTCAAGGAGGGGTATCACGGCAGACATCGCAGCCGGGCACAGCCTGGGCGAATTCAGTGCATTGTGCTATGCAGGCGCTTTCTCCTTTGAGGATGGCGTTCGACTCGTGCAGCAGCGCGGTGCGCTGATGGCCAAGGCAGTCTCCAACAGCCCGGGGAGTATGGCAGCGGTCATCGGCCTCAACAGTGACGACCTTGCGGCAGTACTTGCTGAGGGGCACAAGGCCGGCATTGTTGAACCTGCTAACTACAACGCAGTAGACCAGACTGTCGTGTCGGGCGAGGCAGCAGCTGTTGAGAAGGTGGTGCAGTCGGTGAAGGCTCTTGGCCGAGGCCGGGCGATCCCACTCAAGGTCGGGGCACCTTTTCACTCCTCAATCATGGCAGCCGGGGCAACCGAGTTTGAGCGCGTTCTGAAAGAAATCACGCTGGCGCAGCCCCAGATTCCTGTCGTCAACAATGTAGCCGCCGCTGTCGAGAGCAACCCCGGAACCATCCGTTCCTGCCTGGTCGCTCAGTTCAGGAACCCGGTGCAGTGGGTGCGCACGATGGGCGTATTACAGGAAAAGGGCGTCGACCGCTATGTTGAAGTCGGACCGAGGAATGTGCTCACAGCACTGGCGAAGAAGGCAGTTTCAGGGGCGACCCTTGAAGCGGTCGAGGAGATGACGTGGCAGTGACGCTGCAAGGCAAGACCGCGGTTGTGACGGGCGGCTCGCGAGGCATCGGCAGAGGCATCGCACTCGAGGTAGCCGCGCGTGGTGCGAGCGTGGTCATCGACTATCATACCAACCGTCAGGCGGCGGACGAGGTCAGTTCCCGGATCCGCGAACTCGGGCAGACATGTGTGGTAGTTCAGGCGGATGTAGGCGACCCGGTTCAGGCGGACGCGCTGGTGGAAGCTGGTATCAAGGTCACGGGCTCGCTGGACATTCTGGTGAGTAATGCCGGGATTACGAGGGATGCTCTCCTGGTGCGCATGACCGACGAAAAGTGGTCGGAGGTTCTGCGCACCAACTTGACCGGGGCATTCAATGTGACCCGCGCCGCGGGCCGCCAGATGATGCGTCAACGCAGCGGGCGCATCGTGCTCATTTCTTCTGTCGTCGCACTCACAGGCAATGTCGGCCAAGCGAACTATGCCGCGAGCAAAGCGGGCACCATAGCGCTGGCGCGGACAGCTGCCAAGGAACTCGGACCAAGGGGCGTCACCGTAAACGTTATAGCGCCCGGTTTTGTGGAGACGGACATGACAATGTCGCTTGACAGTGACGTCATATCTGCGTATCTTGCCAGCATTCCGCTTCACCGCAGTGGAACGCCTGACGATATTGCCAGGGCCGTCGCGTTTCTCGTTAGCGACGAAGCGTCGTATATTACAGGCCAGGTTCTCGCAGTCGACGGCGGCATGTCGTGCTGAGGCGCTTGGAACCATTTTGTTTGGAGGTATGAAATGACAAAGGATGAAGTTCGCGCGAAAGTCATTGAGATTGCCAAGGAGAAGTTGGGAGTGGATGAGGCACGCATCACCGATGATGCTCTGTACGTGAAGGACCTCGGTGCTGACTCGCTTGCGCTGGTTGACATCACCATGGCACTCGAAGACGCGTTTGGCACGTCGATTCCGGATGAGGACATTGAGAAAATCGCATCAGTGGGACAGACGGTCGACTACGTGATGTCCCACATGTCCTAGCCAGCTCGCGGAGGAGAAAAGAACGACATGGGACGGACCCGGGTCGTCGTTTCCGGACTCGGCGTCATATCGCCGGTCGGCAACAGCGTACCGGCATTCGAGGCAGCGCTGGCCGCGGGAGTCTCGGGCGTCGGACCAATCACGCGGTTTGACACCAGTACCAGCAACTGCCGTATAGCAGCCGAGGTCAAGGGATTTGACCCTGAGCAGTATTTCGAGAAGCGCGAGGTCGGACGCACAGACCGCGTTCAGCAACTGGCCCTTGCCGCGGCGCAGGAGGCTATTGTTGACGCAGGCCTTGACCTGGAAGCCGAGGACCGGGAGCGCATCGGGGTCTATGTGACCAGTGGCATCGGGGGCGACAGCACGTTCGAGTCCGAGGTTCTCCAGCTGGGAGCCAAGGGCCCTTCGCGGGTCTCCCCGTTCTTCATCCCGAAGGTCATCATAGACTCCATTCCTGCCACGATAGCAATGCGGTTCCGACTGTACGGCGGTACCAGCTCAGTTGTCAGTGCCTGCTCGAGCGGAACCCAGATGCTTGGAGAGGCCTTTGAGGCCATCCGGCGCGGCGACGCAGACGTCATTGTCACCGGCGCGGCGGATGCCGCGGTGACCATGAGCGCGATTGGTGGATTTGCCAACATGCGTGCACTGTCGACACGTAACGACGACCCGGCTCATGCGTCACGCCCGTTTGACAAGGAGCGTGACGGCTTTGTGCTCGGCGAGGGCGCCGGGGTACTCATCCTCGAGAGTCTTGACCACGCGCTGGCCCGGGGCGCGCACATCTACGGGGAGATTCTCGCGCAGGCGGTCACCTCTGACGCATATCACATCACGCTGCCCGACCCCGAGGCAACCCAGATTGTCCGGGCAATGCGACTGGCGATTGGGCGTGCAGGGCTGACTCCCGCCGATATTGACTATGTCAACGCGCATGGCACCTCCACTCCTGCCAACGACAAGACAGAATCTCTCGCGCTCCAGAAGTTGTTCGGGGAATGCGCGCGGAGTGTACCAGTCAGCTCAACCAAGTCCATGATCGGGCATCTGCTGGGCGCGGCTGGCGCCGTAGAAGCGGTCGCGTGCATGCTGACCATCAAGAACGATATCATCTATCCGACCATCAACTACACAACACCAGACCCGGAGTGTCCCCTCGACTATGTGCCTAACACAGGCCGGGCTGCGCACGTACGCCACATCCTCAAAGAGTCATTTGGCTTCGGTGGTCACAACGTGTGCCTGGTCCTTGGACGGTACGAAGCCTAGACTACTCACCTGCTGAACGGGAACCAAAGAACACCCCCTTGTACGCTCTGTACAAGGGGGTGTTTGCCTGATATGAGGCCTTGCCCCGATTACTCCTGAATGGTGATTGCTGCCACGGGGCACGACTCAGCTGCCTCCTGGCAGCATCCGGCGGCACCGCAGTCCGCTCCCTCAATAACTTCAGCCTTGCCAAGTTCATCATTGAGCCGGAATATCGCGTCGCACAAGGCAACACAGGCTCCACAACCGATACAGGCCTCCTGATCAATGGTCGCTTTCATTGTTCCTCCTCGAGTCTACTAACATGTAGCGCTATTCTAGCGGTTAGGGCACACGTGTCAATTCCGCACGTCAGGGACTCGTTCGCATAAGGTCTTCGATGAATGCTGGCGCCTCGTGTGCTGGCACACTGTTCTTGTCGGCCTTGTTCCCGCGGAGCGTAACCTCGAAGTTTCCTGTCTTGAGAAATGAGTTTCCTACCACAACCTGGACCGGGAAGCCTAGGAGGTCCGCATCGTTGAACTTGACACCTGCAGACTCCTCACGGTCATCGATGACAGCGCTGACACCGGCTTTCTCCAAGGCGTCATGAAGGTCGAGAGCTGCGTGCCAGACGGCGTCGTCTCCCTTGTTGAGCGGAATCACGATGACCTCGTAGGGCGCCACCGCCGTTGGCCAGATAATGCCCTTGTCGTCGTGGTGCTGCTCGATGACGGCCGCCATTGTCCGTCCGATGCCGATGCCGTAGCATCCCATGACGTAGGGCTTTTCGCTGCCGTCTTCATCTACGAAGCTGGCGTGAAGCGGCACGCTGTATTTTGTGCCGAGCTTGAACGTATGACCAACTTCAATTCCGGTTGCCGTGTGCAATAGCTTGCCACAGACGGGGCAGCAGTCGCCAGCCCGAACGGTCCTGATGTCTGCAACGAACGCGGGTTTAAGGTCGCGGTCCGGGACGAGGTTGCGAACATGGAACCCATCCGCTCCCGCTCCCGCGATGTACGCCGCTTCCTGCTGTACCGACGCATCCACAACCACGGGCACGCTGACGCCTGCCGGGCCGACTGATCCTGCATGTACGCCGAGAGTGGCCATAAGCTCGTCGTCCGTGGCCAGACGATCCTCTTGACCGTGAACGACTTTACGCAGCTTCGTTTCGTTGACGTCATCATCACCGCTCACGACCGCAAGTACCGGCTTGTTGTCAACAATGTAGAGGATGGATTTCAGTGTCGCGGCGGCGTCAACCCCAAAGAACTGGGCCACTTCCACGATGGAGTGGATGGCGGGCGTCGCAACCGTTTCCATGGCAGTGACCGAATCGGCCGCCGGAGGCAGAGCACTAGAGCGCTGGGCTCTCGCGATCTCGAGGTTGGCTGCATACCCACAGGCATCGCACGCTGCGTATGAGCACTCGCCGTTCTCGGCGAGGACGGTGAACTCATGCGACGACGACCCCCCGATGGCCCCCGAGTCTGCCTGAATCGGTCTGAACGTAAGGCCGACGCGATGGAAGATGTTGTTGTAAGCTTCAACCATCAGCGCGTAGCTTGCTTCAACGGCGGTCTCGTCACGGTCGAAGCTGTAGGCGTCGAGCATCACGAATTCGCGGCTGCGGATAAGGCCGTACCGTGGTCGGATTTCGTCACGATACTTGTTTGTAATGTGATAAAGGTTGAATGGCAGTTCTTTGTAGGAATGCCGTTCGGCCCCCACGACAGATGTCACCATTTCCTCGTGCGTTGGTCCAAGGCAAAACGGACGCCCCTTTCTATCCGTAAGCTTGAACATCTCGTCGCCATACAGGTCCCACCGTCCGGTTGCCTGCCATGGCTCTGCCGGCATCAGCAATGGCATCAGGATTTCCTGTGCGCCATGACTGTCCATTTCCTCTCGCACGATGGTCTCGATGCGCTGCTTGACCCGCAGGCCAAGGTTCAGATAGGTGTAGATGCCAGAAGCGGACTTGCGCAGCAGACCCGCTCGAAGCATCAGCTGGCCGCTGACCGTATCAGCGTCCTGGGGGACTTCCCGCAGACGCGGTGCGAAGATTTTGCTCAGGTACAAGGTTTCCTCCTCGTGGCTTGAAATGACTTCTATAGTACAGGGAGCGAGCCACTTTTGCAAGGGAGCAGATTGTTGCTACTATTGACGGTACCGGGGACAGGCGGGCCGGACGTAGTGAGGCGCAGTGCACTGCAGGGGCTTTGATGTTCAGTCACTGCGGCCGTGCTGGGGCAGTGGCCGTTTGAAGGATTCCTGGGTAAATGACAGGACCGCTGGGGGAAACTATGTATCTGGTGATTGCAGGCAACATAGGCGCAGGGAAGACCTCGCTTGCGCAGATGCTCTCGCGGGAACTTGGCTTTTCTGTGTATTTTGAGGCGTTCGGCGAGAACCCCTTTCTTCCAAGTTATTACCAGGACATGCGACGGTGGGCGTTCGCCACCCAGATCAGTTTCCTTGCCCTCAGGTACGAGCAGCTGCTTAATCATGTGCTCATGAGCGAAATTCCAGCAATACTTGACCGGTCCATCTACGAGGACCGCGAGATCTTTGCTAAGGCCCTGGTGCGGGATGGCCTGATGTCGATGGATGAGTGGAGCACCTATGACAAGCTATATCAGCTCATGGTGCGCAGGCTCCCGAATCCCAACCTGTTGGTGTACCTGCGTCGGGACGTACCCACGCTGCTTGCCAACATACGCAAACGCAACAGGAGTATCGAGAACATCAGCGGAGAATACCTTGAAGGCTTGAACAAACAGTACGAGGAGTTCTATGCGGGATGGCATTACCCCAAGGTCGTGTTCGAGGAGGATATCTTCGAGCGCCGGGATGACATCCTGCAGCTTGTCAATGGTGCACTGTAGAGAAAAGCTGTTGCTTTTTTCACAAGCACTTGCAATGTCCTCCCATGGGTCTACAATAGATTATGGCGTTTGAAAGCCCCATAACGGGACGGCCCTCCGCCACTGTGGAGAGCCAGCGCCACATGTCACGGAGGCTATTATGGCAGGCGAGAAGAACTGGTTCCAGGTAGCTCAGGACAGAATCAAGATCGCAGGCGCCAAACTAGGTCAGAACTCCGAGATCACGGAGATTCTCTGCAACCCCCAGCGGACACTGTGCGTGTCGATCCCCGTTCGTATGGATAACGGAACGACCAGGGTGTTTCTAGGGTATCGGTGCCAGCACAATGATGCCGTTGGACCAACCAAAGGTGGCATCCGATTCCATCAGGACGAGACCATCGAGGATGTTGAGGCCCTGGCGACGCTGATGACACTGAAGTGTGCGGTTGTTGGTCTTCCGTACGGTGGCGGCAAAGGTGGAGTTGTCGTGGATCCCTCCAAGTTGTCCACCGGCGAGCTTGAGCGTCTTTCACGCGGCTTTGTGCGTGCGCTGGGAACGTTCCTCGGGCCTGACCGGGACGTGCCGGCTCCCGATGTGAACACGAATGGGCAGATCATGGCATGGATGGTTGATGAATACAGCAAGATGACGGGCCATAACACGCCGGCACTGATGACTGGCAAGCCCATCATCCTTGGCGGATCCCTGGGACGCACTGCTGCGACAGGTCTTGGTGGCGTGTACTGCCTGCGCATTGCGGCAAAGAAGCTGGGCATGAATCTCAAGGGAGCAACCGTGGCCATTGAGGGATTTGGCAACGTAGGATTCTACGCTGCGAAGATTCTGCATGACGAGGACGGAGCAAAGGTCGTGGGCATCACGATGGTCAGCGGCGGCGTGTACGATCCCGATGGCATTGACCCCGACGACCTCAAGGCATATGAGAACAAGAATGGCACGGTGAGAGGATACAAGGGGCACGACAACATCTCGAACGAACAGCTTCGTGCTCTCGACGTGGACGTGTACATTCCGGCAGCTCTGCAGAACGCAATTGTCAAGGAGAATGCGAAGGATGTCAAGGCGAAGATCGTCGTCGAGCTCGCGAATGGTGGCATTAATCCCGACGCGGACGAGATTCTCGAGAAGAACGGCGCTTTCGTGGTTCCGGACATCCTTGGCAATGCAGGCGGTGTGACTGTCTCGTACTTCGAGTGGGTTCAGAACAACTACGGATACTATTGGGCCGAGAAGGAAATCAACGAGAAGCTCGAACGTGTCATGAGCGAAGCATTCGAGCGCGTCTACAACATGTACTCGAGGCACAGAGCCGACAAGGTGACTATGCGCATGGCTGCGGACATGGTGGCGGTCGAGCGGGTCGGCGACGCCATCAAGACTCGCGGCTGGGTAGCCTGACGTATGACATGGCAGAGGGAAGACCCGAGGGTCTTCCCTCTGCTCGGGTGCAGACAGTTCTGTGGAGGGCACTTTGAATTACAGGATACTTGTCGTAAATCCCGGCTCCACGAGCACCAAGCTTTCGGTCTTTGAAGATGCCGTTCCGGTAGCGGCTGAAACCGTCTCGCACGACACTTCGGCACTCAGCAGGTATACACAGCTCATGGACCAGCTGCCAATGCGGCTGGAGATTGTCAAGGAGTTCCTTTTCAGGCACGGAGTGCACGTTTCTGATCTCTCCGCTGTCGCGTGTCGTGGCGGACTGCTGCGACCTCTTCCATCCGGGACCTACCTCGTGAACGAGGCTATGGTGGAGGAGCTGCAGAACCCCAGTCTGGGAGCGCATGCATCGAACCTTGCGGCGTGTATCGGGTACGAACTGTTTCGGGAATCGGGAGTGCCAGCGTACATCGTAGACCCCATCGTCGTGGACGAACTTGAACCACTGGCGCGTCTGACAGGGCTCAAAGGAATCGAACGCATCAGCATCTTTCACGCGCTGAACCAGAAGGCGGTCGCGCGACAGGCAGCCGCTGACATGGGCAGGTCCTATGAGTCGTTGAATCTCATCATGGTCCACCTTGGCGGGGGTATCTCGGTGGGCGCTCATCACCATGGTCGGGTCATCGATGTCAACAATGCACTGAATGGCGATGGTCCGTTCGCGCCCGAGCGTGCGGGAAGCCTTCCGGCAGTGGGTCTTGTGCAGTTGTGCTTCTCAGGCAAGTACTCCGAACCGGAAATCATGAAGCTGCTTGCGGGCAAGGGTGGCCTTGTAAGCCATCTTGGAACGAACGACGCCCGTGTCGTTGAGGGAATGATTGATTCGGGTGACGAGCACGCGCGCCTTGTGTATCAAGCAATGGGGTACACAGTAGCGAAGACTGTCGGCGCCATGGCAACGGTGCTCAGCGGTGATGTGGACGCTATTGTACTCACAGGTGGGATGGCCCGGTCACGGATGCTTGTCGACGACATCATCAGGAGGGTCCAGTTTATCGCTCCAGTCAAACAGTACCCCGGCGAGGACGAAATGAGGGCACTTGCGGAAGGTGTCCTGCGTGTTCTCGATGGGTCGGTGGCTGCCGCTGACTATCCACCGGCTCATCGCACGCGAGGCGACACCTGAACGGGGTCACAAGCTGGTCCGGGCGTGAACTTGCCCTGTTGATGGGCATGCCGGGGCCAGGTGACACGGTACTTCTCGCGGGTCCGTCGGGATCGGGCAAGACGGAAATTGCGCTCAACCTGGCACTCTCGCTCCTGCGGACCACCTCGGTTCCAGTTACTCTTGCGGACCTGGACGTTGTCAAGCCCTACTTTCGCCTGCGTGACATGCTGCCCCTGGTAGCCGAAGATGACAGGAAAAGACTGAACATCATTGAGCCCGAGCACAGGCTGTTGCATGTGGACGTGCCGACGTTCCCTCCAACCCTTCATGCCAGCCTGTCCGCAACGGACCGCGTCAAGATCGTTGATGTCGGTGGAGATGCCATCGGAGTGGGTGCTGTCGCGCAGTTCCGCGAGACGATCACGAACGGGCGCCATGCCTTGTATGTTGTTGTCAATACGCTCAGGCCCGGCATGAATACGCATGCGAGGCTCAAGCAGATGCTTGCCAGGATCCGCGCGGGAGCACGGCTCGACGTGACCGGTCTGGTTGCAAACACGAACCTTCAGGCAGAAACGTCCGCCGAGGAAGTACAGGCCGGCTACGAGGCGGTCAAGGCTCTGGGCGACAGCGAGGGCCTTCCCATCGTGGCGGTTGTTGTGTCGCCAGAATATGCGGACAAGGTGATTCCGCTGCTGTCGCCGGAAGCAGCCCAGCTTGTGTCAGTGCTGCACATGTTCAACCGCATTCTGGATACGGTAGGGTCACACACGGAATTCTGAGAACAAGGAGGCCAGTCTTGGAACGAGTTTCGATAGATGAAGGACGGTGCAAGAGTTGCAGCCTGTGCGTGAGTGTCTGTCCTGTAAAGATTCTCACAATCAGCGACAGGCTAAATGAGCGGGGGTTCCGTCCCGCCGAGTGCACAGACCAGGCGAAGTGCACAAGCTGCGGCTGGTGCGCAGTCGTGTGCCCGGACGTTGCGATTGCATTGTACAGGGAGGTGAAGGCGTGAGTGAAAAGGTGCTGATGAAAGGAGCCGAGGCACTCGCAGAGGGAGCTATCCGAGCAGGGTGCCGGTTCTATTTCGGATATCCGATTACCCCTCAGAACGAAACGCCCGAATACATGAGTCGCCGCCTACCTGAGGTTGGCGGCAGGTTCGTCCAGGCCGAAAGTGAGGTCGCGTCCATCAACATGGTCTATGGTGCCGCGTGCGCTGGCGTTCGTGTCATGACGTCGTCGTCAAGCCCCGGCATCTCGCTCATGCAGGAAGGTATCTCGTACATCAGCGGCTCGGGAGTTCCCTGCGTTGTCATGAACGCGATGCGCGGGGGCCCGGGTCTTGGAAACGTGGCCCCGGCGCAGGCGGACTACCTGCAGGCGGTCAAGGGCGGAGGCAACGGGGACTACAAGCGTATCGTGCTGGCGCCGGCGTCTATTCAGGAAGGCGTCGATCTCTTTGTTGACGCGTTCGACCTTGCCGACAAGTATCGCATGGTGGTGATGGTCATTGTCGATGGCTTGATCGGGCAGATGATGGAACCGGTCGAGTTCAAGACAACGGTCGATGTGAACGCACTGAAGAAGCCGGACTGGGCAACGACCGGGCGCCATGGTCGTGACCACGCCAACATCATCAGCAGCCTCATGATGGATACCGCCACGCTGGAGAAGTGGAACCTGGAACTTCAGGCCAAGTATGCACAGGTAGCGGCGACCGAGAGTCGGATTGAAGAATATGAAATGGCTGACGCAGAGTACGCAATCGTTGCATACGGGACCATGGCACGTATTGCGAAGACGACCGTTCGGACGGCGCGTGCCAGGGGTATCAAGCTGGGGCTGCTACGCCCGATTACGGTATGGCCCTTCCCCACCAAACAGCTTCAAAAGTATGTTGGTCAGATCAAGGGAGCACTAACGGTGGAGTTGGCCTACAGGCAGCTGTTCGAAGACGTCGAGTTGGCGTTGTGCGGCAAGGTTCCGCTCGGGTGGTACGGTCGCGGCGGCGGTGTCGTTCCCGGGCCGCAGGAAATACTGGCGGCGTTTGAAGAACAGTTTGGGAAAGGAAGGTAGGCCATGGCCGAAGAGATGAAAGTCATCTATGAACGCCCGAAATCCTGGGCAAACAAGGTAACACATTACTGCCCCGGCTGCACTCATGGGGTCGCGCACCGGCTCATCGCCGAACTTGTTGATGAAATGGACCTCATCGACAAGACGATTGCGGTCTGGCCGGTGGGGTGCGCAGTGTTCGGTTATGAGTATTTCAATTTTGACAGTGTTGAAGCTGCACACGGGCGCGCTCCGGCGATGGCGACGGGCATCAAGGTTACGAACCCGGACAACTTCGTGTTCACATATCAGGGGGATGGCGATATCGCGAGCATCGGCATGGCCGAAGTCGTCCATGCTGCGGCGCGCGGATGGCCGATTACCGTGATCTTCATCAACAATGGAAACTATGGAATGACCGGCGGCCAGATGGCTCCGACGACGTTGCTTGGACAGAAGACGACAACAACGCCGATGGGCCGGGCACCACAGTTGAACGGATACCCCATACGTCTGCCCGAGATGCTGGCCCAACTGGATGGTCCTGCGTATATCGCTCGCGTTTCTCTTGACTCTCCCGTCAATATCCGCAAGGCCAAGGCTTACATGCGCAAAGCCTTCAACGCGCAGATCCGCGGCATTGGCTTTTCGCTCGTCGAATGCCTGTCAACGTGCCCGACGAACTGGCAGTTGACCCCTGTCGAGTCGATGGAACGTATCCGCAAGGAGGTCATGGCGTACTATCCGCTTGGTGAATTCAAGGTTGCCGAGGGGGTGCTGTGATGGAACACAATGTTGTGATAGCGGGGTTTGGTGGACAGGGCATCATGCTCATCGGTGAGCTGTTGGCGCGAGCCGGGATGGAGCAGGGAAAGGAAGTCACGTGGCTGCCGTCCTACGGTCCCGAACAGCGTGGCGGTACTGCCCACTGTGCCGTGGTCATCGCGGACGAGCCGATAGCATCTCCCCTTCTTCCAGAGCCGCAAGCGGCCATTGTGTTCAACAGGCAGTCGTTAGACAAGTTCGAGCCCGCGGTGGAGAAAGGCGGTTTGCTCGTCGTTGACGCGACCCTGATTGACCATAAATCCGAACGGAGTGACATTACGTGCGTGTACATTCCAGCGACGGACATCGCACTTCAGCTCGGAAACTCCAAGTTCACGAACATGGTTCTGCTGGGAGCTTATCTGGGCAAGGCCAATCCCATCCCGTTGGAGAGTGTCCTGGCTGCTCTCCCCGTGTTCCTAACTGGGAAGAAGGCTACTCTGGTTGAGGTGAATAGAAGGGCGATTCAGGCCGGTCTCGACTTTGTGTCGAAGCCGTAGCATGCAATGGCGGAACTCCTGATCAGGAACGCCCGCATCGTGGACCCTTCAACCCACGGATCTGTTGTAGAAGGGGGCTGGTTGCTTGCCAGGACCGGCCTCATTGTGGGGCTGGGGTCGGGGGAGGCGCCTCGACAGACGTCAGACAGGACAGAGATTGACGCGGGTGGAATGACGCTTCTTCCGGGCCTTTTGAACGCCCACATGCACCTGTATTCGATGTACTCGCGCGGCATTGCCACCGGACGTTCCTCCCGCAGATTCATCGATGTTCTTCAGGACCTGTGGTGGCGGCTGGACCGCTCGCTTCTCAAGGACGCCTGCTGGATGAGCGCGATGTTCTCCGGCATGGACTGCCTGAGGTGCGGGACCACCACAATCGTTGATCATCACGCCTCGCCGAACTATATCCAGGGCAGTCTGTCGACTTTGTCAGAGGCCCTGAACACGCTGGGGCTCCGCCATGTTCTTTCGTATGAAATCACAGACCGTAACGGGGTTCAGAGTGCCATCGACGGCATCGAGGAGAACCTTCGTTTCTATGATGCGGTGAGCGGGCGCGGTGGTCTGGCATCCGGGATGATCGGATTGCATGCTTCCTTCACGCTTTCCGATGCGACGCTTGACCGGCTTCGTCTGGCAGTGGGCTCCCGAACTCCCGGGTACCATGTCCATGTGGCGGAAGGTGCCGTGGATGAGGAAGACAGCCTTCGGACGTATGATAAGCGTGTGGTGCAGCGCCTGTATGACGCCGGTCTTCTTGGCAGGCATTCGCTCGCCGTGCACTGCGTCGGCATTGATGCGGCAGAACGCAGGCTTCTGGCAGAATCGCATACGCCCGTCGTGGTGAATACCATGTCAAATATGAATAATGCGGTGGGTCTGCCTGCGGTGCGTGAGATGCTTGCGGAGGGGATTGCCGTGGGCATCGGGACTGATGGCTACACCGCGAACATGTTCGAGGCGGTCAGGAACACGCTGGTGGCCCTGCGGCATCAGTATGAAGACCCCGCGGGTTTCTGGAACGAGGTCCAGAGGGCGCAGTTTGACACCAACGCAGAGATCGTGACGCTTGCCACAGGGCGCCAGGTTGGGCGACTCGCCGAGGGTGCTGCGGCAGATTTCGTGCTGGTTGACTATGCCAGTCCGACACCGTTCACCGCCGACAATGCGTTTGGCCATGTCTTCTTTGGCATGTCTTCTGATTTGGTGGACACCGTCGTTGTGGACGGCAGGGTGGTGGTGCAAGGGCATCATGTTCTGGGCACCGACCGAAGCGCTCTGGAACGCGAGTCCCGCAAGGTCGCAGCGTCGGTTTGGGACGCGTTTGCACGACTGTCCTAGGGCAAATCGACGTATGACCGATATCTACTTTACACGCGGGCACGTGAAAAACGCCTGAGGCACAGTCCTCATATTGCATTTCCTCTATTCGATGGTACTATATCTGTGTCAGAAAATGGAGGATTACACATGCAGGATTCCCAGTACACCGCAAAGGATATCAAAGTACTTGAAGGTCTGGAACATGTACGTACCAGACCTTCAATGTATATAGGGTCTACAGATTCTCGAGGGCTGCACCATCTGGTGCAGGAGGTCGTGGACAACGCCATCGACGAAGCGATGGCGGGCTTCTGCACTCGGATCGAAGTTGGCCTCAGTGCCGACCACAAGACAGTCGATGTCCGTGACAATGGCCGCGGAATACCGACGGACCTCCATCCTGTGCTTGGCATTTCGGGCGTGGAAGTGGCGCTGACCAGGTTGAACGCAGGTGGCAAGTTCGACAAGAAGAGCTATCACGTGTCGGGTGGCCTGCATGGAGTCGGGGTCTCCGTAGTAAACGCCCTTTCGACCTGTCTGTACGTCGAGGTAACGCAGTGGGGAAAAGTCTATCAGCAGGAGTTCAGCAGGGGAAAGCCCCTCTACCATCTCCGTCTGAAAGAGGAGGGTGTGCCTGCTGACATATCGGGGACGTTTGTCAGCTTCACGCCGGACGAGGAGGTTTTTGGCGAATACCTCTTTGAACCTGAGCGCATTTCCAAGCGTCTGCGTGAACTTGCGTTCCTCAACTCCGGTCTGCAGATTGAGTTTGTGGATCATGCAACCGAGGAGCGGCAGGTCTTCCACTACGACAAGGGACTGGTTGAGTTTATTCGGTATATGAACGAGGGCAGTGAGGTCATTCCACCTGACCCAGTGCACTTCGTGCGCGACTCCGAGCAGTTTTTTCTCGAGGTGGCATTTCAGTACAACTCTGGCTACAACGACCAGACAATTTCGTACGTCAACAATATCAACACGGTGGACGGGGGCGTTCATGAGGTCGCTTTCAAGAACGCGTTCACGCGCCTCTTCAATGCAAAGGCGCGGCAGGTCAAGCTCATCAAGCCGGAAGATACGCTGAGCGGCGAGGACATCCGGGAAGGGCTTGTCGTTATTATCAACCTGCGCATCGCTGACCCACAGTTCGAGGGGCAGACCAAGACACGCCTCGGGAACGCCGACCTCAAGGCTCCTATCGAGGCGGCGGTCGAGGAGGAAGTCGAGCTGTACCTGGACAAGCACATCGACGAGTTCAGGCAGATGGCTGGAAAAGCAGTTACGGCGAAACAGGCACGAGAGGCGGCAAGAAAAGCCCGCGACCTCGTGCGCCGCAAGACGGAACTCGACGGGGGACGTCTGCCGGGTAAACTGGCGGATTGCTCATCGCAGGACCCTGCTGAGTCTGAGCTCTACATTGTCGAGGGCGACTCGGCTGGCGGCAGCGCAAAGCAGGGACGCAATCGCCGCACACAGGCTATCCTGCCCCTGCGTGGAAAGATTCTCAACGTGGAGAAGGTCGGGATTCATCGTGCACTGGAGAACGAAGAAATCAAGGCGCTTATCACCTCCATCGGCACGGGCGTGATGGACGACCTTCGCATTGAGAAACTACGCTATCACAAGATTGTCATTATGACAGATGCAGATGTCGACGGGGCGCACATTCGAACACTGCTCCTGACATTCTTCTATCGCTATATGCGCCCCCTTGTTGTCAACCGGAACATCTACTTCGCACAGCCTCCGCTGTACGCTGTTTTGGATGGAAAGACAACACACTATGCCTTTTCGGATGACCAGCTGCGTACTGTTCTGGCAGGCGTGAAAGGTAAGCCCGAGGTCCAGCGCTACAAGGGACTTGGCGAGATGAACCCCGAACAGTTGTGGTCTACTACGATGGACCCTGAAACGCGCATGATGGGGCGTGTGACGCTCGAGGAAGCGGAGGAGGCCGAGCGGACCTTCACACTGCTGATGGGAGAAAAGGTGGAGCCGCGCCGCAGGTACATTGTGGAGCACGCGCGCGAAGTATACAACCTTGATATCTAGGGGAAGCGAGGACAGTGATGCCAGATAACGAACGAGTGTTCAACGTGTACGTCGAGGAGGAGATGAAGAAGTCCTACCTCGAGTACTCCATGAGCGTCATCATTGGAAGGGCGCTTCCCGACTTTCGGGACGGGCTGAAACCGGTGCACCGCCGCATCCTGTATGCGATGTATGAGCTCGGTTGTTTCTGGAACAAGCCGTACAAGAAGAGCGCTCGCATCGTGGGGGACGTGCTGGGCAAGTATCATCCGCATGGCGAGACAGCCATCTATGATTCACTGGTGCGCATGGCTCAGGTTTTTTCTCTGCGTTATCCACTCGTCGACGGGCACGGCAACTTTGGGTCTATTGATGGTGACTCTGCAGCAGCGATGCGATACACGGAGGTCCGGCTGGCCCAGGTGTCCGAGCTCATGCTCGAGGACCTGGACAAGGATATCGTTGAATTCATGCCGAACTTTGACAACAGTCTCGAGGAACCGACCATTCTCCCAGCGAAGGTACCCCAGGTGCTCCTCAATGGGTCAAGCGGCATTGCGGTAGGAATGGCGACCAACATTCCACCCCACAATCTCGGTGAGTTGACGGAAGCATTGATGTATCTTCTCGACCAGCGTGTTGCTGGTTCTGTGCCGGACCCCGGTACGGTACGGTCCTTTGTGAAGGGGCCCGACTTCCCCGGGGGCGGGCTGGTCGTTGGAACCAGCGGCATTGATGAGTATATCAGCACCGGTCGCGGCACACTCTGCATGCGAGGCAAGTACACGGTTGAGAGAGACGGCACGAGGACTCGGTTTGTCATCACCGAGTTGCCTTTCGAAGTGAACAAGGCAGAGTTCGTGCAGAAAGTTGCTACCCTCATGAAGGACAAGCGCCTTGCCCAGGTGTCTGATTTGCGCGATGAATCCAGCCGCGAAGGAATCCGGGTTGTGCTGGACCTGAAGAAGGACGCAACGGTTGAAAGGGTAGAGCTGCTGCTGCGCAAGCACACCCAGTTCCAGCAGTACTTCCGAGTGAGCATGCTGGGCATCCTGAACGGTGTTCCACGAACGCTTCCCCTTGTCGACGTGCTGGGAACGTTTCTGGACTTCCGCGAAGAGACGCTGCGCAAGAAGTTCGCGCTCGAGCTGCGGAAGCGTGAGGAGCGACTCAATGTCCTCAACGGTCTTGTCGTAGCGATTCGCAACATCAAGGCGGTCACCGATATTCTTACAGATTCCTCCTCAATGGAGGAAGCATCCAGCAGACTTATTCAGGAGTACGGGCTCAACGACCGGCAGGTAGAAGCGATTCTTGAGATGCGCATGCGGTCGCTGGTTTCCCTTGAGGTCGAGAAGCTAGGTAAGGAAGTAGAGGAGAACAAGGCTGAAGCGGAGCGGCTGACAGCCCTGCTCGCTGACCAGAACAAGATTCGCAGCTACATCCGGGGAGAACTTGCAGAGGTGTCGCGCAAGTATGCCGACACGCGCCGCACGCAGATCGTCAAGGACGATGGCAGCAGTGAGGACGACGATGAGCAGCTCATCGAGGACAGGGAGGTCATGGTTGCGATCTCCAGGAACGGGTATGCGAAGACAGTTTCCAGCTCCGCGTTCAAGGTGCAGGGACGTGGCGGACTCGGGGTTGCGAGTATGAACCTTAAGCGCGACGACTACACCAGCAAGTACTTCACAGTGCGGACACGCCAGCGCATCCTGCTGTTCACCAACAGGGGGCGCGTGTATTCCATTCCTGCATACCGTCTCCCCGAAGAGCGGAGGCAGGGTGGCGGGGAGAATCTCTCTCTCCTCGTGGGGATGAGCGCAGACGAACTTGTGACAGAGGCAACTGCTCTTCCGCCAGTGCAGGAGGGTGCCGCATTCATGATCGTGACTCGTCGCGGGCGTATCAAGAAGATGGACGCTTCTCAGTTTGTGACCATTCGCAGCACTGGCAAGGCATTCATCAGGCTCGCGGAGGGCGATGCCGTCGTGTCGGTGCGGTCGGTGAAGGAGAATGACGAGGTCCTGATTGCATCGGACGCAGGTCGGGCGGTACGCATCCGCGCGAGTTCGGTGCGTTCCATGGGCGCGTCGGCGGGTGGCGTGCGAGGTATGCGCTTGTCGCGGGGGGCGAGGTTTGTTGTCGGCATGGAAGTCCTGGAGCCGGGTGTACCCTTTGCTCTCATCACGGAGCACGGCCACGGCAAACGGCTCAACCCAGACGAGGTTCGCCTGGTTGGAAGGGGTTCAGGTGGCGTCATCTGTTACCGTGTGACGGACAAGACAGGGCCGCTGGCGGCGTTTACTACCGGCAAGGCGGACCAGGACGTTGTCGTTTCGACCAGTACCGGACAGACAATCCGCACCGCTGCCAAGTCTCTGCCTCTCCTTGGCCGGATTTCTTCGGGAGTGAAGGTCATCCGATTGAAGTCCAGGGAGAGCGAGGTCATCGCTGCGGAGGCGATTTCAAAGGAGATTGTGCCATTGGAGGCGGCCGATGAGACTGAGCGCCAAGGAAGCTAGCGCACTGAAGGTCGTACTGCTGGCCGTGCTGAGCATCGTCGCTCTCGGTGTTGCCGGATGGCTGATGTGGGCGCTGCGGAGCGTGCTGGGACTGGCTCTTGCCGCTGCGTTCGCGGCCTTTCTGTTTCTTCCCGTGGCATACTGGGTGAACCGGATGACGCATCTGCCCATGGGCATCGCGTGCGGGCTTGTAGTGCTTGCAATCGTGGCTTTGCTGGCCGGCCTTGTGGCCATCACCATACCGGCACTCGTACGCGAAACACGGTCTCTTGTGAGCTCCCTGCCCGACTACCTTACAACGCTGCAGGGCTACTTCTCGAATGTGAGCACCTGGCTGGACAACTATCAGCTGGGCACGCTCAAGGATGCAATAACCGCCGTACTGGACTCGGTACAGCAGTCTGTCATCTCATTCGGACAAAACCTCCTGACAGCATCTTCCAAGAAGCTACTTGGTCTCAGCTCTCTTGTGCCGTTTTTTGTGCTCATGTATTTCTTCATGCGGGGTTCTCACCAATACTATGGCTGGTTCCTGTCGCTGCCCTTTGTCCGGCAGCAACGTGAGGGAGCGGAGCGGGCACTTGCGCAGGTTGCTGCCGGAACACGCAGGTACATCGAGGCTCTGGCACTTGTCGCATCGATAACATCTCTGGTGATCGGCGGCCTCAGCGGTGTGTTTCGCATCAACTATGCTCTGACGATCGGGGTTGTCGACTTCTTCGGTGAGTTCATCCCCTATGTGGGACCTCTGGTTGTAGCGTTGCTGGGTGCTTTCTTCGCAGCAGTTTCCGGTCCTGGAAAACTGGTGGCATGGATTGTCATCTTCGCCTCCGTTGAGTTTGTGACGAGCCAGATTCTGTCCCCTCGGCTCATTTCGGAAAAGACTGGACTGAATCCCGGGTTCGTGATTCTTCTCCTTCTGGCTGGTGGGGCACTGGCGGGCTTCTTCGGAGTTCTCCTGGCTGTGCCGATCGCAGTATTCGTCCGTGAAGTCATCAGGAGCGTTCACACACTGCATTCCAGCGCCGGCAGTGTCACAGAAACGCCGGTTGACTGAGGCGCCAATTCCTGTATAGTTGAATGGTTGGTTATCGACCCCCTTTAGCATCGGTTTGACGAAAGGAGGGGTGAGTGATGGGAAACTATCGTGATCGGAACAGAGACAGGACTGAGCCACAGGGCGAGGACGCTCAGCTTGAGAACATGCTGAGACGTTACAAACAGGATTGTATCCGTGATGGCCTCTTCGGGGAGTTGAAGAAGCGGCGGTACTTCATGGCGCCCAGCGAGAAGCGCAAGCAGAAGTCGATTGCTGCGCGTCGGCACAAGTAGACGTTGGTTGCCACGCTGGTTCGGGGCGCCTCTGGCGCCCCTTTTTGTTTGTCCTACACACCCTGACAGAGGAATCCCCCGTCAACCGGAACCGCGGCGCCAGTGACGTAGCTGGAGCGTGAGGACAGCAGAAAGGCAATGAGATTGGCCACCTCGTCGGGCAAGCCTGCCCGTGCAAGAGGTACGGCCCGAAGAAAGGCGCTGCGCTCCTCGTCGAAATCCTGCCCGAAGAAGTCTTCTGTCATCGGTGTGCGTATGAGCCCGGGGACGATGCAGTTCGAGCGAATGCCGCGCGGACCACCCTCCACCGCCAGTGACTCGGAAAGGCTCTCGAGAGTGCGCTTGGCCGCGTCATAGCTCGCGGACGGGGGGTGCAAGGGATGCCTGTGCGCGTCAATGGAAGAAACGAAGACGAGGCTTGAACCGTGAGGAGCTCGCCTGAAGACGATCCGAGAAAGTTCAAATGCCGCAATGGCGGTTACGGTCAGGGTTTCTCGCAGTTCAGCTTCACGGGCATCGGGGAATGCATCAGAGCGAAGTTCTCCTGCGAGATGGACAAACCCGCCGACAGGCGGTTGCTCGTTCAGGCGTACACAGCAATCCCGCAGGCCCTTCTCCGTCCTCAGGTCGGCAGGAAAGGCGGCGGCAACACTCCCTGCGGGCAGTGAATCGGAGACGTCCTCGAGTTTCTGTGCACTACCGCCGGCAAGCACAAGCCGCGCACCTTCTTCGGCAAGCAGGGTGACCAGTGCCCGGCCTATGCCGCCAGTACTTCCGGTGACGGCCACCAGCGTACCGCCGAGACGCAGATCCATCACTGCTGGAGCGGAATCATGCAGAGGAAGATGAGGTCTTCGGTTCCGCCATTGCTGAAACTATGAATGGCGCCCGGCTGGATGTAGATTGCCTGATTGCTGCCGACGTTTCGGGTTTCACCCTCGCAGAAGGCGGTGCACTCTCCATGGAGCACAAAGACTTCGTGTTCCCATGGGTGGGCATGCCGTGGTGTGCAGCCACCGGGGCGCACGACGAAGTACCGCATCGCAAAGGTGGGGACGCCGTCGGAACTGTTGAAAAGCCATCGGATGGTTGTGTCCCGGGCTCCTGCCTCGGTTACGGGTGTCGCGGATACATCCTGGACTGCCTTGATAATCATGGTCACCTCCTATGTGGTGTCTGAAGTGCATTATACTATGATTGTTCGAGGAGGCACAGGGACCGGGCGGTGCTTGCATTTTGCGGACGGTCAGGTATTATTTGAATGAGTGATCCGGTACATTCCAATTGTCAACGTTGAGGTCGACATGTTTAGAGATCAATCACTGGACCAGTTTTTGGCCCAACTGTCATCGCGCGCTCCAACGCCTGGAGGAGGCAGTGCCGCCGGGTTGGCCGCAGCCATGGGCGTCGCACTCGTGGAAATGGTCGCGAATGTGGTGAGCTCTCGCTATGAGTCCGAGAAGGCGCGCCTCGAGGATTTCATTGCAGCGAGTGAAACCATGCGCAGCGGATTCCTTGAACTGATGGAGCAGGACAGCAGCGCATTCGAGGGGTACATGGCTGCCATGAAACTTCCAAAGGAAACGGATGAAGAGAAGACCCTTCGACGGTCTGCAATGCAGACAGCTCTCAAGGGTTCAGCCGTTGTTCCGATGAACCTCGCTGAGAAGGTCTGCGAGTTCGCAGAACTGTCCAATGCGACGTTTTCTTCCACGCCGAAGGACATTGCATCGGATTTGTACGTCGGTTCGGCGATGCTCGAGGCCGCCTACCAGGGCGCTATTGCAAACGTGCATGTGAACCTTGCGTATATCAAGGACCCGGTGTTTGTGAACGAAGTCCGAGCCAGTGTGGATGCGCTGACACACCGTATCGGGGTCCTCACCTCGTTCAAGGAGACTGTCGGTCGTCTCCTGGAAATCCCGTAGCCGTGTGCTGGCGAAAGAAGGCAGAGAGTCATGAATTTCACAGAACAGGAGCTGCTCGAGAAGACGTCGCGGGAGCTCTATGAGATTGCTAAAGTCCTGCACGTCCGCAATTACACTCGGCTCAAGAAGCCGGAACTGATTGAGGAACTTGTCAAACTTGGGAGCAAGGATGTTGCCACTATCGAAGAGCCAGTTGCGGTTACGCCTGTTGCGGTCGAAGACCGAAGGAAACCAGAAGTGATTGTTGAGCATCGTGACGTTCAGCAGGAGCGAGGTCCTGCGCAGGCTGTGTCTGGAGCCATCATTACAGGTTTCCCCGAGCATAGGGGAGGCGAGCCCCAGCGCATGGGCGGCGGCGACGAGTTTGTTGCGTCAGGTCTCTGCGAGATACTTGCAGAAGGTTATGGCTTCATGCGGGCTAACTACTTCCCCTCCTCGAGTGACGTCTATATTTCTCCTCCAATCATTCGGCGGTTCGGGCTCAGGACGGGTGACTGGCTCGAGGGGACGGTACGTCCTCCGCGTGGGGACAAGGAGAAGTATGCTTCCCTGATGCGCATCCGGAGTATCAACGGCATCGGCATCGAGGGATATCAGTTCTCGCGCCCGCAGTTTGAGTCGCTGACGCCGATTTTTCCGAACAAGCACCTGAAGCTGGAAACACCCAACTGCAGCATGGCGCTGCGCCTGATCGAGCTCGTTGCGCCTATCGGCAAGGGCCAGCGCGGGCTGATCGTGTCTCCCCCGAAGGCTGGAAAAACAACGATTCTCAAGAACATTGCCCAGAGCATTGAATACAACCACCCTGAGGTGACGCTCATGGTATTGCTCATCGATGAGCGCCCTGAGGAAGTCAC
>DHFO01000044.1:35717-67919 GCA_002402295.1 Caldiserica bacterium UBA4822
TGGCGCTCGAACGGGCGAAGAGGCTTGTCGAGGTCAAGAAGGACGTCGTCATTCTCATGGACGGCATTACGCGCCTGACACGTGCATACAACCTCATCAGTTCGTCTTCGGGCAAGACGTTGTCGGGTGGACTTGACCCTACAGCCATCAGGGGCCCCAAGAAAGTCATCGGGGCCGCACGCAACATCGCTGAGGGTGGCAGCCTCACCATCCTTGCGACGGCCCTGATTGAAACGGGCAGCAGGCTCGACCAGGTCATCTATGAGGAGTTCAAGGGCACAGGCAACATGGAGCTGGTGCTGGACCGCGAGCTGGCCGAACGCAGGATCTTCCCTGCAATCGATGTGCGGAAGTCAGGAACACGACGTGAGGAACTGCTGTACACGCCGGAGGAGTATCGCAAGATCTGGGCGCTTCGGCAGTTTATTGGCAATGAAGATCCGACCGAGAGCCTCGAGAAACTGATTGGCATGCTCCAGAGGACGGCGAACAACCGCGAGTTTTTGGCGAACATCGTGGCGCAGGACGGCGCTGGACGGTAGACTCGTCCATGGATGCCCTCTCCGGCAGGATTGAGGTCATTGCCGGGTGCATGTTCTCGGGCAAGTCGGAAGAACTTATCCGTCGCCTCAAAAGGGCACAAATTGGCAGGCAGCGAGTCATTGCCCTCAAGTCATCGCTGGACAACCGGTATGGTCTTGAGGCGATTACGTCGCACGGCGGCAGCCGCCTTGAATCTGCGCTCGTGTCTACCTCGGCTGATATCCTGACTGTCGTGGAGGAACGGCAGGTCGAGGTGGTTGGCGTTGACGAGGTCCAGTTCTTTGACCCTGCCATCATCGATGTGTCGGAGTATCTCGCCGGAAAAGGGGTTCGTGTCATTCTGGCGGGTCTTGACCAGGACTTTCGCGGCGAGCCCTTTGGCCCCATGGGTGACCTGCTGTCCCTTGCCGAAGAGGTCACGAAGCTGACCGCAATCTGCATGGTGTGCGGGCGGCCCGCGACGAGGACCCAGCGCATAGTGAACGGTCGCCCGGCCAGGTACGATGATCCCATCGTCATGGTTGGTGCCGCTGAGAGTTATGAAGCGCGTTGCCGTGAGCACCACGTGGTGCCCGGGAGACCCCAACGGGTTCCTGAACGGGGTGCCCTGTTTGGCGGACCTGGAGACAACCGATGAGTCAGGAAACGGACCAGCTGGCAAGGAAACTGCGTGAGATCGACGAGCGGGTTGCTGGGCTTCGCTTCGATGTCGACCGAAAAGAGATTCAGAAGCTGACGCTGGAACGGCGCACACTGGACTCGCTGCTTCGGCTGCTGACTCGTGAAGAGCAACTCACGAAGCAGATTGCCGATAATGATGTACTGCGGGGCGAGGAAGGAACCGACCCCGAGCTTGCAGCCATTGCGGAAGAAGACAATGCCAGGCTGCGACGTGAGCTGGAAGACATCCATGCCCGGATCGAGGAGGAGCGTATTCCCAAAGACCCCGATGATGACAAGAACATCATCGTCGAAATAAGGGCAGGCGTGGGGGGTGATGAAGCAGCGCTGTTTGCGGCGGACCTGTTCCGGATGTACTCGTATTTTGCCGCCCAGCACAACCTGAAGGTGGAGATCATCTCTAGCCATCCAACCGAGATTGGGGGGTTCAAAGAGATTGTGTTCTCAGTACTCGGGGTTGGCAGCTATCATCTGTTCAAGTTCGAGAGCGGCGTACATCGGGTTCAGAGAGTCCCGGAGACCGAGGCGTCCGGACGTATTCATACGTCGACAGCTACGGTGGCGGTGCTTCCTGAGGCAGAGGACGTGGACATGCACATTGACGACTCTGACATCAAGATCGAGCTGTTTCATGCATCCGGCCATGGGGGACAGAACGTCCAGAAGGTGGAGACAGCTGTGCGCATGACGCACATTCCGACTGGGATTACTGCCTCCTGCCAGGACGAGCGGTCTCAGCTCAAGAACAAAGAAAAAGCCCTCAAGGTTCTGCGCTCTCGCGTGTACGAGCACATGAAGGAGAAAGCCGACGCCGAAGTGATAGATGAACGCAGATCGCAGATTGGCAGTGGCATGCGCAACATGCGCATCCGTACGTACAACTTTCCCCAGGGGCGGCTCACAGACCATCGCATCGGGCTCTCGTTCTATAATCTGCCAGTCATCATGGAAGGGGGTCTCGATCCTGTGGTGGACGCGCTTCACCGGGCATCCCGGGAAAAGACCCTGCAGATGTCTATCATGCAGGACCAGGAAGACGATTGACTCCGACTTTCAGGATGGCGCTCACGCAAGCGTCGCTGAAGGCCGGACTGTCTGCTGAAGGGACGCGTGGGCTGGAATACGTGCTTCAGAGCCTCGAAGGGTGGAGCTCGGCTGACCTGCTGTTGCGCCGCGACGATGCTGTCAGTCCCGAAGTAGTACAGCATCTGGTGGAGTGTGCGCTACAGCTCGCCCGAGGCGTTCCTGCGGAATACCTCACTGGACACGCCGAGTTTGACGGTGTATCTGTGATCGTCAGCGAGGGCGTTCTAGTGCCGCGACCGGAAACGGAATGGCTTGTCGACAATGCGGTCGACGTTCTCGCGGGGCGTCCTGGGCTCTCATCGCCTCTCGTACTCGACCTTTGTTCGGGGTCGGGTGCCGTTGCGCTTGCCCTGGCACAGCGTATGCCCGGCGCGTCGGTCGTTGGTCTCGAGATAAGCCCGGCGGCTGTCTCCTGCTCACGGGAATCGGCCGCTCGCCTTGGACTCGAGGACCGCGTGGCATTCATCCAGGGCAACATCTTTGGATCGTGGAGCGCTGCGCTGCAGGGGCGGAACAGAAAGGCCGATGCTATTGTCAGCAATCCGCCGTATGTGCGAGCCGAGCGCCTGGCTGCAGCGCATGCCGCTTCTCCGTTTGAGCCTGTGAGCGCCCTGTATGGGGGGTGGGATGGTCTGGTCTTCTACCGCAGAATTATAGCAGAGGCCCCTGGTTGGCTGGAGCCGGGCGGTCTGCTCGAACTGGAGATTGACGATGGTCTNNCGGGACCTGGCTGGCCTTCCCCGCTATGTGGAGGCATGCCAACCAGAATGAACACCATCACCTACATCGCGCGCGACCTGGCCATCGTCGTGACGGCATACCTGGTCGGTTCCCTTCCATGCAGCTACATCGTCGGCAGGGTCGCAGGCAGAGTGGACATCCGTACCGTTGGCAGCGGCAACATGGGCGCCACCAACGTACTTCGAACGGTTGGGCCTGTCCCTGCCCTCTTTGCGTTTCTCGGGGATTCCCTAAAGGCTGTCGCGTTGCTGCTTGTCCTGATAAACTGCTTCCCCACGGTGTCCCGCGAAGCGGTGCTGATGGCCTCTGTCGCCGTCATCGTTGGCCATGATTTCTCAGTCTTCACCGGGCTCAAGGGCGGCAAGGGGGTTGCTGCCACCTTCGGCGTCGTACTTGTCCTCAGCTGGCCTGTCGGTCTTGTTGAGTGCGGGGTGTGGCTTATCGTCATGGCGGTACGACAGACAGTTTCGCTTGCATCGATCGTATCCCTTGCCACTCTGCCCCTTGTGGCTCTCCTGCTTCGCGAGCCACCGAAACTCGCGCTCATCTACGCGCTCTTTGCAATGCTGGGGATCGTGCGCCACAGTGCCAACATTCGCAGGCTGAGGGCAGGAACAGAACCACGGCTCGACATGTCTTCGTTCCGGAGGCGGTAAGTGACCGTGCGTGGCAGGGTGTGTCTGGAAGACTGTTCGGAAGAGGATATGAGAGCTCTTGAGAGGCGCATACTCGCTGGGGCAGTGGTTGTGTTTCCCACCGATACCGTGTACGGCATCGGGTGCAGTGCCCTGCAGGCCGAGTCTGTTGCTCGCGTGTTTGCGGCGAAGCATCGTGACAGCTCGAAACCGCTGCCAGTCTTCATCGGAGGTCTGGACCAGGTAGTTGCCTGTATTGATCCAGCTGAACTTCCTGCCGCGTTCAGACTGGCCGAGGTCTTTTGGCCCGGACCGTTGACCATTGTTGTCGATGTCGCCCGCAGCGGTCTGCACGTGCAGCCTCCTCCATTCCCCGAAGCGACGAGCGTCGGGTTCCGAGTGCCGCGGCATGCTGGACTGCTGCGACTGTTGCGGCGGGGACTGGCGCTTGCACAGACCAGTTTCAACGAAAGCGGCGAGGCTGTCGTTGAAAGCCTTGAGGCGCCCGGCGCCGCAGCATTGCTGAAATATGCCGACGTCGTTCTGGACAGCAGGCAACAACCTGCGGGGCGGCCATCAACGCTTGTGCGGCTCTTGCCAGGGAGCTGGTCCATGGTGCGCGAAGGCGACGTTTCTGCACTCGACGTGTCCAGGGCACTGTCTCTCCCGTATCCATGAAGTATGATGTTGCGCTTGACGGGCCGTCCGGCTCCGGCAAGACATCGATTGGCCGGGCAGTGGCAGGAGAGCTGGGCCTCCCATTTGTCGACTCAGGGCTCCTCTACAGAGCCGTAACGGCACTGTACGTGGAAGCGTTTCCCTCGGACCTGGTGTGTGATATTGCACGTCTGGTGCCGCTGCTTGAGGGCGGCATGCAGTATGATATTGTGACCGGGGTCGTGTCGTATTGTGGGGGCGAGATTCGCATGGGCCTGCATGACCCGGGCGTGGACCGGCTCGTGTCTCCCGTCAGCGCGGTTCCCGAGGTGCGCAGGACTGTCAACCGCGAGCTTGTGCGCATAGCCGGGGCGCAGGACGTCGTCATGGCCGGCCGCGACATAGGCACGACGGTTCTTCCTCAGGCATTCCTGAAGGTCTTCATCACCGCCGACCCCGTTGTTCGTGCGGGGCGCCGAGTCGCGCAACTTGCGGCGGACGGTGTCGGCGCCTCTATTGAGGACGTTCTAGCCAATATCAGGCTGCGGGACACAATTGATTCGTCGCGGCAGGATTCGCCCCTGCGCTGCACCGAGGAATACCTGCTCGTTGACAACTCCGTCGACGGTTCCCGGGCCGTGGTCGACACTATCCTCGCTGAGTATCGTCGGAGGCGGTCGCATGCTGTATGAAGCGGTAGTTCCTGTCGGGCGCGTTGGTTTCCGGCTGCTATTCCGGCTTCGAGTGGTCGGCGTGGAAAACGTGCCCCGCCATGGCGCGGCTCTGATCTGCTCCAACCACTGCAGCTATCTGGACCCGATGATCGCCGCCGTTGCCTTGCCTCGCAGGGTCTACTATGCATCGCGGAAGGAGATTTCCCGACAGCCGGTACTCGGGCTGGTCATACGTCATCTTGGTGCTATCACACTGGACCGGGAGGCTCTGGCAGACAAGAGCGCGCTGCAGACGATGCTCGTGATTCTGGACCAGGGGAACCTGTGCCTGATCTATCCTGAAGGAACCCGTTCGCCCGATGGTAAACTCCAGCCTGCACGCAACGGAGCAGCGTTCCTGGCTGTCAAGTCTGGTGTGCCGGTCGTACCGATGGCGGTCATCGGGTCGTACGAGTGCTGGCCGCGCCAGCGAAGATTCGCCCGCATCGGCCCCATCACGGTCCGCATCGGTGAAGCGGTTACCTACAGCCTCCCCCCTGAACGCCAGAGTCACAGAGAGAGCCTGACGGCCATGACTAACGACATCATGAGCCGGATTCGGGTGCTGCAGGAGCAGGGGTACGCCTGAAATGCGGATAGTGCTGGCTCGTGAGCGGGGGTTCTGCACAGGCATCAGGAGAGCAGTTTCCACAGCAGAGCTTGCCCTGAACAGTGGGGCACACGTTGTAGCCACCGACACGCTGCTGCACAACGCGCGGGAGATGGAACGCCTTCGGCAGCTTGGGCTCCAGCCCATGGAAGAACCTGGTGTTCAGAGTATGGGTTCCACGACCGTCCTGCTTCCGGCGCATGGATCGCTTGAGGGCGAACGGAAAGCGCTGGTGTCCTCGGGAGCAGCGCTGGTTGACCTAACGTGCCCGATTGTTAACCGTGCTCATGATGCTGCCAGTCGGTCGGCCGCCGCAGGGATGGATGTCGTTGTCGTCGGGGACAGGGATCACCGTGAAACACGGTATCTGATGGAGGCTGCTGGCGACCGACTCCTTGCGGTCGTCGCTTCCGCCGCGGAGTTGGATGGATTGCCCGTGACGGGAGCAACGGTGGCGCTGGTCTACCAGACGACGCAGTCGCGTCAGGTACGCCAAGATGTCCTGACGTGGTTTCGCTCACGGGGAATTCCGGTGGCCGATGAAATGACACTTTGCCCTGAGGTGCTGCGAAGACAGGATGAAGCGGCGTCCCTTGCGGCGCGGTGCAGCGACATTCTCGTGCTCGGAGACCGGACAAGTGCCAACACCGGGAGGCTCGTTACAGTTGTGGCCGATGCTGGCGCGCGTGTTCACCTCGTGGAGGATGCAAGCGACATTCTCGACTCGTGGTTCGATTGTGGTGATACTGTCGGCATCGTGAGTGGCACGTCGTGCCCCGAGTCGGTTGTCAGCGAGGTGGTGTCCGCGCTGCGACGGATATGTCCAGACGCCTCGGTCGGGGAGGACACATGAAGCGGGTATGCATCGTGGGCGCCGGTGCGTGGGGAACCGCCATAGCTAATCTGGCGGCCCGCAAAGCCAGCGTGCGGATGTGGGTACACAGCCCGGACACGCTCAGGGCCCTGAGAGACGCGCGCGAGAACGTCCTGTACCTTCCCGGTGTTCCTCTCGAGGGCGGTATCGAACTGACTGATGACGTGATGGATGCGTGGTCCTGGTCGGACGCCGTCATCCTCGCCGTGCCGACCCAGAAGCTGCGCTCAGTCTTCCGGCGGGTGGCCCCGGACCTTCGTCGGTGGCAGGTCCCTGTTCTCAACCTGAGCAAGGGGCTTGAACTCGAAACGCACCTCCGCGTCTCGCAGCTCCTCTGCGAGGACCTGGGCATCACGGACTATGCTCATTATGCAGCATTGTCGGGGCCTAACTTTGCGCCGGAGATTGCGCGCGGCATGCCTGCTGCCACAGTAGTGGCCAGCAGAGAGCCCGGCACACGGCGCCGATTCCAGGAGTTGTTATCCGGCAGTTCGCTCCGCGTGTATACAAGCACAGACCTGGTCGGCGTCGAGCTCGGCGGCGCGCTGAAAAACGTATATGCGCTTGCCGCTGGCGTTTCGGACGGCCTGGGATTCGGAGACAGTTCCAAGGCGTCGCTCATCGTTCGCAGTCTTCATGAGCTCAGCAAGGTGACGACGACGTTTGGAGCGGACCGATTGACCGTGAACGGCCTTGCAGGGGCAGGGGACCTCATTGCAACCAGTTTCAGCAAGCTCAGTCGCAACCGGATGGCCGGAGAAGCCATTGGCGGAGGCGCGTCCGCGCAGGACCTGCAGGGCAGGCAACGAACAGTCATTGAGGGCCTGCCGACACTGGAAGCCCTTGCAAAAATGGCTGAACTGAGTAGCATTGACTTGCCTATCGTTCGTGAGTTGCACGAGATCGTCTCCGGAAGCATCACGCCTCTGGCAGGTCTTGAGCGGCTGATGAGCAGGGAAATGAAAAGCGAGTTTCTGTAGCACGAGTTCGGCTGTAACAGCTGAAAAGCTGGTCAAGACTATATGTCGGGGCGTGGCGTAGTTTGGCTAGCGCACCAGCATGGGGTGCTGGGGGTCACAAGTTCGAATCTTGTCGCCCCGACCATTTGACATCGGGATGTGGCTCAGCTTGGTAGAGCGCTTGGTTCGGGACTAAGAGGTCGTGGGTCCGAATCCCACCATCCCGACCAGTTTTTTGCAGGCCGGAGGGGGTACGACTATGATCGAGGACTTTATCCACAGCTTGCAGGCTGCCGAGACGGAAGCGGAGGATCTGGTCGAGAAAGCACAGCAGAAAGCTCGCGAAATTGAACAGGAAGGACAGTCTGCTCTTGGCCGGATGAAAGCTGTGGCGGATGCTGCGTTGGCGGAGCAGCTAGCTGTCATCGACCAGGAGGCAGATCGCCAGATCTCGGAATCCGAGCGGCTGTCACGCGAGGAACTGGCTCATGAGCTCGAACTGCTGGATCACCTTGTCGAGAACAGACGCCCTGATTGTCTGAAGATGCTCCTTATGCGGCTCCTTTCTCAATAGGATGGCAATCGATTCTGTTCTGGAGTTTGCCGCTGCCTTTCCCCATCGTAAGGAAGATGAGGTGCTGTCAGCGCTGTTTGACGCCGGGTTGGTGCATCTGACTTCGTATACGCCGTCACGGGAGGCGCCTGTTTCGCAGGTTCCTGCCGTCGAGGACGTGCATCGTCCTGAGCGGGAGATTTCTCTGGCCGAGGTAGCCCGCGAGCTTGACCTCGCCAGTGCGACACTGGCGTTTTTCGCGGAGATTGACCCACCCCAGACGAGCCTTGTCCAGAGTCTCTTCCCAGACGAGACATATGTGACCCGGGAGGACATTGTAGGCGCGGCTGCAAGGCACGTGTTCCACGGCTACACAGAAATGATGGGAGATGCGCTTGCCCTCAAGGGGAAACTCGAGGATGCGCAGCATCGCCTGGCGTCACTCGAACACGAAATGGAAGCGCTGTTCCTTTGGCGAGACCTCCCGCTGGATCTTTCGGAGACCCTGCAGTGGAGGTATCTGTCGGTCATGACAGGAATCGTGCCCAGTTCCTCTCTGGCTGCGCTCGTTCAGCGTCTCGATGCTGCGGGGCTTCCCGTCCAGGTCGAGGTCGTCGCCGAGTCGAAAGCCACCAAGGCAGTGCTTGTTGCCTGTCTCCGCACGCGTGAAAGCGAAGTCCGTACGGTGCTTGCTTCCGAAGGCTTCACAGGTCAGGACCTGGCTCGTATTGGCGGTACCGCAGGAGCTGTTCTTAAGCGTCTTGACGGTGAGGCCCGCGCTGTGCGCGCACGTGTGGGAGACCTGAGGGCCGAGGTCGGCTTGGCGCTCGCCCATCGGAAGGAGCTTGTCGTCTATCGCGAGTATCTCATCAATGAGAGGGCGCGGCTCGAGGCTGGCAACGGCCTGACTCGCACTCAGCACTGCAGCGTTGTCACCGGTTTCGTGCGCGCAGAGGATGTCGAGCGACTCCAGGAGGTCTGCGCCAGGGTCGGAGGGACTGTATGCATGACCGGGGAGACAACCCGGGGAGACGATACGCCTGTTTCGATTACAAACCCCCCGTGGCTCAAGCCCATGGAGATTCTCATCAACATGTTTGGCTACCCCGTCTATTCGTCCTTTGACCCAACCAGGTTTTTGGTTCTGCCCTTCCTGCTTTTTTTTGGACTATGCCTCGGGGATGCTGTCTACGGTATCTTGGAGATAGCCTTGTGCTTCTACTTCATACGCAGGTACCGTGCGTCCGCGGGCGTGCGCAGGTTCATGACGGTGTTCATCTACGGCGGTATTGCAGCCATCATAGTCGGAGCTCTGACAGGCAGCTGGGCGGGCGACTTGTTGTCGGAGACGTACCTGGGCACCGGCAATCCCGTTTCGAAGCTTGTGTCGTGGATGACTATCATCAATCCAACGGAGGCAGCATTTCAGTTCCTGATTATTGTGTGGATCGTCGGGGGTATCAATCAGCTGTACGGTGTCGGACTTGCAATCTACAAAGCCGCTCGCCGGAAAGACTACGCCAGCATCCTGTATGACTGTGTTGGATGGCTGCTGTTCCTTCCTGCACTTTCGGCCCTTCTGTTCATCGGCACCAAGTGGGGGCCCGGCTTCAGGATTGGCTATCTTGCAGCTCTTGTCGTGGGGCTCGTGTTACTCCTGCTTGGAGGGGCGCGGCACGGCACAGGCGCCGGCAAGGTCATGAGCGCCCTGATCAACCTGTACGGTATTCAGAGTTCGTACGGCGTGGGGTCATTTCTCGGGGATGTGCTGTCATATTCGAGACTGCTGGCCCTTGGCCTGACTACTGCGAGTCTGGCCTCTGCATTCAACATGATCGCGGGACTTGTCAGATTTCCGTCCGCCGGAGTCGTTGTTGACACCATCGTGAGAGTACTTCTCGGAGGAATCATTCTCTTGGTGGGGCATTTGCTGAACTATTTCATGGGAGCCATGGGAGCTTTTATTCACTCCGCGCGTCTCATTCTGCTGGAGTTCTTTGGCCGGTTCTATGAAGGGGGTGGGCCTCGGTTCCACAGGTTCGAGTTCTCGTCGGAGGTTGTCAAGGTTGTCGAAGACTCTGATATTCAAGGAAAACAGGAGGAACGTCATGGGGCTTGAGTCATTGTGGTCGGTTCTGGCAGGCATTGTGGTTGTGGTTGCAAGTGCTGTAGGTGGTTCGTTTGCGTTCAAACTCTCTGGAACGCCCATGTCCTCGCTGGGTCCGCTCTTTGTCTTCATTGGCGCGGTCGTAGTCGTGGTGCTCGGAGGCATTGGGTCGGCCGTGGGAATAAGAATATCCGGGTCGCAGGCTGCTGGCGTACTGTCTGAAAAGCCGGAGCTGTTTGGGAAAATGTTCGTGATGATGGCACTTCCAGGCACCCAGGGATTCTACAGCTTTGTCTGCGGCATCATGATGATTGTCCTGTCGGGGGTGCTAAACAAGGGGGCTGTCATTTCAAGTGCCAAGGGTCTGTCTCTCATGGCTGTGGGTGTCGGTGTCGGATTGGTTGAGGCAGTGTCAGCGGTGCTGCAGGGGCAGTCTGCCGCAGCTGCAGTAAACCTGACGGGTCGGCAACCAGCTACCTCCGGGCAGGCCCTTCTGGTGCCTGGTTTGGTCGAAACGTATGCGGTCGTCGCACTCGTTTCCGGGATACTGTTCATCCTCTGGATTTCTCAGGTGGCATTCTAGGGCGTTTCAAACATGGGGACTGAGGAACTCAAAGCCACGGTTCTCGAAGAAGCGGCAGTCGAAGCCGCTGCCCTCGTAGACGCAGCAACTGCAGCCGTGGCGGAGCGAATGGGCAAGGAACGTCAGCTGCTTGAGGAGCTCACTGCTTTGCGCATTGCCGAGCATCGCGCTGAAAAGAGCCGTGAGGTGGCAGCACGTACTGCGGCACTGCGGATCGAGCTGAGAAACGGGATCCTCGCGCGCAAACAGGAATGGCTAAGCTCCCTCTTTCAGGAGGTCCAGCAGAAGATCCAGGGTGATCCTGAACAATACGCGTCGTTTCTGGAGCATGCCATCGAGCAGGTGCAGGGAGAACTTCCCGATTCACTCGACTGCCGGTCTCGGGACCGAGAGCTGGTATCCGACATTCTCGAGCGGCGTGGACTCGGCGACAGAATCCGTGTCAACGCAGTGCTTCCCGATACAACGCCCGGCCTTGTTGCTCACTATAGTGAGGCGGAGTTGGACCTGACGCTGAATGAGGCCTGCGCGCGGCTTCGCGATACTTCTGCCCTCGATGTGGCGCACCTGTTATTTGGTGATGACGAACAATGATGCTACCCGTCGTTCCAGTTCAGGCAGAACCACCTGCCTACGCGTATGCTTCGGGCTCGTTTTCGGTGCGCAGAGGACTGCTGCTGCCTGTCTACGAGCTTCGACAGGCAGCGTCAGGAAGGACGGAGGCGCTCCTGGCACTTCTGAACAGAGGCGTCTACGCTCCTGTTGCGGTCGACCTTTCGCCTGCTGAGGCCTTGGCGCGTGTCGAGGCGACGTGGCAGGCGTTTGTGTCTCAGGCCTCGCGCGACCTCCCGGAGGGGTTCTTACCATATGTTCTGGCGGCGCTTGACGAGAAGGAATATGCCAAGGCGGGGCTGGCCAAGGCAGTACTTGGTGATGCCTTGAACGTGGCCGATGAGCGGAGCGATGAATATGCGACGTACTGTCTTCGCCTTCGGGGAAGCGCGTACTCAGGGCAGGTACTTGATGAAACTGTGTTCGGCCCTGCGCTTGCCGATGGCCTCAAGGCTGCAGAACAGGGAGCCTCCTGCTCTGACGCACAGACCGTGTTTGAGTTCTCGTTTGAGAGCACCCTCGAGGGGCTTGCACGAGAATATGCGCACCCGTCGGTGCTCGTCTATATCGGAGGCCTTCGCGACCTCATGATTGCAGGGCACGCGCTTAAAGCCAAACTGCGCAGCAGCTCCGGTGTCGGAGTGCCGATCGACCGCTTACTACCGTTTCTGGAGCCTCAGGTGCGTGAGGCCTTGGGTGCGCTTATCACACGTGTGCAAGGTATTTCGTGGGACAACCTGCAGCCTTCCGACCTTGTTCCCGGGGCGTCGATGGTGGTGCTCCCTGTCGATCGACGGTATTCACCGGAGGAGCGCATCGCCCTGCTGGAAGACGCTCTGGATTCATGGCTTGTGGAGCGGACACAGGCAACAGCAAGCGAGCCGTATGGGGTCGCCGTCGTGTTTTCGTACCTGATGGATTTTCGGCGTGAGGTGCGGTTGCTGCGCAGGCTGCTCAAGGCTGCTGCCTCGCGAGACAGACGTGCAGCCAGCGCTGGAGGCGCCCGATGAGCAAGGCTGGCGTGGTGACCACGCGCGAGGCGGTTGGGGCATTCGAAGCCCTAGGCTTCGTTGGGCGTGTCGTGGACAGCGACGTCCAGGCTGCCGAGGCAGTTCTGTCACTGGCGAGGACAGGTGAGTTTGGCCTGATTCTGCTCACTTCTGACGTGGCAGGTGGCTGGATAGAGTCTGAAGTCGCACGCAGCATGGTGGTGCCGGTGGTGCTTGTAGTGCCGGTGATGTCCTCGGACTCGAGTGTTGCGTCGGCTGCGGTGCGACGACTGATTGAGAACGCGGTAGGAATCGACCTGGTTGGAAAAACGACGGAGGAAGCGAGTCATGACAGACGGTGAGATTGTAAAAGTTGCTGGGCCTCTGGTAGTTGCCAAGGGACTGTCAGATCCCCGGATGTACGAGCTGGTCCGGGTGGGCAATGCTCAGTTGTTTGGAGAGATTATTGAGCTGCGGCGTGACCTCGCCAGCATCCAGGTCTACGAGGAAACCAGCGGCGTTGGACCAGGAGAACCTGTTGTGCAGACGGGCAGTGAACTTACTGTGGAACTGGGTCCTGGACTCATAACGTCCATCTATGATGGCATTCAGAGGCCGCTGGATGCTATCCGGGCTCAATATGGGGACTTCGTTCCACGCGGCGTGTCGCTGCCTGCGCTCCCTCGTGACCGCGTCTGGCGCTTTGTACCGGCCGCTAGAGCCGGCGACACCGTGGTACCGGGAGATTTTCTGGGCTCAGTCCAGGAGACACGGGCAGTAGTCCATCACATCATGGTTCCCACCGGCACCACTGGGACGGTTGTTTCGATTGAGGAGAGGGACTGCACTGTTGATGAACCGGTGGCCGTGATCCGTAGAGAGTCCGGCGAGGAAGCGTCTCTATCCATGCTGCAGCGATGGCCCGTACGTACTGCGAGACCGTATGCCAGGCGTATGGCACCCAACGAGCCGCTGGTAACAGGCCAAAGGGTCATTGATGCGCTGTTCCCGGTGGCAAGGGGTGGTACTGCCTGTGTTCCTGGCCCCTTCGGCAGCGGAAAAACAGTGATTCAACATCAGCTGGCCAAATGGGCCGACGCCGACATCATTGTCTACGTGGGGTGTGGTGAACGTGGAAATGAGATGACTGACGTTCTTCAGGAGTTCCCTCAGCTGACTGACCCGAAGACGGGCGAGGTTCTGATGAACCGGACCGTTCTTATCGCGAATACTTCGAACATGCCGGTTGCTGCCCGCGAGGCATCGGTCTTCACGGGTATTACTATTGCCGAGTACTTCAGGGATATGGGGTACAGCGTAGCTCTTATGGCTGATTCGACATCGAGGTGGGCAGAGGCGATGCGGGAGATTTCCGGACGTCTCGAGGAGATGCCGGGAGAGGAGGGCTTTCCTGCCTACCTGGCGTCCCGCATTGCATCGTTCTATGAGCGTGCTGGGCGTGTGTCAACCATTGCATCGTCACCCCGGGAAGGCAGTCTGAGTGTTATCGGAGCCGTGTCGCCGCCAGGCGGGGACCTCTCTGAGCCCGTCGTTCAGGCGACGCTCCGTGCCGTTAAAGTCTTCTGGGCACTTGACTCAAGGCTCGCGGACGCACGTCACTTTCCGGCCATAGACTGGCTTCAGTCCTATTCTCTGTACAGCGACTCACTTGAGCACTTCTATGACGCACAACTTGGAACGGCGTGGGCCGAGGACATCCGCGAAGTTCGCGCGTTGCTCCAGAAGGAAGCAGAGCTGCAGGAGTTGGTACGTCTAGTGGGAGTAGATGCCCTCTCAGTGGCTGACCGCCTCGTGCTTGAGTCGGCGAAGTCTGTCCGCGAGGACTTTCTTCAGCAGTCCGCCTTTACGGAGGGGGACAGCTATACGTCGCTGACCAAACAACTCAGGATGCTGAACGCGGTCCTGCTCTGGAGTCACGAGGCCAATACGGCCGCATCCAACGGCATACAGCTGGCAGCAATTCTTTCGATGCCGGTCAGGGTCGATATCGCGAGAGCGAAGTTCGTGGAGGAAACAAACCTTGCGGCGTTCGACGTGCTCGAGGACTCCATACGTGAGGCATTTGCATCTCTGTCCGCAGCACAGACGACAGTGCCGGAGGAATACCATGAATAAGGATTATCGGACTGTCCGCGAGATCGTCGGGCCACTCGTATTCCTCGACGAAGCTGAGGGGGTCAAGTACGGCGAACTTGTTGAACTTCGTACCGTGGCCGGCCTACGGCATGGCCAGGTGCTTGAGGTATCAGGGAGTAGCGTACTCGTGCAGCTGTTCGAAGGCTCATCGGGCATGGATAGGGGTCGGAGTGTCACCCGTTTCCTCGGGCACGGCCTGGAATTTGGTGTTTCGAGAGATATTGTTGGACGTGTGTTCAATGGTCTAGGGACGCCTACGGATGGCATCCCGCCGGTTCTTCCGGACAAGGTTGTGGACATCAATGGAAACCCCATGAATCCGTATTCGCGCGACTATCCCGATGAGTTCATTCAGACCGGCGTTTCTGCCATCGATGGCCTCAATACCCTTGTGCGCGGGCAGAAGCTGCCTATCTTCTCGGGGAGCGGCTTGCCTCACGCTGAACTGGCCGCCCAGATTGCGAGGCAGGCGCGCGTGCTGGCAAGCAGCGAGGAGTTCGCAGTTGTGTTCGCAGCCATGGGTATCACCTTTGAAGAAGCGGACTACTTCATCTCTGACTTCCGAAGAAGCGGTGCTATCAACCAGTCCGTCCTCTTCATGAACCTCGCCAACGACCCCGTTATCGAGCGCATCGCTACGCCACGTTTCGCCCTGACTGCCGCTGAGTACCTCGCCTTTGACCTGGGCATGCACGTGCTGGTCATCCTCACGGACATGACGAACTACTGTGATGCCCTCCGTGAGGTGTCGGCCGCGCGCAAAGAGGTGCCCGGAAGGCGCGGATACCCGGGGTATCTCTACACGGACCTTGCGACTATCTACGAGCGTGCGGGCAGAATCAAGGGCAAACAGGGCTCCATTACGCAGATTCCCATCCTCACTATGCCGGAGGATGACAAGACCCATCCAATTCCTGACCTTACCGGATATATCACGGAAGGCCAGATCATGCTCAGTCGTTCCCTGCAACAGGCAGGTATTTATCCCCCCATCGACGTTCTGCCATCTTTGTCACGTCTGAAAGACAAGGGTATTGGTGCGGGCAAGACCCGTGAAGATCACGCAGGCCTCCTGAATGAGTTATTTGCAGCCTATGCCCGCGGGCGGGATGCCAAGGAGCTGGCCGTCGTGCTGGGGGAGTCGGCGCTGACGGAGACAGACCGCGTCTTCGTGAAGTTCGCAGAGGAGTTCGAACGCAGATTCGTGAATCAGGGTCATGACGAAGACCGCTCCATCGAGGAGACGCTCACCATTGGTTGGAGTCTCCTCTCCATGCTGCCGCGCGCCGAACTCAAGCGCGTCGCGCCTGCAATGGTGGCAAAATACATGCCGGCGGAGCAGCGGTAGGCGGGCATGATTCTCAAAGTCAATCCGACGCGGATGGAGTTGCTTCGGCTCCAGAAGCGCTATATGGTCGCGCGCAGAGGCCACAAGCTGCTGAAGGACAAGCTGGAGGGCCTGATGAAGACCTTCATCCGGTTGGCTCAGGAGTATGGAACCTATCGTGCGAGAGTCGACCGGGACCTGCCTGATGCACTGGCTGCCTTCAAAGGCGAAACAGCGTCCTATCCCTCGGCCGTCGTGGAACTCCTCGCGCACACTGTGTCGACGCGCCTCGAGATTGACGCAGGAACCAGGAGTATCATGAACGTACCGCTTCCGACGCTCGCACACACATTGTCTGACTTTGAATCTCCTGCGTTTGCCGGCCTCGAGGGGGCCGGTGTCGAGGCGTCCCTTCTTAGGCTGTACAGGTTGATGCCGTCTATCGTGCGGCTTGCCGAGATCGAGGCAAGTATTCGGCGGATGGCTGAGGAGATAGTGCGTACGCGCAGACGAGTGAATGCACTGGAGTACGTCATGATTCCCAACCTCGAAGAGACTATTCGCTTTATCAGTTCGAAGCTGGACGAGAATGAGCGAGCCAATACAAACCGATTGCTGAAGGTCAAGGAGATCATTCAGGCGCGTTGAGGACACATGGCGGTGTAGCAGAGGTAGTGCTCGAGCGCCAGCACGCCTATCGAGGGATATCTATTGAGGTGCTGGACAAGACTGTCAGGCTGCCGGACAACCGCGTAGCTCATCGGGACGTGGTAACCTATCCCGGCGGGGCCGTCTGCGTCGTGGCTGTGACGGATGATGAGCGTGTCGTACTCGTGCGGCAGTTCAGGCCTGCTCCTGAAATGACCATGCTTGAGATCCCTGCGGGGCGGCGCAGTGTGCATGAGCACCTGCTTACTGCGGCTCGCCGTGAACTGTCCGAAGAAACAGGATACGTAGCAGGCCGGTGGAGCAAGTGCGTCACGTTCTGGCCGAGTCCGGGATTCGTGGATGAACGCCTTACCCTGTTTCTGGCACGTGATCTTAGCTTAGGACGTACCGACATGGACGCCGACGAGTTCATTGCAACAAGGCTGGTCCCGGTTACTGAAGCCCTGAGGTTGTGTCAGAATGGCACCATCGTTGACGCAAAGACACTCGTGGGAGTGCTCTGGTATGCACAGTTTGAATGCGGGAACGGTCACTAGATATGGCGTTCTGGTATGCGCTGGCGTTCCGCGCTGCTGCAGTGCTGCCACCGTGGTTGCGTCGCCTTGTAGCTAGGGTCATCGCGTGGGGGTACTTCGTAATCAATCGAACGCAACGGCGCGGAGTCTTTGCGAATCTTCGAGTCATGCAGCCGAACCTTCCCTGGACACGACGTCTCTCCCTGGCAGTCCGCACATTCCAACAGGCAGCATTGAACCTCGTGGATTTCTTCTCTCTGCCCTCTACTGCAGACGACGACATCAGAAAGCTCGCGATTAATTTCGATGAGCTGCCTCGTCAGTTGCACGACATTGCTGGCGGTCGGCCCTTCTGCCTTGTAACCGGCCACTACGGTCACTGGGAGCTTGCAGGAGCAATGCTGGGCCTTGCAGGGTACAGGGTACATGCCATTGCGCTGCCCCAGACCAGTGAAGCTCTCCAATTACTGTACGAAACGCTTCGGACGCGGTTCGGCGTCTTAGCCCATGACATCCGTTCGGGGCTTCGCGATATCCTGCGCAACCTTCCCGAGGGCGACGTGCCTGCAATTGTTTCGGACCGGGACTACACGGGCAGTGGTGAGCAGGTTGTCTTTTTTGGCAGGCCGGTCTCCTTTCCCCGCGGGGCAGCCATGATCTGTTTCCGCAAAGGCCTGGTAGGCATCCCGGCGTTTCTCGTGCGTCAGCAGGACGGGCGCTTCCGCCTTGAGCTCGGGAGTGCCATTAGACCCGAGACCGACAACGAACATCTGTGGATACGGCAGTTCGTTGTCGAGTTTGCGAGGCAGTACGAAGCGGTCGCCCGCAAGGATTCCACACAGTTCCTGAATTTCTACGCCTACTGGGAGGACGCACGCGCATGAAAGTTGCTGCCCTGATTCCTGCCTTCAATGAGGAGCGCAACATAGCCGCCGTCGTGCAGGGTGCACATCCATTTGTCTCACTCGTGCTGGTGGTCGACGATGGGTCTGCTGATTCTACCGGCGCTGCTGCACAGCGAGCAGGGGCGACCGTTCTCAGGCATGCGTCGAACGCCGGAAAGGGGGCCGCCCTCAAGACTGGGTTCCAGTATCTTCAGGAACAAGGGTTTGATGGTGCGGTGACCATTGATGCCGATGGTCAGCACGATCCCTCCGAGATTCCTTCGTTCATCAGGGCAGCAGAGCAGGGATACGACATGGTCGTGGGCAACCGGATGTCCGATGTTTCCACCATGCCGCCTGTACGCAGGTTTGCGAACCACATTTCTTCGCTCCTCATCAGCTTGTTCCTGGGCCAGAACATTCGGGACAGCCAGAACGGTTTCCGCTACTACCGTCTGAGTTCAGTGTTAAGCCTTCCGCTGAGGGCAAGCAAGTACGACATGGAAACTGAGGTGATTTTCAAGATGGGCCGCGCCGGATACCGTATCGGTTGGGTTCCTACGCGGACCATTTACAGGACTGAAGCCAAGAGCAAGTTCAACTCTGTGACTGATACGCTTCGATTTGTCGGGGTTCTTGTGCGGTATGGGATTCTGCGCCGCTGAGCGGTGCCTCGGATGGCGGGCAATGCCAGACCCCGTGACAACCGGCAGTTGGTGTACGCTGCTCGGTGGGCATGTCAAACACGGCGAATTGTGAACGGCGGAACTCATGGAGTGCACCGACTGATCTGCGTGAGCGATGAAACGTGGATACAGCCCAATTGACTGGCAAACAAAAGAGAGTAAACTTTTGTTTTGACCGCTTTTTCCACACCGATATGAAAGGAGAGCCATGCGCGTGGCAGACGATATTATAGACTTTACCAAAATCAAATCAAGTTACGCGATGCCCGACCTCCTCCAGCTTCAGAAGACCTCCTACGACTGGCTTCTGGGACCAGGACTTGAACAGATTTTCACCCGGGTTTTTCCGATTGACACAGCCAAACTGCGCATCGAGTACGTGTCCTACGACATAGAGCAGCCAGCAAAGTCCATTGAGGGTTGCCGAAAGGCGGGACTGAGCTTTGAGGCCATGGTGCGTGCGAGCTTCCGGCTCATCAACAAGGAGACGGGCGAAATCCGCGAACAACCTCTTATCATCACTCAGATTCCCCTCATGACGCCGTACGGGACATTTCTCATCAACGGGGCAGAGCGTGTCATTGTGTCTCAGCTGGTCCGTTCTCCTGGGGTCTATTTCGAGGGTGGCAAGGATAAGTTGTCTGGTGCCCAGATCTATATGGTGACCCTCATACCCGACCGGGGAAACTGGATGGAGATCGAGGTAGGCAAGGACGATGTCATCTACACGCGCCTGCGCAAGAAGGCCCACAAGATACCAGTGACGCTGGTCCTTAAGGCACTCGGTATCACTTCCAATGACGAGATCGAGCAGCTGTTCACGGTGGACAAGACGGAGCGGATGCCCCTTGACCAGCTGCGGTCCCTCTATGAACAGATCGAGTACACGGCGGCGGAGTCCTTCATCAATGACAAGGGCACGGAGCTTGTCAAGGAGGGTTCTGTCATCAATGCCAAAGCTATCGGGACACTAGAGAACCATGGAGAGGCGTCGTTTCTGGTAAGCAGCAGACAGCCTGACCGGTGGATTGTGAAGACGCTCAAGGCTGACAAGACCACGAGCCAGGAAGATGCCGTCAAACAGATCTTCAAAGAGATGCAGCCCAAAGAGAGGCTTACAATCGAGGCTGCCGAAAGTCTGCTGTCTACGCTGCTTACCGATGAAGCCTACAACACTTTTGCTCCTATCGGGCGGTACAAGATAAACAAGCGGTTCGGTCTGGAGGAAGCATCTCCGGTGCTGACACCCGGAGACTACGTGGCAGTCATCCGTAGGCTCATCGACATCCGTGAACGACGCGCCTCGTTCGATGACATCGACAGTCTGGCAAACAGGCGCATCCGATGCGTCGGTGAACTGCTTGCAGAGGAGATTCAGGACAGCATGCTCAAAGTCGCCAAGGCGACCCGGGACAAGGTAACGATCTACTCCTCAGAGCAGATGATGAACCTTCAGAATGTCTTGAACACCAAACCGGTGATTTCCTCTATCCGCAACTTCTTCGGTCAGAGCCAGCTGTCGCAGTTCATGGAACAGATCAATCCTCTGGCTAGCCTCGCCCACAAGAGACGCCTGAGCTCTCTTGGCCCGGGCGGGCTAAATCGGAAGAGGGCGGGCGTTGAGGTGCGGGACATCCATTCATCGCACTACAGTCGCATCTGCCCGATCGAGACGCCGGAAGGTGGCAACATAGGTCTGATCAACAGTTTGAGCTCCTATGCGAAGCTTGATGAGTTCGGCTTTATCACGGCTCCCTACGCGAGGGTCGAGCGAGGGCGCAAGGACGAGCAAGACGTCGCCTACATGGATGCCGAGGAAGAAGAATCCCACTCGATTGCCCAGGCGAACACACCGGTTGATGAAAAGGGGCATCTTGTCTCCAAGACCGTCATCGCGAGGCAGCGCAGCGAGGGAGGAGAGATTCTTCCAAAGGAGCTGCCTGCGGGCAGTGTGGACTACATCGACCTCGTACCGTCACAGGTTTTTGGCGTGTCAGCGTCACTGATTCCTTTCCTGGAACACGATGATGCCAACCGTGCTCTCATGGGATGCAACATGCAACGGCAGGCCGTTCCTCTTGTTCAGCCCGATCGTGCGCGTGTGTCCACCGGGATGGAGGAGCGGGTTGTACGCGACAACGGGGACCTGGTACTCAGCGATATCGACGGGACAGTGTCCTACGTCGACGCGGGCGAGGTTCGCGTTGCGCCCATCGTTAACGTGGCCGACCTGCAGGCGGGCAAGGTGGCGGTGGACGTCGTTCCTATCATGTTGGCATCCGACCATGTTGAGGCCGGAAGTGCTGCAGAGGTACGCATGGTGCCTATCTCCTTCATGCCGGCCGAGTTGCCTGCGGACATCCAGGGGCTCGTCGGATCTGAACTCTCCCATGATCAGATTGGTACGCTGATTGATCAGGGCGTCGAGTCCTTCGAGTATGTCCCCGCAGGGTCCATACTGCAAAACTCCCTCTCCGACCTGTTTGACGTGCAGACCGATGAATCGCTAGTCGGCAGGGTGCTGGCGGAGGACGTTCAGGAAGGCAAGAACAAGGTGCACAAGGCTGGCACCAAGATTACGGAAACCCTGCTTGGAAGGTTCATCAACAATGCCAAGATTCGCTCCGTCGCAGTTCTTGAAGATGGCGAAGCCGTGTCTGTTGAGCTTCAGACGCTTACAATGACACCCATCGGACTACAGGTTGTCGGACATCGCATTCTGCGCGTTTCCTCGGCGGTGGATCTCAGTTCTGCCGTCGGCCAGGTTGTCAGCGATGAGAGTCTGCACGCGCTCTACCTCAAGGATAAGAACGCTAGCGTGCTCACGTATGATCCTGCCAAGGCTGCTTCCTATGAGTTGTTCCGCGTCAACGGGTCACTCGTGGGGCAGACGCTTGCGGAGGACATACAGTTGCGCAAACCGAAGTCAAAGAAGCTGTCAATCGGCCGCAAACTGACTCACGAGGACGTGATTCTTCTTGCAAAAAACGGCGTGAGCCACGTGTCGGTGCCTCAGGCTCGTGTGTATGAGCTGCAGAAGTTCAAGCGCACCAACCAGGATACCTGCATCAATCAGCATCCCGCCGTATCCCTTGGAGACTCGGTCCGGTCAGGGGACCTTCTTGCCGACGGTTATGCGAGCGCTGAAGGCGAGCTGGCCCTTGGCAAGAACCTGCTGGTAGCGTACGTTCCCTGGCGGGGCTACAACTATCAGGACGGAGTCATTATCAGCGAACGGCTTGTTCGTGATGACAGTCTCTCGTCCATTCACATCAAGGAGCACAAGATTGAGGTGCGGTCGACGGAGTTTGGCAAGGAGGAGATTACGCATGACCCTCCCAATGTGTCGAAGGAGTTGACGAGACACCTGGATGACCGGGGCGTTGTCGTGGTGGGCGCACATGTCAAGGCGGAGGATGTGTTGGTGGGCAAGATCACGCCAAGGGCAGAGCAGGAAGAATCCCCCGAGGTCCGCGTCTACTTTGCTCTGTTCCACGATAAGGCGCGTGACTACAAGAATACCTCCTATAAGGTGCCACCGGGAGAGGACGGTGTGGTCATCGATGTGCAGGAGATTACCAAGGATAGCACGAGCGATGTGCTGCCCGTGGGCGTTGAGCGCATCATCAAGGTCTACGTTGCCAAGAAACGCAAGATCATCGTTGGTGACAAGGTCGCCGGAAGGCATGGAAACAAGGGTGTTATCACGAGGATTCTGCCTGAGGAGGACATGCCATTCCTTCAGGATGGAACGCCGGTTGATGTCATCCTGAGCCCTCTTGGTGTCCCATCGCGTATGAACATCGGTCAACTGCTGGAAGCGAGTCTTGGAATCGCGGCGCGCAAACTGAACGTCAGAACAGTCACACCGGTGTTCAATGGTGCAACCGAGGATGAAATCAAGGCCCTGCTCCGGAAGGCTGGCCTGGATGGCAGCGGCAAGGAAGCGGTACGGGACGGTGTGTATGGCAATTACTTTGACAGTCCCGTGACCGTGGGTGAGGCCTACATACTGAAACTCATCCACCTTGCGGAAGACAAGATGCACGCGCGGTCGACGGGGCGCTATACCCTTATCACACAACAGCCTATCGGAGGCAAGGCACAATTCGGCGGTCAGCGGTTCGGCGAGATGGAGGTCTGGGCTCTTGAAGCATATGGTGCCTCTACCGTCTTGCAGGAGATGCTCACCATCAAGTCGGATGACCTGGAAGGCAGACGTATCGCATACGAACGGCTTACGAAGGGGAACAACCTCTTTGAGACTGGTTCTCCTGAATCCTTCAATGTTCTTGTCAAAGAACTTCGCGGGCTTGCGCTGGATCTTGAGTCTCTGCCCAAGCAGGGAGACAACCGCGTCAAGAGCACAAAACTGGTTCTGGAAGACAACGAATAACTTTTTCTAGGGAGGAAAAGGTGAGCAGATTCGGCCCGAGTGACATCAGGAACGTTGTGCTGGTAGGGCAAGGGGGTTCTGGAAAAACCATCATCACCGAACGTCTCGTGTTTCATGCGGGGGCGAGCCAGAGGGTAGGCCGCGTAGAGGATGGAACCACTGTATCCGACTTCCTCGATGAAGAAATCAAGAGGCACATCAGCACAAGTATTGGACTGTGCGAGTTCGACTACAAGGGAACTCGTTTCAATCTGCTTGATACGCCAGGCTATGCCGATTTCATGACGGAGGCGCAGGAGGCGGTACGGGTTGCCGACACCGCCTTGCTGACGATCAATGCGGGTGCGGGCATAGAAGTTCAGACCCCTCGGTTCTGGTCGCTGTGCGAAAGCCAGAATGTTCCAGTGGCCTTTGTCATCAATAAACTTGACCTGGACAATGTGGATGTCGATGAACTTGTGGCCAGTCTCCAGGCTGCCTTTGGAAACAAAGTCATTCCTCTTGTGATTCCTTTGTCCACAGGGGCGTCGTTTGCCGGGTTCGTCAACGTTCTGACGGGCAAGGTACATGGTTATGTTGGGGGCAGCGATAATGCGGTGGTGACTGATGCTATTCCCGGTACGATGCAGTCCACGTTCGAGGCTGCACGCCTTGCTCTTACGGAAGCAGTTGCGGAGTCGGATGACGGTGTAATGGAAAAATACCTCGGCGGTGAGACGCTGACCCAGGATGAGCTGGTCATGGTGTTTACCAAGGCGTTTCGCACGCGCCAGGTATTCCCGGTGCTGGTAACCTCGGCACTCAAGGGAACTGGCTGCGACTATGTCATGGACTTTCTTTCGGGCTATGCACCTTCGCCCATGGACGGACTTGTCCAGGCGAAGCGGAAAGGACTCGACGAAACCGTGGAGCTGCGCGCAGACGCGGCAGGGCCAACGGCGGCTTTTGTGTTCAAGACAACCTCCGACCCGTTTGTTGGAAAGCTCTCTTTCGTGCGTGTCTACAGTGGAAAGGTTGGGCACGACATCTATAACTCGACGAAGGACGTGACGGAGAAGGTCGGTGGTCTTTTCCACACCTTGGGGAAGAAGCAGGAGCCCATTGACGAGGCTGTTCCCGGTGACATCGTCGTAATCTCCAAGCTGGTGCAGACGGCGACCAACGATACGCTTTCATCGAAAGACATGCCGCTGGAACTTGCACCGATTGTCTTCTCTCCGCCTCTCCTGATGCGTTCATTGAAGCCAAAGACAAGGGCTGACGACGACAAGCTGAGCTCTACGCTGAGCCGCCTCAAAGAAGAAGAACCGGCTGTCGTCATTGACAAGAACAGTGAAACGCACGAGACGATTCTGAGCGGTCTTGGAGAAGCTCATCTGCAGGTCATCGTCGAGCGCCTGCAAAAGAAGTTTGGCGTGAACATTGACCTTGAAGTTCCCAAGGTTCCCTACCGTGAGACCATCAAGGGCAAGGCTCATGTCGAGGGAAAGCACAAAAAGCAGACGGGTGGTCACGGGCAGTACGGGGACTGCTGGATCGAAATGGAGCCCAACGAGCGAGGCGGCGGCTGGGTCTTTGAGAACAAGGTGTTCGGGGGCGCAATCCCAAAACAGTACATTCCAGCCATTGAGAAAGGCATGCTCGAGACTATGAGCAAAGGACAACTGGCCGGCTATCCAGTTGTGGACGTCAAGGTAGCCGTCACCGATGGCTCGTATCACCCGGTCGACTCGTCAGAAATGGCATTCAAGACCGCGGGCTCGCTTGCATTCAAGAAGGGATTCGAACAGGCCAGCCCGATTCTCCTCGAACCGATCGTATCGCTTGAAACGGTCGTTGATGAGAAATACATGGGCGACGTCATGGGAGACCTGACCAGCAAGCGCGGCAAGATTGCCGGCATGGAGAATGTTGATGGCAAGCAGATCATCAAGGCATTTGTGCCTTTCGCAGAGATGTTGAACTATGGCATCGACCTTGGGTCCATGACTCAGGGAACAGGGACGTATTCAATGAAGATCGATCACTATGAGGAAGTGCCGGAGCGCATCGCGGAGAAGATCATCGCTGACGCGAGGGCCACGATGGTCGCCGAGGAAGAGGAGTAACTCAAGGGAGGAAGATTGAGAAACAACAAGATAGAAGCTCTGTCCCTCCATCTGGCTTCGCCAGAGGAAATACGCAGTTGGTCACACGGTGAAGTGACCGAGGCTGAAACGCTTGACTACAGGAGCGGCAAGCCCAAGCCCCATGGACTCTTCTGCGAGATAATCTTTGGACCGACCAAGAGTTACCAGTGCAGATGTGGCAAGCTCAAGGGAAAGAGCTTCGAAGGCCAGGTCTGCGACAAGTGCCATGTCGAGGTTGCCGATTCGAGCGTCCGCCGTGAGCGCATGGGCCACATCGAACTCCATGCCCCCGTTGCGCACATCTGGTACTTCCGCAACGCGGTCAATTACATCGCACTCCTTCTGGAAATGCCCAGCAAGGCCGTCGAGAAGGTGGTCTACTTCGGCAGCTGGCTGGTCCTGGATCCGGGCGATGTGGAAGGACTTGTCGTCAAGCAGCTCCTTACCGATGAAGAATATCGCGAACGGAAGATCAGCGGACAGAAGTTCGTGGCCAAGAAGGGCGCGGACGCCTTCCTGGACCTGCTCAAGGACCTCGACCTGTACAAGATGAGAGACGCGCTGCTTGCGCGTATCAAGGGTAAGTCCCGTCAGGACCGCGCCAAGGCTGTCAAACAGCTGGACGTCGTAACTGCCCTCATCAACAACGGCAGGAAGCCGACCGATATGATTCTGACCCGTATTCCGGTCATTCCCCCCGACCTGCGCCCTCTGGTGCAACTCGAGGGAGGACGGTTCGCTTCGGATGACCTCAACGAGCTGTACCGCCGTGTCATCAACCGGAACAACCGCCTGGGAAAGATGATCGATGAAAATGCGCCGGAGATCCTCCTCCAAAACGAGAAGCGCATGCTCCAGGATGCCGTTGATGCCCTGCTGGACAACAGCAAGCGACAGTATCCCGTCGTGAACGCCAACGGGCGTCCGCTGCGCTCCCTGAGCGACAAACTCAAAGGCAAGGAAGGGCGATTCCGTCAAAACCTGCTGGGCAAGCGCGTTGACTACTCGGGCCGCGCCGTCATCGTGTCAGGCCCGCAACTCAAGATCAGCCAGTGCGGAGTCCCCAAGGAGATGGCCCTTGAACTGTTCAAGCCGCATGTCATCTACCGGCTCATGCGCGAGGGTGTCGTGGGCAGCATGAAGGTGGCCAAGGACCTTGTGGAAAAACCAACTCCCGAGGTGTGGAATACGCTGGAGAGGGTGGTCAACGGGAACGTCGTCCTGCTCAACCGCGCTCCGACACTCCACCGTCTGTCCATTCAGGCCTTTGAGCCTGTACTCATTGACGATAAGGCGATCCAGATTTCCCCGCTCGTGTGCACACCATTCAACGCGGACTTCGATGGCGACCAGATGGCCATCCACCTTCCCCTGAGCCTGGCAGCTCAAACAGAAGCGCGTCTGCTGATGCTTTCCTCATACAACATCTTCTCTCCGGCGAGTGGCAACCCCATGGCGGGTCCTGTGCAGGACATGGTCCTGGGTGCCTACTATCTCACGTACGAAGTCAAGGAGAAGATGAAGGCAATGAAGTGGAACACCGCTCCCGTGTATGGCGAGGAGGACGTCCTGTACTTGTTCGAATCTGGAAAGCTCGGGGTCCACGACCCGGTTCTTGTCCGTATCGGAGGAACCAAGATCCGAACAACCGTGGGGCGCGTTGTTTTCAACGACGAGCTGCGGGCCGGGATCTTCGAGGGGGAGGACAAGTACCGCGACTTCCCGTTCCAGAACCGGACAATGCCCAAGAAGGAAATCGAGTCCCTGATTACCGATTTTTCGCGGCAGTTTGGCGTTTCCAGGACGAACGTCCTCCTGGACAATATCAAGGCTCTGGGGTTCAAGTACGCGACGGAGTCCGGCATGTCCATCGGTTTGTCGGACATGGAAGTGCCGCCTGAACGTCAGCGCATTCTTGATGAGGCCGACAAAGCTGTTCGTGAGATTAACGCCTTCTACGACGAGGGTCTCCTCTCTTACAATGACCGTTATCTCAAAGTCGTGCAGGTGTGGCAGGACAAAGGCGCTGAGATTGAGCGCGCAGTGTTCAAGAACCTGACCGAAGAGAACTCGGTGCGTATCATGGCCGACTCCGGCGCCCGGGGAAGCAAGAAGCAGATTGTCCAGATGACGGGCATCCGTGGTCTGATGTCGGATCCATCGGGCAAGATCATCGAGTTTCCCATCAAGTCGAACCTGCGTGAGGGCCTGTCTGTCCTGGAGTACTTTCTGTCGACGCATGGCACCCGGAAGGGACAGGCAGACACAGCTCTCAAGACGTCCGATTCTGGCTACCTTACGCGTCGCCTCGTCGATGTGGCGCACGAGCTCGTCGTCCGTGAGGAGGACTGCACCCACTCTGAGGCGAGGGAGATCAGGATTGGCAATCTGGTCGTCTCCTCTTTGCCTGAGGAACTGGCAGGCAAGATAGCAGACGAACAGGTCATGAACCCCCTGACGGGTGAAATTGTCATTCGTCCTGGCGAAGAGATCTCGTGGGATCAAGCCAAGCGGCTTGAGGCTCTTGGGCAGAAGTCGCTCAAGATTCAGCGCTACGTCGGTGGACTTACGGTTCAGCCGGTTGTGGACGGTGGGGCCGTCATTGTTGGACTCAAAGAACAGATTGCGGGAAGGTACGCCGCCGATGATATTGTGCTGCGGGCATCGACTATCACCGTCAACCCTTCCTGGTCACCCTCGACCCTGCGCAGAATCATGGAGCGTCCGCTAGGCAAGGATATCCTTTCACTGGACGGGGAACGGATCGTGGCCCACAAGGGGGACGTGCTGAGTGAGAAGGTTCTGAGCGCGGTTCGGCGCGCTGGTATTTCCTCGGTCAAGGTGGCTGTCGAGGAGGACATCGTCCTCGTTCCCAAGGATGGAGTCATTTCTGATGAAACTGCCACAGCCATCGAGCAGTTTGGTATCGCGAGCGTTCGGCTTCGTTCCCCGATTACATGTCAGAGCGAGAACGGTGTCTGCGCCAAGTGCTACGGACGCGACTTGTCCACGGGCGGTGACGTCCAGGTGGGCGAGGCTGTCGGTGTGATCGCCGCGCAGTCGATTGGTGAACCGGGAACTCAGTTGACCCTCCGAACCTTCCATACGGGAGGTATCGCAGTGGCGGATATTACGACTGGTCTGCCTCGTGTTGAGGAAATCTTCGAGGGCCGCACTCCCAAAGGACAGGCAATCGTGTCTTCCATTGATGGTGTGTTCCAGGTTGCCAATGTGAAGGAGAAAGGGATCGAGGAGCGCAAGCAGATTACCATCAGCGGGCACGGTGGCGCGGAAGCCAAGTTCAAGGTGTCGCCGATGGCGAGGTTCCGGTTCAAGGACGGCGAACATGTCAGCGTCGGGGACCAGCTGACCGAGGGTTCGATCGACCCCAAAGAGCTTCTGGGACTCGTCGGGGTTGAGGAGACCGCCCGGTATCTGGTACAGGAAGTGCAGAAGGTGTACCGGTCACAGGGCGTCGACATCAATGTGAAGCACGTGGAGATGATCATTCGCCAGATGCTCAAGAAGGTCAAGGTAGTCGACCCGGGAGACACGACGTTCTTCACCGACCAGATTGTCAGCAAACACGAACTTCTGCTTCAGAACCGCAAGGTTCGCGCTCAGGGAGGCAGGCCTGCCTCGTTTGACCTTGTACTGCAGGGTATCACCAAGTCCTCGCTGGAGACGGACAGCTTCCTTTCGGCCGCCTCGTTCCAAGAGACACCGCGTGTCCTGGCCGACGCCGCTATCAAGGGAAGAATCGATCGCCTGACCGGCCTGAAAGAGGCAGTCATCGTCGGAAAGTCCATCCCGGCGGGGACGTCGTCACCCGACCTCATGGTGGAGAACCCAGAGTCACAGGTGCAAGGCCTGTAGCAGCGGCTCGCGCAGATCCTCCTGTCTGGTGGAGCTTGTCAGGCGGGAGGACTGCAGGTGCGCGAGGTTCGAGACATGGTTTGTCAAGGGGACGAGCGCTTGACAGAGAGCCCCTTGTGGGTATCATATATAGATGCATTTGCTTTCTTAGGGAGGAAATCGCATGCCAACATTTAACCAGCTGGTGCGGTCGCCCCGCGTTCAGCCAGAGTACAAGACAAAAACTCCGGCTCTGAAGGGCTGCCCACAGAAGAGGGGCGTTTGTACTCAGGTGAAAACAGCGACGCCGAAGAAGCCTAACTCGGCTTTGCGCAAAATCGCCAGAGTCCGCCTGACCAATGGAATGGAAGTAACCGCATACATAGGCGGTATTGGCCACAATCTCCAGGAACACTCCATGGTGTTGATACGCGGAGGTAGAGTCAAGGACCTGCCTGGCGTTCGTTATCACATCATTCGTGGAACTCTTGATACGGCAGGCGTCGCCAACCGCATGAAGGGCCGTTCGAAGTACGGAGCCAAACGAGCCAAGAAGACGGCAGTGACTAAGAAAGGTGGCAAGTAATGCCCAGGAAGAAGCGGCAGTTCCGGAAGCCAGCTCAGGCTGATCCTATTTACAACAGCGAGCTCCTGAACCACTTTATCAACAAGATCCTCAAGAAAGGCAAGAAGGTGAAGGCGCAGGGCATTGTTTACAGTGCCATCAAACTCATTGACGAGAAGGGTGCCAAGCCTGGGATTGAGGTTTTTCAGCAGGCGGTTGAGAAGTGCCGTCCCCTGGTAGAGGTCAAGCCGCGCCGTGTCGGTGGTGCGACACTGCAGGTTCCAGTCGAGGTTGAGTCACGTCGTGGCATCAACCTGAGCATGGAGTGGATTGTTGACGCCGCCAAAAAGCGCTCAGGAAAGTCAATGACGGAGAAGATCGCATACGAAATGATGGATGCGGTCTCCGAAACGGGCGCAGCGTTCAAGAAGAAGTCAGACGTCCACCGCATGGCAGAGGCGAACAAGTCGTACTCACACTATCGCTGGTAGGCGCCGAAGGTAACTGGCACTGCATGGTCAATCAAAACGAGCTCACCAACATACGAAACATCGGCATCATTGCCCACATTGACGCAGGCAAGACGACCACGTCAGAGCGGATTCTGTATTTCACAGGATCTACGTACAAGCTGGGAAACGTTGACGATGGTAACACCACAACCGACTTCCTTCCGCAGGAACGGGAGCGGGGTATTACCATACAGTCCGCCGTTGTCACGGCGTTCTGGAAGGGTACGAAGATTAACATCATTGATACGCCCGGCCACGTGGATTTCACGGCAGAGGTTGAGCGTGCTCTGCGAGTGCTTGACGGCGGGGTCATTATTCTGTCCGGAGTCGAAGGTGTTCAGGCTCAGTCTGAGACGGTCTGGAGACAGGCGGACAAATACCATGTTCCGCGCATTGTGTACATCAACAAGTTTGATCGTGTCGGGGCGGATTTCGACAAGACCATTGTGGCAATCCGTGAGAAGCTGGGTGCGCGGCCGGCAATCGTTCAACTGCCAGTCGGCAAGGAGGACAGTTTCTCAGGGATGCTGGACGTCATGGAGGGAAAAAAGTATCTGTTCAACGATCCGACCGGCGAGACATTTGAAACACTTGAACCGGATGCCAATGAGAGGGCCCGCATCGCCGGTGCTCGCGAGCAGCTCATTGAGACGGTAGCAGAGGTTGATGACCAGGCGCTGGAGGAGTATGTCAGCTCGGGTACGATGGTCTGGGAGCATGTCAGGCCGGCGCTGCGTCGGGCAACAATCGCCAACCTTGTCGTGCCTGTCTTTGTAGGGTCCTCGTTCCGCAACAAGGGTATCCAGCCACTGTTGGATGGTATCGTCGACTATCTTCCCTCTCCCATGGACGTCAAGCCAGCAGTTGGAAGGCTTCCGGGCAGTGATGAGAAGGTAGAGATACCCAGTGATGTGAATGGTCCGCTGGTGGCTTTGGTGTTTAAGATAGTTTCAGACCCATACGTGGGCATCCTTTCCTATATCCGTGTCTACTCGGGCGTTATGCACAGCAGCTCATACGTTGTCAATGCGCATACTGGTGACAAACAGCGCGTCAGCAGGCTCCTCCGCATGCACGCGAACAAGCGTGAGGACATCGAGGAGCTGGGTGCAGGCGATCTTGGGGCAATTGTCGGGTCACGTGACGTGATTACCGGCACCACCCTCTGTGATGAGGGGAAACTGGTTCAGCTGGAGACAATGCACTTCCCCGAACCAGTGGTGTCCGTGGCCGTAGAGCCAAGGACAAAGGCCGATCAGCAGAAACTGGCCGCCTCACTGGCGAAGTTCGCAATCGAAGACCCTACCTTCCGGATCAAGACGGATGAAGAAACATCAGAAACGATCATCTCGGGAATGGGGGAGCTTCATCTTGAGATCATCATTGACCGCCTGCTGCGCGAGTATGGTGTAAACGCCACGGTAGGCGAACCTCAGGTTGCATACCGCGAGGCGATCGGACGAGAGGTTGTTCAGCAGGGCAAGTACATCAAACAGACTGGCGGCCACGGGCAGTACGGTGACGTCGTGCTGCGGATCACCCCTGGAGAACGGGGCTCGGGGATTGTCTTCCTCAACAAGACGGTTGGTGGTTCTGTCCCGAGGCAGTTCATCCCGTCTGTCGAGTCCGGGGTTCGAGAGGCCGCGACGTCAGGACCCATTCTTGGATTCCCGCTGGTCGATCTTTCCGTCGCTCTGATTGATGGTTCATATCATCCTGTCGATTCGTCTGAGATGGCATTCAAGATTGCTGGATCCAAGGCTTTGCGCGAGGGCTGTGCTAAGGCATCGCCGTTTCTCCTGGAACCAATTATGCGCCTTGAGATCGTGGTTCCGAAGGAGAACATTGGCGACATCATTGGCAGCGTGACGGCACGGAGAGGTACGATCCAGCAGATCCAGGATCGTGGCCATCTGCAGGTTGTTGAGTGCTCGGCGCCGCTCGCGTCTATGTTCGGGTATACCACGGTCCTGCGGTCGCTGACCCAGGGGCGTGGCTCCTTCTCGATGGAATTCTCGCACTATCAGAAGGTTTCAGACGACGTGAGGGACCAGGTCGTCAGCAAGTTCGAAGGTTCTTCCAGCAAGGCTCAATAATTCAGGGAGGCTATCATGGCGACGAAAGAGAAGTTTGAGCGTACCAAGCCGCATGTGAACATCGGCAC
>DHFO01000044.1:67941-68793 GCA_002402295.1 Caldiserica bacterium UBA4822
GGCCATACACAGGTCAAGCGGTACGACGAGATCGACAATGCTCCGGAAGAGAAGGCCCGTGGTGTAACGATCAACGCTCACCATGCCGAATATGAAACCGAGAAGCGGCACTACGCCCACATCGATTGCCCAGGGCATGCGGACTACATCAAGAACATGATCACNNACCGGTGCTGCCCAGATGGACGGTGCCATTCTGGTCGTTGCCGCTTCGGAAGGACCCATGCCCCAGACACGGGAGCACATCTTGCTGGCTCACCAGGTCAACGTCCCTAGGATTGTGGTCTTCCTCAACAAGGTGGATCAGGTCGATGATCCAGAGCTCATTGACCTTGTCGAGATGGAAGTACGGGACCTGCTGAAGAAGAATGACTACCCCGGCGATGAGATTCCCATCATCCGTGGTTCTGCTCTCAAGGCTCTGGAGTACGATGGCGATTGTACCCGTGGCAAGAATGAGTGGACCGACAAGATCTGGGAACTCATGGATGCCGTTGATTCCTACATCCCGACCCCAGAGCGTCCCATCGACAAGCCCTTCCTGCTTGCCGTCGAGGATGTCTTCACCATCACAGGCCGTGGCACCGTTGCCACCGGACGTATTGAGCGTGGTGTCGTCAAGATGGGCGACAGCGTGGAAATCGTCGGCCTCTCGGAAGAGACCCGCAAGACCGTTGTCACAGGCATCGAGATGTTCCACAAGCTCCTCGATGATGGTGAAGCAGGGGACAACGTCGGTCTGCTGCTGCGTGGCATTGAGCACAACGAGGTCCGCCGTGGTCAGGTCATCGTGAAGCCTGGCTCTATCACCCCGCACACAAAGTTTGAGGCGCAGGTCTACGTTCTCTCTGA
>DHFO01000017.1 GCA_002402295.1 Caldiserica bacterium UBA4822
GGCGGGACTCCTGTTGTCGCTGACGCGACTGCAGCGTCGAGGTCCAGAACAAACTGACGGAACGACGATGCGAAGAACGCCTTGACGTCAGCCCAGGCGAATGGTCGGCCCAGGTATTGGGGGTCCGGCTCGCCGTCAGCGTCCTCGAACCACGTGAGGCCCTTGCCGATCACGACCGGCTCGATGAGGTCTGCACCATATCGCTGGACGGCTCGCGCCGCCACAGCGCTGAACGGCACCTGCTGAAGGGTGACGTACAGGTCCACGAAATCGCGCCTGGCTGACCGTTGTGCGACAGCGATCAGCTTCATCGCTGCGACGTCGAGGATGCTCGCCACGGCCAGCCCTTTGTACCGCTTGGGCGGGTCGACGAATGGAGGGGCATACTGAAAGAAGGAGACCTTCACTCCGCTTACCACGGCCGAGAGAGTCCCTGGAGCCAACTGCAGGACGTCCGGGTTCAAACGCGCTGAGCGCAGCTCGCCCGCAAGCAGGTCTGGAACGAACGCTTGGTCCGAGAAGAAGTTCAGGTCAATGGACAGACGGTGGCCGAGAAACAGCGCCAGCGACGTCCCTCCTGCCAGGATGAACCCGTGCCCCTCTGCCAAGGCACCGAGGCGAGGAAGCAGTGCCAGGACCTCGGGTGTCAACGCCTCAGGATGCATGGCTCACCTCGAACCAGGCGGACCAGAAGCGGCGCGAACGTGCCGAAAGAGCCTTGCTCGAGGCAAGGAAGTGGAGGATGGTGCTGGTCGGGTATTGGACCTGGAGCCACCAAACAGCTCGCAAGCTTCCCATCTCAAGAATCCTGGTGATCACGTATGCTGCGTGCCGGTGCAGGTTAATGGCAGCGGGGTCAGTATCCCAGAAGTAGCGATGGAACTCGAACGGGATACTGCCTTCTTGCTTGAGGGCGGCTACCCTGGCGGCGACATCAGCTCGCGCCATAGGTCCAAGGTAGGTCTGCACGGTCTGTCCCCTACTGCGAGAAATCGCGTATGCATATTGTCGGTTGCCAATCGTACGAATCAGGATGCTCATATCAATGCTCCTTGCCTGATGACGTCACTGCCATCCTGATATGAGTTTACACTGCATTTGAGTGTAAGCAAGACCGAATATGTCTACCCTGGCTCGTTTTGTGAAATGTGGAGATCTGACCTCGGTCAGTGCGAGAGTGCGTGCAGACGGCCGTGACCGTTCGCCCACGCAGGCCAGACCGGGCTGGAACTATACCCTGCTCAAGATCGGCTCCCGGGACCAGGAGGTCATCGATGAACTGAAGCCCCGCGATGGTGAGGTCGTCGTCTGCAGGACCACGGACAGCACCGTGATGGGCACCCAGTACGGCCACATCCTGCAGTGGATGGGCATCGAGCACGTGGTGGTCTGCGGCCTGTTCACGGATCAGTGCGTCTCCAGCACTGTGCGCGACCTGTCGGACTGGGGCTACACCGTCTTCCTGGTGGAGGACGCCACGTCGGCCATCAACGCCGACCTCCAGGTCTGGGAGACCAGGATGCTCAACCAGATCTACTGCAAGGTGGTCTCAACTGACGAAGTGCTGCAGGACTTAGCAGGTCCAATAGGAGACTCCTAGTCCGTCACTTTCCCGAGCCCAAGGATGTTGTCTCCCGAGCACTTTTTCCCAATACGAGGAGCGCTCCTGAGGGGTGCTTCTCCGCGCAGGCGGAAGTCCAATTTGTCTCATTTTGCGCTACAATGCTTGACATAGAAACGTTCGCTGGACTCAGGGAGGGGATATGACGTTCAGGGCATCAGTGGAAAGCTATCTGAAATTGGTCTTGGGGCGAGACCATTATGGGAAGACGCGAGGAGCAACACAACCGCGACTGTTGGGTCTCTGCAGGCGAGCCCACGGTCGAGCACGTGGTCGGCTTCTTCGCCCCATAATGAAGGGCAGACCAGCTGTTTAGCTTAGTTCTAGAACTCTTCTGCTGACTCGTATAGTGAGGGCAGAAACCCGGCCCTCGCCCTGAACTTTGTACCATGGTTGTGGCCTGTACGAGCATCGAAATCCAGGAGCACTTCCCCGCTTATGAGAGCTGTGTGGAATCGTTTAACCGAAAACCCCTTGAGCATGTAGAAAGTTCGATAACGAAAGAACGTTTGTCCCTGCTGCTGATGCTTGTCTGCAAGAACGTAGAAACAATTGGTGAGTTTTGCCGCTGCTACGGGGAAGAGGTCAGAAAACGCCCAATAGGGCTGTGGGTCAAGCTCGCCCAAATGTCCTGCGTTTGTTTCAACTTGATGAAGCCAGTCCATGTGTGCGGACGATACAGCCGTGGCTGCAAAACTGATAACTACTCGTTTTGATTGTTCGTCGACGACGACACCGAAACCTCGATCGCTGCGAGCTCTTGTGCTAATTGTCTGTCTGAAACTCCGCTCGGTGTCTGGATAGAGAATCCCAGCCTTTTTGTGCGGCCAGCCATAGACGGGAAGCAGGAATTGGGGAACCAGGTCTAGCCCTCGTGGCGAGGGTTCCATATGAAACAGCGTGGTGTATGTGCCCGCTTTGCCTGCGTGCGCTTTTAGCTCCCATTCAGCCGCATTTGGCAATGGCAGATTGTTCTCCTTGATGCCAAGTAAATCCTCGAGTGTATTCCCTACTCCACCTTGGTTACCTGGTCGGGCGTTTAGTATCCATCCTCTGTCTCGGATTTCCAGGAGAGATGCTCGGAGGCTCTCCTTTGTGTACATCTTCATGTTGCTGGCCTCCAAATGCTTATTCGTGGCTGCTCTCTATCCCAATTGACACCGCTGACCGCAGACGATCGCCAATATGCTGTAGTCTTTGCTTTCATGGACTTCCGTACTTCAGGGTTTCCAGAAGTCTAGCAAGTACTCAAACGTGACTCCCATGGTGATGTAGTTGCTGGGCCACCCAAAGATGCCGATCGCATTGACAATATTGGTTCTATCCCAGATGATGGTATTTCGCAATTCATAACCACGGCGTCGGAGTTCCTCGATGAGCGACACGTGTATTGTAATTCGCTGGTTCTCCCACCACATATCCGGAACATTAATGACGCAGTGCCCGTGGGGTTTGAGAAGAGGCAGAAGTTGCTCGAAGATGTCGCCGATGGCCGTACTGTAATCGTCCAGGCTCATCGTACCAAGATCGCGCGGGTCCTGAGAGTACTGCTCTATTTTGAGGTACTGGTCGTTTTTTCTGTCACGGCGGGACTTATTGTGTCGCTCTCTGTTGAGCAGATTAGCATAGGGTGGCGAGGTCCAGATGAGGCTGACGGATTCAGGCTCCAAATACTTAGGAATGTTCAGAGCATCGTCGCGTATGGCGATTTGCTGGGCGTGACCAAACAGATTTGACTGGAGGCGTGACCGTGACAGAGACACATATTCCGACTTCAGATCAAATCCTACCGCATTGCGATCGAGATCCTCCGCCGCAACCAATGTCGTGCCGCTGCCGACAAAGGGGTCAAGTACCAGCTCTCCTCTGTGAGTAAACAACTCGATTACCTTGGCAGCCAGTTGAATTGGGAAGGTGGCGGGGTGCAGTGTTTTATCTCTAATGTCGCGTTTCTCGTAGAGAAAGTGCCAAACGCCAATTTGACTCTTGAGCCATTCCTTGGCCGACATGCAGTTCAAATGGGAGCTGGGGCAGTCACAAGTCCGCGTATGCCCAATGCCCAAGAGCGTCTGAAATTCTGCGGCGCCCTCTTCGATGCTCAAAGGCAACAATGCCGATCCATCGTATTCTCCAGTACGAAGGAGAGTTGGGGCCTCGCAAGCTGGCGCATCTGTCACAGTGGGAACTACAAGAGGCTTGCGCTTTCTGGTCGGTTTTGTGATTGGAACGCTCTCATCTTGCGTTTTCTTCTTACCAGGCATGTTCTCTCTCCCACATATCAAAGGTCATTTGCAATTCAGTTTACACCTATAATTAAGTATAGCGCTCTCCTGAGACTCTTGTTCTACTGACATAGACCAGCAGACATTTCAACGCACATGCCTTTTCCCTTGTCCTTATGGCACCAGTTTGTTGTCGAGAATTGCGGCTGTTCTTTCTGGCGTGACGTAGTCGCCCAGATACCGATCAAGCACATTGCTGCTCTTGAGGCCGACCGCGGGCGCATCAGCATCAACCCCAGCAAGTACTTCGATGGCGTCACCCCCGACCTCTGGGCTTACCAGGTCCTAGCCAAATGGCTCAAGGACCGCAAAGGCCTCTTCCTCACCAGCGCGGACACAACCACTACTCTGGTTCGTCATCGCACTCGCTTGTGCGGTTAGAATGCAGGTTCAGATTAGGCCCGAGGATGAGCTCTGTTCTGGCGGACTGGAAAGCCGAGATCACACAAGGTCGGGACAAGGAAATGGTTGAGGACGCTTCACGTGCTGAATGGCAAACGGATGCTGAACGTGGATCCTTCGGCTCAGCTCAAATGGTTACTGGACATGTCCAGCGTGAGCGGTGAAGACCAGAGCGCGGACGCATTTCGGGATAGAGCGGTCAATCGACAGCTGAAGTTGGGCAATGTCCACCACGTTCATTCCCGATTGGTGAGCAGGGCCGAAGAGGCGAGCCCGCTTCCCATGGCGAGTCACATCGGTGAAGTCAAATGGTGAGAATCAAGACCACGCGAGAAATATCCTCGCAGGCATGTGAGTTCTTCTGAGCTATCTCCACCAGATCTGAACAAAGCTTCTCACTATTGACTACTTTTATGAGTTCGTTCAACAATTCTCCTGATAGCCAAAGCAAAATGGCGCGTGTTGTGTCGGCATTGACTTGTACGTTTGTACTATCGAGTTCTTTTTCATGAGGTTCATAGATCCCTAGGTGCCCTAGGTGGCCAGTAATTCCATAGAGACTTCCGTGCAATGCTTCGGAGCTGTCAGTATAGAAAGCGGTCTGATATGTTAGGAAAGACGGTATTGTGGCACCAGATCGTTGTCGAATGATCTCCAGACGTTCTGGGATTTTCTTGTCCCATTGTTGCCGTGAACGGCCATGTCGTTTGGAGGTGCTTTGCGAGACTATGTTGTCTGGTTTGGTGCCAAAATACAGCCGCATGACTTGGTCTCCTGCTCGGAATTCGCGGGAGAGTTGTTCGCGTGTTCTCTGGATTGTATACTCTCTGATCTTGGCAAAGTCCGGCTCGTCGCAAACAACCGAATAATACAGATTCACTGCTCTTTCGAACAGTGGACGAGCTAACATTATTGTCTCGTTGAACAGTCTGTCCTGTCTCCCCAACAAAGCCAGTGCACATGGAGTCGAAACGAAGGCAAGCAGCTCTCCGTTCAGATCCTTCGCTCTGACACTCCAATTGCCGCGGTTACATATCGCTCGCAGGACGTACGTCTGAGACGACAAGTAGTCAGCCGCTACTTGTACGAACTTTTCTGACCCCCACGGCGGTGCTTCAGGCGGACAGTAGAAATGCAGGTGTCCTAGTCTAGATTCTGCGTGAGCTTGTCGACAAGTTCGTAGATTTGGTACTGATTCGATCAGCAATTGCTTCCTCCAGACTATGGATTGCTATTGCGTCACTGTCCTGCTGGCTTTGTCCATGCCAATTTCGTAGCGCATCTCGTGACCGATTTGTTCTACCAGCTTAGTAAGCTCGACGTGTAAGTTTTTCGCAACCTCTTCGCTGGCTGGCTTCCCCAAGACAGCATGGAATTCCTCTACTTTGCCAAAGTACTGCAACAGCAGCTGCTCCAAGGCTTGTCCGCTTATCAATAGCGATTGAGCTATGCCGTGCTATCTCAAATGCCGCGTGCGAATTCTCCTGCCCAATCCAATTAGGTGGATGCTTTCCTTGACTGTCAAGTTCGCGTTCAGCGTCGCGTCTTCGAATGTTGTCCATGGCATCGCGCATGATTGTCGACTCTGGGGAATCAATGGTCTTGGAATAATCTCTTGGCCCAATGTCACTTGCACAGGGCTGTCAATTGATAATGAAGGCATGCTAGAACCTGAATACTAGCCGTTCTGGGTCAAAGTAAGGAATGTCCTCGATCGTATAGCCAAAGGCCGAGTACGTCGATTTCATGAGACTCATGGTTATCAAATTGGGGTTATCGTTGATTCCAAAGGCGGTGGGGCCAGTCAAAGGGGCCAAGAGATGGGCTGACGAAAGCGGCTTGTGTGGACCAGATGAGTTATAGAGATCTCCGTACCCCTCCGTTCCCGGTCTTCCGGGTCGCAGTTCCCAGCCAACTGCGTTGTGCAGACATAATCTGGCATCGAAAGCCAGCATTGATGTCATCAGCGATCCCGGCGAATGATTGACGCGCCACAACTCCAAGTACAGTTGCATGAACGACAGGGTATATTCAATCAAGAGGAGTGGATTGATGGTATGCTCTGGAGTTGACTTGCCACACACGAGCCCATCGAGAGATCGAGAGAATAGCATGGAGCCTTTGTCTGACAAATCGAAACCTTGACGAGCGGAGGAGAAGCGAAGGCCTTCCTGTACAATGGTGGCCTTGGATATCGCATAAGCAAGCGTGAATCCTTCCTGACCACGGCCTGGAGGAGTCCTAAAAATCTCTCGAACCTCAGAGGCCTGAGTACCTATGAAGTCATCGGTTGCCAGGCTTGGCCAAGCCCAAACGGCGTAGAACGGCTGCTCGTCGTACTGCTGTTTCAACGCGGCGATCGGATTCCAGGGCTGTGCGCTGGCTGTTGTGTGCGGTACAGAACCGGTCTTCATGATGTTGGGTTGTGTCTCGTTGTCAGGTGGAGACACATACAATGGGGCAGT
>DHFO01000052.1 GCA_002402295.1 Caldiserica bacterium UBA4822
GTCTGCACACGGTCAAAGCGATTCTCGCTCTGACCATGTAGCCACTGATGGGGAGAACAGAAACCATGCCCAGACTTACGGTCATCGCTATCGGAGGGAATTCTCTTATTCGGGATGAACAGCACAAGAGTGTCCGTGACCAGTATGAGGCTGTCGTTGAGACGTCGCGCCACATAGCAGGAATCGTACAGCAAGGGTACAACGTCGTCATTACGCACGGAAACGGGCCCCAGGTCGGTTTTATCCTCCTCAGGTCCGAGATTGCGGAGAAAGTTGCCGGCCTTCATCCTGTGCCTCTCGACTCGTGCGGCGCAGACACACAGGGCGCCATTGGGTACCAGATTCAGCAGGCTCTGCACAATGAGTTCTTACAACGTGGTATTGACCGACAGGCTGTCACTGTTGTCACGCAGGTACTCGTGGACCAGCATGATCCCGCGTTCCAGAATCCATCAAAGCCAGTGGGCTCATTCTATACCAAGGAGGAAATCGACCAGAAGGTAGCGCAGGAAGGGTGGACGGTCGCCGAAGATGCTGGCAGGGGATGGCGCAGGGTCGTTCCTTCCCCTATGCCCGTGGCCATAGTGGAACTCGATGCCATCAAGCATCTGACCGAGGCGAATTTCGTGGTGATTGCTGCGGGAGGAGGCGGCATTCCTGTCGTCCGCAACAACGAGGGCCTGCTAGAAGGTGTAGCCGCCGTCATCGACAAGGACTATGCCACCAGTCTCCTGGCAACGAACCTCGAAGCTGATCTGTTCGTCATCAGTACCGCGGTCGAGAAAGTATGTGTCAACTACCGCAAACCCGACGAACGGGGCGTTGACCGCATGACAGTATCCGAGGCAAAGGCCTATGCAGAGCAGGGCCAGTTTGCCAAGGGATCCATGCTGCCAAAGATCAAGGCAGCCATCGCTTTCCTCGAGCGCGGCGGGCAGCAAGCGCTCATCACCAACCCGGAGTCTCTGGAGCGCGCGCTGGCCGGTGATACTGGAACAAGGATCGTTCGCGGCTAAGACAGCAACAGGGCGGTGATTTCTGACAACCGCGTGAGGTCTATTCCCTCGCCGGCTGCACGTGGAGGATACATGTCATCAGTCGCTGGATTGCGGTGTATGATTTGCGGACAGACCTATGCCCCGGACGAGGTACGGTACGTCTGTCCCGCATGCGGGAACGACGGTGTGCTCGAAGTACTGTATGACTACGACCGCATCCGCCGGAGCTTTACCCGCCAGTACCTTGACGATAACCACGACTTCTCGATGTGGCGCTACCTGAACCTCTTGCCTGTCAGCGGACGACCTTCACACCTGACGCTCCAGATTGGGTGGACTCCGCTGTACCGTAGCCAGCATGTCGGTCCACAACTGGGACTCGCCGACGTGTGGTTCAAGGATGACGGACGCAATCCTACGGCCTCGCTCAAGGATCGCGCCTCAGCAATTGCCATCGCCAAGGCAGTCGCACTTGGTGAGCATGTGCTGACCGCGGCCACGACGGGCAACGCAGGTTCCAGCCTGGCGGGTCTGACGGCAAATGCGGGGCTGGCAGCCTATATCTTTGCGCCTGCTACCGCTCCGGCAGGGAAGATTGCTCAGCTGCGCGTCTTCGGCAGTCACCTGTTCCTCGTCGATGGCACTTATGATGAGGCGTTCGACCTGTGTATGCAGGCTACTGAGCGATTCGGCTGGTATAACCGCAACACCGCATACAACCCGTACATGGTTGAGGGAAAGAAGACGGTCGCTCTCGAGATGGCAGAGCAGCTCGGCTTCGAGGCGCCAGACGCGGTACTAGTTCCGGTGGGCGACGGGTGTATTATCTCAGGCGTCGCCAAGGGATTCCGGGACCTTCTCGCTCTCGGGCTCATAAGCCACATGCCGCAGCTAATAGCAGTTCAGGCACAAGGGTGTGCTCCCATTGCCACGGCTGTGGCCACTGGTCAGCCTGTCGTGTGTCTGGACCACCCCTCCTCCTGCGCCGACAGCATTGTTGCTGGCGTTCCTCGGAACCGTCTCATGGCTGTACGCGACATCCAGGAAAGCGGGGGGCTTGCAGTGACCGTCACGGATGAAGAAATCATAGATGCCATCGGATATCTGGGACGCAATGAGGGTATCTTTGCAGAGCCAGCCGCTGCCGCCGCTGTGGCTGCACTCCGAAAGCTCATCACGCGTCACGATCTAGCACCAGAAGAACGCGTCGTGGTGCTTATCACAGGCAATGGTCTCAAGGATGTGGAACACGCAATGCTCGTCCAGGGGAAGGTACAGAGCATCCCTCCTGCTATCGACGCCGTCGAACATGCTGTGGCTGCCGGGTTCTGAGGTCAAGCAGCCCCAGCCAGCATTGAACAGCACGCAGCGTTGCCTTTTCCGGCGTGGAACGCTACAATGCCCGTTGAGTCAAACGAGTGGAAGGAGAAACCAATGCTTAGCCTCGAACTAATCCGTGAGAAGCCAGACCTTGTAAAAGCGGGAATAGCCGCGAAGAACGAGGGGCCTGAGATCGTCGACGAGATCCTTGAGGTAGACCGGCGGCGGCGTACACTGCTGCAGCAGGCTGACACGCTCAAGCATCACCGCAACGAGGTCAGTGACCAGATTGCTGCGCTCAAACGGAGCAAGCAGGACGCAGCCACGCCCATAGCGGAAATGAAAGAAGTGGGCGCACAGATTTCATCTCTGGACGAGCAGATCAAGGCGGTCGAGGAGAAGCTCCATGACCTGCTTCTTTCGGTGCCCAACCTGCCACACGGGTCGGTGCCTGTGGGCGCAAGCGACAAGGAGAACACCGTCGTCTTCACCTGGCGCGAGAAACCATCGTTCACCTTCGTCCCGAAGCCGCACTGGGAGATCGGCGAGTCGCTCGGCATTATCGATTCCGCCGCCGGAGCCAAGATATCGGGTTCCCGGTTCTATGTTCTCAAGGGCCTTGGAGCACGCCTCGAACGAGCACTCGTTTCGTGGATGATTGACGTGCACGTTGAGCAGGAAGGGTACACGGAGATATTCCCGCCCTTTCTGGTCAACCGTGAATCGATGACAGGTACAGGTCAGCTGCCAAAGTTCGCAGATGACCTGTACCACACAGATACGGATGACCTGTTTCTTGACCCAACGGCAGAGGTTCCGGTCACGAATCTTCTTCGGGACGAAGTCATCCCTGAAGAGACTCTGCCCATCAAATATATTGCATACACCGCATGTTTCCGCAAGGAGGCCGGGGCCGCGGGCAGAGACACCCGGGGAATCGTACGGGTGCACCAGTTCAATAAGGTCGAGATGGTCAAGTTTGTGCGACCAGAATCCTCCTACGAAGAACTGGACTCGCTGCTCGAGAACGCCGAGGGAATCCTCAGGAAACTGGACCTGCCATATCATCGTAGTAGGATGTGCACTGGCGACCTTGGGTTTACCGCTGCAATGAAGTACGACCCTGAGGTATGGATGCCCGGTCAGAACAAGTACGTGGAAATCAGCTCCTGCAGCAATTTTGAGGATTTCCAGGCCCGCAGAGCCAACATCCGTTACCGCACGAGGGACGGCAGGCTCGCCTACGTCCACACACTCAACGGGTCCGGACTGGCCGTCGGGCGGACGATGGCGGCAATTCTCGAGAACTATCAGCAGCCAGATGGCAGCGTACGAGTGCCGGAGGTTCTCATTCCCTACATGAGGACAGACGTTATTCGCTGAACTCGCACCTCAGGCACTCTCTCTGGTTTCCAAGAGGGCTGCGATTCTTTGACAACCCGGCGATGTCTTGTAGACTTGTTGAGGGTCATGGAGGGGTGGCCGAGCGGTTGATGGCACCGCACTTGAAATGCGGCAAGGTTAACGCCTTCGGAGGTTCGAACCCTCTCCCCTCCGCCACCATGACCAGCAGACGGCGCCGGACCCAGCGTGCTGTCGATTGAACGGGAGGTACCCATGGCAGTTATTTCGGGGCTTGACCTTGTCATCGTGACCGGGCTTAGCGGAGCGGGCAAGACGAAGACCATGGGATACCTAGAGGACCTTGGTTACTATGCCATGGACAACCTCCCCATATCCCTGATGAGTCAGTTCCTCGACCTCGCCCTGCAGACGAACGGGAAAATCTCCAAGATCGCCGTGGCACTCGATGTGCGCAGCTCAGGCTTTAGGACGCAGTTCCACTCCATGCTGCAACACCTGAAGGCGCGAGGAGTCCATCCACGCATCATCTTTCTTGAGGCCTCCTCGAAGGTGCTGGTCGGTCGGTTCTCCGAAACGCGAAGGCGGCACCCGATTCCAGGAGACACCGTTTCAGAGAGCATCCAGAACGAGCGTGAACTGCTTGCAGACGTCAGATCATTGTCTGACATCATCATCGATACAACCAACCTCAGCGTAGGAGAGCTCAAGAACCGTGTGCGGGAAGCAATCCTCGGATCACAGCAGGCACAGTCTCTCACTGTCAATATCGTTTCCTTCGGGTACAAGAATGGCACGCCGATTGACCTGGACCTGCTCTTCGACGTCAGGTTCCTTCCCAACCCATACTACGAGGAGCCCTTGGCACACCGGACAGGGTTCGACCGCGGCGTCATACGCTTTGTCCTGGGCGAGCCATACGCCAGGGAGTTCTTTGTTCACCTCATCAGGTTCATAGACTTTGTCCTTCCGCACTACCGCGAAGAGGGGAAGAGCTACCTGACCATCGGCATCGGCTGTACTGGGGGCAGACACCGTTCAGTGGTCATCGCGAACATGCTGTACCACCATTTGAAGTCACAGGTGACCACGCTGCACATCTTCCATCGGGATCTCCAGAAGTGAAAACTCAAAGAAGGACACTGTGGTACTGGCTGGTGCCAGGCGTTCACGTCAAGAGGTACATTGTTCTGCTAGCCGTCAGCCTTATACTGTGTGTCGCTGCAAGTGCGGGCCTGCTTGCACGCCTCGGGCCATCAGCTGGTACCCGGGTTCTGCTGGGACTGCAACAACTTCTGGAAGGGTTCCTGTCGCCCGGGGCAACATCTGCAGTGGTCACGACAGCGCTCATCATTCTCCTCGCCTTGTCACTCGCTCTCATGGCGTGGGCTCTTGTGCTTATCGTCCGGTCTGTCGTCACTGCCGTCGCACGCCCTGCTCTCCACGAGCCCCTGTCACGCATGGTGTACCGCTTCTGGAAGGCCGAGTCACTGCCACGAGTTGTCGTCATCGGTGGAGGAACAGGCATAAGGCCGGTCATAGAGTCCCTGAGAACAGAGAACGTCAAACTTACGACGATCGTGACCATGGCCGACAGCGGAGGAAGCACCGGACGTCTCAGAGAGACCATGGGAGTCCTGCCGCCAGGAGACTTCCGAAATGCCCTCATTGCCACGGCGGGGGGATCCACTCGCAGCGCACGGCTTCTCGGATATCGGTTTCCTGACGACATCGATGGAATCGGTGGTCACAACATGGGGAACCTGCTGATCGCTGCGCTTGCCGATATCAAGGGCAACTTTGGCGACGCAGTCCAGGAACTGGCCGACATCCTCCAGCTTCCTGGGCGCGTCCTGCCCATGTCATTGGATGACATCTCGTTGCGAGCCCATTTCAGTGACGGCACTACCATCGATGGGGAAGACCAGATTCCGCTTCAGCGGAAGGTCATTGACCGTATTGAAGTTATGCCGCCCCATGCCAAGCCCTTTGTTCCCGCGCTCGAGGCACTTTCTCACGCGGACTGTATCATCATCGGTCCCGGCTCGCTGTTCACGAGTCTGATTCCACCATTGTCAATCGAGGCGACTGCCGACACGATCGCACGCTCTTCTGCCACGAAAGTTCTGATTGTGAACGCGATGACGGAGCGTGGAGAGACAGACGGATATACGACAGGCATGTTTCTTCACAAGGTCGAGGAAGTGCTGGGGCGCTCGTGTATAGACGTCGTTGTCGTCAGCAGCACGCCCATTCCGGCGGAAACGCTGCAACGATACGCAGCGTCTGGAGTGAATTCAGTCCCCGACGATCTGTCGCGCCGACCGCACCCGAGAGTGATCGAGGCAGACGTCTGTTCCACCGCGAACGGGATGGTGCGGCATGATCCTGACAAGCTACGGATCCTCTTCCACTCTCTTCTTGGCTTGTGAACCTGCAATGGCGACCATTGAGTTCCTGAAACACGAACTGGTCCGGCTCCCGTCCGCCAACCCGCTGATGGAGTTGACGGGTGCCCTGTATGGTGGAAACTCGCTGGTACTCGGTCACGGAGGCAGTCTCTCGCTGTCGTTCACCTCAAGAAACCCCTCCACCATCCGGTTTCTCATGTCCCGGTCGGCAGATGCACTGGCGCACTGGCGGCCGCAGCAGGGGGGAGTATCCAGAACCGGAAGGAAACTCAACCTTACCATAGCATTGTCAGCAAACCAGGTCGAACAGTTGTTCTCAACCGACGCTCCGTTCAAACCAGTGGCACTGATGCGGCAGCTGCGTGCACGGCATGCCGCAGCTGCTTTCACAAAGGGGTTCTTTATCGTCTCCGGTTACGTGGCCCGGGATGGAACGCACCTCGAGTTCAGCTGTTCGATGCCCGTTGGCCGCCGGCTTGTTGAGCATGCGCTCACGTCTCTGCACGTCAGCCACAGCTTCGAACGGCGGGGTGGTTTCGAGGTCACCTATGTGAAAGCCCGGAACGACATCAAGTCACTGCTGTCAGCGTGGGGAGCCGTCGAATCCCTGGTGTCCCTTGAGGAACTCGAGGTCGAACGCGGCATGGACAACTCAGTCAACCGCTCTGTGAACGCGGAAATGGCCAACCTACAGCGCGAAACCATTGCTGTCGAAGAGCTCAGGAGTGCATTCGACAGGGTGGACAGGTCGCAGCTGTCCCAACAAACGGTTCGCATCGTCGAAACCCGTCTGCGGTATCCGGACCTCCCGTTGTCTCGGCTGTCCGACAAGATGCCAGGAAGAATCAGCAAGAGTACGATCGATTACCACATCAGGAAGGTACTTCGCCATGCTCGAGGGTAGCCAGAAGCAGCGACAACAACTGACACTTCGTCAGAGGTCCTATTTGGCCACCCGTGGAGTGATTCTGGAACAGCCCCTGGGCGACTTCGAACCACTGATTGACCGCTTCGTTTCCGAAAGTGTCATTGCAGAGAAGCATACACGTGCAACAGCTACGGGTGATTCCTGGAACGGTGACCTCGATTCCCTGCCCGCCCCGGTGGAGTCCGATGTGACTGACTACATTGTAGGCGAACTCCTTGAGCAAGGTCTCATCGACGAACCGGAACTCCAGGCTGCCGAGTTCCTCGTGTCAGACCTTGATGAACACGGCTTCTTCGCACATGACGTGTCCGACTACTCGAGAAGCAACAGCCTAAGAGAAACCGATGTACAAAAGACGCTCAGAGGTCTCCAGGCACTGAATGTGGCAGGACTGGGGGCGACCGATGTGGCTCACTGTTTTGCCCTGCAACTGGCGCGAGTTGTTCCAAACTTGCCCGTCGAACAGTGTGCCAGTCTTCTGCGCGTAAGGGCAGCATCAGTGTCCCCGGGAGTACTGCGTGCTTGTCTGAAGAAGCTTGGACTTCCCTCGGATGCGAACCTGGTGCAGAAGGCTCTGGCCGTCCTGGACCCAGAACCTCTCAAACACCTCATTCCTGCGCAGGCACGTATCGTCGTGCCCGACATTGTCATTGAGCGGGACCCTGTGGATGGGCATCTCGTGTGCACGGTGCCCCAGCCCACCTGGGGCCTGACGGTCGATCCAGATGTGTTGGCATCTGCCCGTGAAGACCCTCAGGCACGAAGACGCGTCATAACCGATGTGACAAAAGCACGCTGGGTGGAAGAGGGCATCGTCCAGCGGACGCGAACGCTCACCATGATTGGCGAAGCACTTATCCGGCAGCTTGCACCGTTCCTCGCGGGGGAGTCGGACAGCCCGTCACAGGTGCCGACAGACCATCTCATGCGCGACACCGGATTGTCACGAACAGTATTGGCACGAGCAATCTCACGCAAATACGTTGCTACACCGCGGGGCACGTTCCGGCTGCGCTCTCTCGTCATGGACCACTGGGAGACCGCGTCCGCCCCGGCAAAGGATGCGCTCGCCCGGCTGCTGCAGTCGGGTGATGCATCGAGAGAGATGAGCGACAGACAAATCAGTGAATACCTTGCGACGCAGGGTATCCGCGTTAGTCGGCGCACGGTTGCCAAGTACCGGCTCTCGCTCGGAATCCCGGCCCGCTATTTCAGGCGCAATTAATAATATTCTGTTTGCTTTTGCCGCCATTTGCGTATCATGTGTGTGTATCGCCGCCCACTCTGACGAGCGGCCACTTTACAGGGAGGTATGGCATGGCAAAGATCGCAATCAATGGGCTTGGTCGGGTTGGCCGCCAGGTGCTGAAGCATCTCATGACCCGTTACCCGGAGCTGGACATCGTCGCAGCGAACGACATCACAGATGAGAACACGCTGGCGCATCTCCTCAAGTATGATTCCAACTATGGAACCTGGGATATCGATATCACGCCAAGAAAGGGTGCAATAACCATCGGAGACCATGAGGTCAGGATCTTTCAGGAAAAGGATCCAGCGGCCCTTCCGTGGGGAGACCTTGGCATTGACATGGTCATCGAGTCAACCGGGGTCTTCACTGATGCCGACAAGGCACGCGGGCACGTTACCGCTGGAGCCAAGAAAGTAATCATCACCGCTCCCGCGAAGGGTGAAGATATCACCGTCGTTCTGGGCGTCAACGAGGGCCTTCTTGATGTCACCAAGCATACCATTATCTCAAACGCATCGTGCACGACCAACTCTCTTGCACCAGTCGTCAAAGTCCTCAATGATACCTGGGGCGTCGAGAAGGGGTACATGACGACTGTCCACAGCTACACGCTCGATCAGCGGATACTTGATGCACCGCACAAGGACCTGCGCAGAGCCCGCAATGCTGCAACCAACATTATTCCCACTACTACTGGCGCCAGCAAGGCCGTGGCACTCGTCATTCCAGAACTCAAGGGCAAGCTGGATGGCATCTCTCTCCGCGTTCCAACTCCAACCGTTTCGATTACTGTCTTCGACGCGGTGCTCAGCAAGCCAGCCACCCGGGATGAGGTCAACGCGGCACTGAAAGCAGCGTCTGAATCTTCCATGAGGGGGTATCTCGGCTACAATGACCTACCACTCGTATCGTCTGACTACCGTGGAACTCTGTACTCTGGAATTGTGGATGGGCTGTCAACCAAGGCAAACGGAACACTCGTGCAGGTTCTCAGCTGGTATGACAATGAGTGGGGATACAGCGCCAGAGTTGCTGATCTGACCAAACTGATTGCTACAAAAGCATCCTACTAGGAGGTATCGGTATGGCAAAGCGCAGCATCAGGGACCTGGACGTTCACAACAAGAAGGTTCTCCTGCGAGTCGACTACAACGTTCCTATTTCCAAAGAAGGGGCCATTACGGACGACAAGCGTATCATCGAGACCCTTCCCACTATCCGGTACCTTCTCGAAAACGATGCTGTTGTGATTCTTGTTACTCATCTTGGCCGTCCCGAGGGCAAGGTAGTCGAGTCGCTGCGGCTTGACAGGGTAGCCCAGAAGTTGTCCACACTCCTTGGAAAGCCTGTCAGGAAGCTGGATTCGGTGATCGGACCTGACGTAACCGAGGCTGTTGCTCATGCAAAACCAGGCGACGTGCTCATGCTTGAGAACGTGCGTTTTCTAAAGGACGAGAAGACAGGGTCGGAGGAACTGGCCAAGAGTCTGGCGGCTCTCGCCGATGTCTATGTGGATGATGCGTTCGCAACCGCACATCGGCCTGACACTTCGGTGGCCGGCGTGCCCCAGTTTCTCCCGTCGGCGGCAGGGTTCCTGCTTGAGAGGGAGGTTCGAGTCCTCGAGACTGTCACGACGTCTGCCAAGCGGCCCTTCGTGGCGATACTGGGCGGCGCGAAGGTCTCGGACAAGATTGGCCTCATCAAGAACCTGCTCACCAAGACGGATGCAATTCTCATCGGCGGTGGCATGGCGTTTACGTTTCTCAAGGCCATGGGGTATGGCGTCGGATTCTCGCTGGTCGAAGAGGACTACCTGAAGGTGGCTGACGAGATCCTGGAGTCAGCCAAGGCGCAAGGAACACGGATCGTTCTGCCTGTTGACGTCGTGGTCACCGCTGAAATCAAGGCCGGGAATCCGCATCGCACGGTAGACATCGAAGAAATTCCGGCCGATCAGATAGGAGTTGATATCGGCCCCAGAACCATCGAGGCGTTTACGCACGAGACTTCTAACGCGCGCACAATCATCTGGAACGGTCCGATGGGGGTCATTGAGATTCCCGAGTTCACTGAAGGGACCAAGGCACTGGCACGTGCTATTGCCTCAAACAAGGAAGCACTTACCGTCGCGGGAGGCGGCGAAACAGCCTCCGTTATTGATGCCCTCGGACTTCAAGATGACTTCAAGCATGTTTCGACGGGCGGGGGAGCCTTCCTCGAGTACCTGGAGGGCAAGCAGCTGCCCGGGATAGAGGCAATCGATTCTGCAGACTAATACCCTCGAGTACTTGCACTGCCGCTGAAATTCAGTATACTAGCACTTGTTCGTGGAGGTTCACGTTGCTAAAAACTGTACTCGAAATAGTAATGGCGCTTGTGGCAGTCGGCGATATCCTTGCAATTCTGTTCATGGAGCCCAAGGGTAGCGGATTGGGTGCAATTTCAGGCAGCGCGACAGTGTTTAATGCCCGCAAGCCCAAGGACGTTGTTCTCGACCGGCTTGCAGTCGTTCTATCCATCGTCTTTGTGGTAT
>DHFO01000002.1 GCA_002402295.1 Caldiserica bacterium UBA4822
AAGGATGCGAGGGACAAAAGGGCTCAGGGGTGAAGGCGATCCCTCGAGTATGGCAGAAGCGGACGAGGTGCCCGTTCATGAACTCACTGCCATTGTCAGCATGGAGAGAGATGACCTTCCCCGGGTACCCATGGAGACGGTACATGTGCCGCTCTGTTGCCAGAAGCCTCCCGATCGTGGCAGGACTCATCCGGAGGAGAAGTTGTCGTGTTTCCTCATCAATGTGGAGATGTCCGTGCATCGTGAGGTTCTCCACGAAGAAGGGCATGCCTCCTGCGAGACGGACCGGTCCCAGGAACGTGCTGGCTGCCCAGACACTGATCAGTGCCTGCTGCACTGCGGGACCATACTGGGGAGGACGATGCCGTTGGATATGCTTGCCAGGATCAGCCACGAGGATACAGTCTCCCAGCAAGTAGTGTTGCCCTGCCTGGCGCAGGACACGGGCGGCATACGTCCGCTGGTATCCCGTGGATTCACAGAAGTCATCCAGCATGGCTGACTTCTTGACCTTGCTTGCCTTGACGTACCTTTGTGCTTCCACCAACGTCAGCTTCTTCCGTTCCTGCATCGTGAGCTCCATTCCCGCTGCTCCTTTCTCGTCCCAAGGACCAGCAGTATTCTGCCACCCTTCAGATACTTTTTCTCATGAGTTTACGGGACTAGTTCGGGTACATATTAGATGAGTCGATGCGCCCCTTGACCGCAAGCTCCAGCAATGGCATACTCGGTTTGCTAAACAGAATGGAGGTGGGCTCTCATGAGACAGTTTGGCCGCAGTGTGCGAGCTGCATGGCATGACAGCATCTGCCAGTGGTGGTTCGTGCTTGCGGGGTTCCGGGGAGCCGTATCGGAAGGCCTGAAGTTCATCGTCTCGATCGTGCTGATGTTTACTGTGGGTGATGCTTGGTCACATGCGCCCTCACTGCCTCTGTTTACGCCAAAACTCACCGTGTACGACCTGCTGCGTCCCGGAGATAACCCGGTCCGGCGGTTCACCGTCGGCTCGTTGGGGGTCATCAGTGCATATGTTCTCGGCTGGCTGCTGGTCGGACTCATGCCGGCGCGACAGCGACGACGTCCCGCGCATGCGTGCCTGATGGCCTCGATGGCGCTGGTGTTCGTAACGGTCAACCTGACTGCACTTTCACTTGCGATCTTTGTGTTCAAGTATGATTTCGACACCGTTGGTGCGAACAATTGGGCGCTCCTGGTCTTCGGCTCGTTTACGCTGTCGACATATTGCATCATCGGCGTCATCACGACCATGGCTGGAGCACGGGCTACGTGGCGCACCAGTGGTCGGGCACTCGCTGTCAGTCTCCTGCTTGTCTTCGTGAACTTGGCACTCGCCCAGTCGTGGAATGTCGTGGTTCACATCCTGGCCATGGAATCCATTCCTCTGTGGGCAGGATTGATTCTGCCGCTGTTCAGGGCCTGTGTTATCGAACCGGTGGCACTGTTCGTGTATGCTGCCGTGGCAGCCGGAGAGAACCTGTGGACAGCCCTTCGCAAGGGGGTCTCGTTCCTGGGGCGTCACGCATGGATGGCACTGCTCATCGGCGCAGTCCTGTTCATCTCTGACCCAGCGGTTTTCGGCATTCACGGCAAGATCATGTGGTGGGGCAGGAGTGTTGTCTCTCCGTTCTATCGGACTATTGTCATCCCGCTTGACGAGGCCCTGCCTTACATTCACGCATTTCTGGTCCTGGTGGCTCTCGCTGTTGCCAGCCAGTACTATGCAGACGTGAACAGGTGGGAGGCGCCTGAATAGGCGTGCGACGCTGCCACTTCGCGCAATGCGTTCCGTGACATGACTACGGAACATGACACCACAACGTCGGCCGTCCGCTCCGCCGAGTCGGTCCCTGCACGTGGCAAGGGGTTGCTTGCAGTCATGGGGCAGCTTGTGATGGCCCCTCCTCGTGCTGGCCCTTGTGACTGTCTCGTTGGCGCCGGCGTTATCGTCTCCCCGTACGAGGTACAATCCCTTTGGCGCTCCAGCGACAACAACGATGTCATTTGCCGGTTCCTCGGCACAGTGGGACGCGAGGCATGTCGTCCTGGTGGGGACGCTTCTCAAGAACGGCGAGACGACATGGTGCGCGAACCTCGACATCTCGTGGAGCGACCCTTCTCCGGAGACCATCACTAAGGTTCGTTGTGAGCAGACGGATCAGCGGGGACTGAGAGAATCAGGAGTCTTGGGCCCGAATCCGGTCGCTTGGTTCAGTGGGGAAAAGGCTGGAGCGCTATTTGCTGCTCGGGGCTAGGAACCGCCGAGAATCTTCTCCTGACTATCACCGGGAAAGGCCAGACCGAGACGATCCCTCTCAGAATTATCCAGAACCAGACGGATCCCCCGGACTTCTGAACAATCCGAACAGCGAGCCGTGCGAGTCCGGGGTTCGCGGTTCGTGCAGGCCACAGCTGGATCTCCTCCGGCCAGGGATCGCGCAGAGAGACGCCCCAGATACGGTCAACGGCCCGAAGGGCGACCTCGTTTTGCTCGTTTTGCAACAGGTAGATCCAGAACGCGCCGCTGACGAACGGGCGGCTTGTGGAGAACGGAAAGACCCTGTAAGCGTTCCACTGTCGAATAGGGGAACGAGAACAAGGGGGTAGCAGGTTATCTGGTCCACTCCCAGCGGTGTCGCGAGTTCCAGGTCATGCAGGAAATCCCGGACTGTCTGCCCAGGGAGGCAGAACATCAGATCGATATTTAGCGATTGGAACCCTGCTGCCTTGGCGATCACCACAGCCTCGCGTGCCGCTTCACCACTGTACCTCCGGCTGATAGCCCGAAGGAGACGGTCGTCAAGGCTCTGCACGCCGATGCTGAGGACATCGACGCTAAGAGAGCGCAGATACGGACGTGACTTTTTCTTCAATTGATTGTATACTTAGCTATGGCAAGATACCAGATGCCAGAATTCTGTATGGAGGTCAGCAGTGCTTACAGGTAAGGTAAAGTGGTTTAACGCAGAGAAGGGTTATGGCTTCATCACTCGTGATGACGGCGAGAAGGACGTGTTCGTACACTATAGCGCAATCGTCGGCTCCGGCTTCAAGTCCCTCAAGGAGGGGGATGTTGTCGAGTTCGAAGTCGTGCAGGGAGACAAGGGTCCCCAGGCGAAGGACGTCCAAGTCAAAGCCTGATCGCTGATCTCTGAACCCAATCAGCCCCCGGCCATGCACCGGGGGCTTTCCTGTTCTGTATCTCGCCGGCGGGAGCGGTTTGACAGGGCCTGGAGCGGCGCGTATGATTGTTCGGAAGAATTCTTCGCGAGGAGTGTGCCAGGATGGACATCAAGGAGTTCTACGACTACTACAGGGAAATTGCTCAGTACCAGAACGTCGCCGCGCTGGTGGAGTGGGACATGCGTACGAAGATGCCCCCGAAGGCGGCGGCCGACCGCTCTATGGTGGCGGGCAAGCTGGGCAGGACAGCATTCGAGATGATGACGTCGCCGCGGATGGGTGCCTTTGTCGAGTTTTTCAACCGTCCCTCCATTGCCAGTCAGCTCAATGAGACAGACCACCGGAACGTGGCTCTTGTGACGAAGCAGTACAGAAAAGTCTCGGCCATTCCCGCGGACCGCTTCGAGGCGTTCATAGTGGCCTGTTCGCGCGGCGAACATGTGTGGCAGGAGGCCAAGGGGAAATCGGACTTCGGCATGTTCCTGCCGTGCCTCGAGGAAATCATCGGCTTCGAGAAGGAGTTCGTGGAGTATGAGGGGTACGAGCAGAACCGGTACGACGCCCTGCTGGATGACTATGAGCCTTCCATGACAACGGCGGAACTGCAGAGCATCATTGACGGCCTCAAGCAGGAGCTGGTTCCGTTTATCCGGCAGCTGCAGGAACACGGTACGCGACCCGACACCTCATTCCTTGCGGGAACGTTTCCGGTGAGCGAGCAGGCACAGCTGTCTCGTGACGTTCTCACCGCGATGACCTACGACTTCGGCGCCGGGCGCATCGATGAGACGGAGCATCCCTTCACGACGAGCCTTGGTGTGGGCGACGTCCGCGTGACCACCCACTACTATGAGCATGATCTCATGTCTGCATTGTTCTCCACCATGCACGAGGGCGGCCACGGGCTGTACGAACAGGGCATCTCGGAGGAGTACCACTGGATGCCGCTGCACAGGGCTGCCTCCATGGGGGTGCACGAGTCGCAGTCGCGTACCTGGGAGAACCTAGTGGGCCGCTCCGAGGCATTCTGGCGTTTTTACTACCCAAGGCTTCAGGGCAGGTTTGCACAGTTCCGGGACGTGCCGGTGGAGGACTTCTACAAGGCCATCAATGTCGTCGAGCCGTCGCTCGTCCGTATCGAAGCAGACGAGGTCACCTACAATCTGCACATTATGCTGCGCTTCGAGATAGAGGAGGCGCTCATAGGCGGCAGGGTGCAGGCCGCCGACCTTCCCAGGTTCTGGAATGCCAAGATGAAGGAATACCTGGGCGTAGAGCCGCCAGACGACGCCCACGGCGTCCTGCAGGACGTCCACTGGGCGGGTGGCATGTTCGGCTATTTCCCGTCCTACATGCTGGGGAATCTGTACGCAGCCCAGTTCTTTGCCGCAGCCCGCGAGGCCATACCCAACCTGGACGAGGAACTCGCTGCCGGGCACCTGAGCGTTCTGCGCGAGTGGCAGCGCTCGAACATTCATGCATGCGGGGCACTCTATGACCCAAAGGACCTGCTGGTCAAGGTGACGGGGAAACCGCTGGACTACCATCCCTTCATGGACCAGGTGCGGGCCAAGTATGGGCGCATCTATGGCATCGTGGAGAGGGAGCGCGACTGAGGCCGGAGCCTGGTTCGTGAAGGCCCGTCACAGCGGCGCCCTTGCATTGGTTTTGTTCCTCTCTATACTCTTCGGTGGCAAGATAGGATATGCCAAGTTTTATGGAGGTTTTAGTGCTTACAGGTAAAGTAAAGTGGTTCAACGCAGAGAAGGGCTATGGTTTCATCACGCGCGATGATGGTGACAAAGATGTTTTTGTCCACTACAGTGCGATCCTTGGTTCAGGTTTCAAGTCGCTGAAGGAAGGCGACGCGGTCGAGTTCGAAGTAGTGCAGGGCGACAAGGGTCCGCAGGCCAAGGACGTCACGATCAAGTAGTTCTTTCACCCAATAAACCCACTCAGCCCCCAGCGCAAGCCGGGGGCTTTTGCATACCCCGGCCTCTTGACTATGACATTACGTTCTGCTCTATGCCTACCATGGCATGGAAAGGAGCGGACATGACCGGTACGATCGGGATGGTGGCGACGATGACCCATGTGAGCGTGCGCACGCTCCATTATTACGACACCATTGACCTCCTCAACCCGTCGTTCGAGACAGCTTCCGGGAAGCGGCTGTATGAGGACGGTGATCTGGAGGTGCATTCAGCATGAGATGGGACAGGTCGACACCGACATGGTGGCCCTCATGGACCACACGGTTACCAGCCGGCAGGTCCAGGACATTGTTCGGCGCAAGCACGAGCACTTCAACCGCTACTTCTACACGTGTTCTGTGGACATACTCGCGGGTTTGAGCGAGATGCGGGTGTCGGATGCCCGGTTTAGCGGTATCTTCGACAAGATCAAACCTGGTCCCGGCAGTTCTGGCACGATGCGGTCTAGATCTACTGTACCAATAGAGCCAAGAGGTAGCGGAAACTCCTGAAACAGAGAACCCGCTCCGGCTAGTTCCGGAGCTGGTCTGCGCACAAGAGCTTGTGGAAAAGATGCCCCGTCAGCTTGAAATCACCGGCTGTTTCTTGTTCCATACGGTTGGTTACTGTATCGCCAATACGACCTGCGGTCCAGGGTCGTCGGTCAGGATGATGCCCGCAATGTCGGCCGTGTCTACGATCCCGACAACGCGGTGCGCGTCGATATCGACCAGCGCGGTGAGCAGCGTCTGGTTCTCCTGCTGCGGCTTCAGCGGTACAGCAACGATACGTTGCATTCTCACGTAACTGCTATCGACGTAGAGGTCGAATGGATCATAGGGTGCCGCGTGATGGTCTTCCTTGTATGGCGTCGCCAGCTGGTACACGTTCGCGACTTGCAGTGCGCCGTCGGCTAGTGATCCAAGGTGAGCGATAACAGCGTCGTACGAAGCGATCGACCTGGCCGCTGCAACATCGTGCGCCGTGATACCGGGAGCATCATGGGGAGTGATAGCTGTGAACCCCTGAGCGAGTTGCGCAGATTTGGATGACGGAGCCACAATACCTACCGACCACCCCCAGCCCCGGCAAGACCAGGATGTAGCCTGCACCATCAGATAATTCGGCACGCAGCAGATCAGTCCCAGGGACGGAACGAACACTGACGAGCAGACCTCGCGGGTCCTGCGCCGTCAGACAGGCAAGCAACGTATGCCACGTGTCAGGAGTTTAAGTGGAAGCTTGCTCGATCAGGCGAGCAGCACTCTGGGGGAGAGATTGCGTGTCTTCGACGGCTATCGCCATCGGTCGTGCCCAACGGGACCAGGTCGTGCCTGTCACGATGACGAGCATGACGATGGCAAAGGCGCACGAAGTCCGCGCAAGTATATGCATCCGGTGACGGCGCAGGTCCAGGCGACTAACAAGCCGAGCAAGCGATACCTGTTCCCGAACAGGGTCTGGTTGAGGCTCCCAGTCCGTTGTCTCCAGCAGTTTCTCTATGTCCGGATCGTTGGTTTCCACAGGATCACCTCTCACTCATATAACGGGGTCAGGGCAGAATGTCGGAAAGTGCATGTCGCAGCACCTTGTAGGCGTAGCTCAAGGCAAGCGTCACCTGTCTGGGGGTACAATCGAGCTGATGCGCGATTTCCGCCGTCGTCCTGTGTTCCATGAAACGCAGCACCACACAAGCGTATTCCAATGGAGGCAGTGCGCTCATAGCATTCCGGATTTCCTGAGCATGGGACTGGATGTCTTCTGCCGCCTCATCGGGATCAGCGCTGGCCGTGGCCGTCTCCTCCACCAGTGTCACCGTGTGCGAGCGCCGCCGCAACTCGTCCATCGCGAGGTTGTGCGCCACGCGGAACAGCCACGGAGCAAGCGGTCTGTGAGCAACAGCCAACCATCCAAGGCGGCTTGTGAGTTGCGCAAACGTTTCCTCGGCAACATCGCCCGCGAGGTCGGCATCCTTCAGGAAACTCAGGGCATATGTGCGGAGGTGACGGTAGTACCGAGACTACAGCACGGCAAATGCCTGGGAGTCCGTTCTCGCTAGCTCCAACAGTTCCTGATCATTCCTGTCCTCCAGACCCGTTTCCACTCTCGCCTCCACGGGCAGTCTACCGTGGAACCTCGCCCGCGGCAAATCCCCCGATGACCACCCTCGTACCCCGCAGGGTTTCCGACATTTCAGATGATCTGCGTTATATGAGTGAAGGGACGCAGAGAGCGTCAGCACGGGATGGGCCGCAATGCGTCCGTGGCGCAGCTCAGGAGACTGGCTGTCGAGAAGGGACAGGAGTGAGACAAAGTGGAGGTGGTGTACTATGCGCACTTGGATAGTTGTCATAGTGGTTGCAGGAGTGCTCGGGCTTGGAGTTTCTATAGCAGTTGCACGCGTACCATCTGCTATGACACCCATGCTCGGTTCGTCCCAAGAGGTACCGAGCAACAGCGAAAGCAAATTCGCAGCGAATGGGGCAGAGCTTGGAATCGAATGGAAGCCTATGGATACAATAGCGTCGATATCCAATGGAGTGGACAATGACATGCAGTATTTCTATGCGAAGATTGCAGATTTCGGTATAGAACTCAAGCCGCTTGAGGGTGTGCCGAGTGTCACCGAAGACATGGCCATTGCCATCGCGAAGCACGAAGTAGGTGGCTATGCAACTGCCAAAGGTGCAGAGCACATCACGGCCATGTACACAAGTTTCTGCGACTATCCTGCAGGCCCGGACGAACCCCCTCTGACGTTGCCCGGAACAAACAGGGTCATGTG
>DHFO01000010.1 GCA_002402295.1 Caldiserica bacterium UBA4822
GTCGGCCAGCCTGGACCCTCGATCCAACGCGACACAAGCGCTGGAAGAAGTGTTGGAACAGACATGCGCCTATGTCGACCAGAAGGGGTGCAGAGCATGCGTCGTTCTGGACGAGTTTCAGGAGATCACGCAACTGGAGCAGTCTCGCGTCATCGAAGCGACTATGCGCTCCGTCATCCAGCGACATCAGAACGTCGCCTGGTTGTACGTTGGCAGCCGAAGGCACCTCCTGCGGTCCATGTTTGCTGACCGCAACCGGCCCTTCTTTGACAGCGCATCCATCGTGGAACTGCACGAACTTCCTGAGGAGTCTGTGGTCCCATGGATCACTGCGGCATTTGCCCAGACGGGGAAGGTATGCAGTGAGGCGACGGCTCGACGTATCCATAGTTACAGCAGAGGCTATGCGTACTACGTCCAGCGGCTCGCCGCGACGGCATGGGACCTGACCGAGGAATTGTGCACGGACGACATTGTGGATCAGGCAGACGCCATTCTCCTGCGGGAGCTGTCTCCCGGATTCGAGATCATCCTGACCGGTCTTTCGCTGACCCAGAAGCGGCTGCTGCAGGCATTGGCACGGGCACCGACTGACCAGCCATATGCGGCGGACTTCCTGAGTAAAAGCCAGCTGTCCGTGGGGGCTGTCCAGAAGGCAATCCGTGTTCTCATCGACCGTGACCTGATCGAACGAAGGTCGAACCAGAACTATCAGCTTGTCGATGCGCTGCTCGCGCAATGGTTGACACAGCAGCCGCCGACGTGGTAGTGCGTGACGCCGCGCCCGCAGTCAGGAGCAGAGGATAGGTTTGAGTAGAAACCCCTCGTTATTATCGAAAAGTGCCCATATCCGATAATAAGATACCGATTTGCATTCCATAGTATCGGAAACGATAAGAACGATGACCAAGAGAATCATCTCCCGGTACTCCTCCCGAGCCTTTCTGTTCAAGGTAACATAAAATTGCAATAGACAGTTGTATTATGTTACAGTCATAATCGTGAAGTCAACAAGACGATGCCACAGAGAGACGTGGGCGTACTGACGGCAGACTGCTGGGGACATGTATCGGTTCAAGATCACCTTAGAGAAAGGAGGTGAAGAATGGCGAAACAACCAGAACATGCACACGAACCATGGACGCAGCCCCAGAAGGTCGAGTTGAAGAAACTAGCAACAGAGAATACACCGACTCGTGTCATTGGTATCAAGCTGAAGAGGACACCGAGTGCTGTTCAATCGGAAGCATCGAAGCTCGGCATATCACTCAAACCGACAAATCGGTCACCGTACAATCGCAAGCCTGGCAAGTAGAGCAAGTGTCACTGATATATAGTGACAGGCTGGTACGCTAGGTTCTGGAGACCTGGCTGCTCGGCTGGCGAGTGCTAGTGCTACGCCAAGGCCAAGAGGTCGCGCTTGTACTGTTGTTGACGTGGTGGCTGCGGGCAAGATCGCCGGCAGGTCCATCGCGAATACATATGATCTCGTCAGCGAACTGTGCGAGATCGGCATCCTCAAGGAGACGACCGGCCGCAAGCGCAATCGAAGCCTCGCCTACCCGGTTTGTGTGGACCTCTTCAGGGATAATGACGCAGCAGCTGGGTCGTAGCAGGTTGTGGGGAAATTACTCCCCCGAGCCCCACAATTCGTCACTCTTCCTGAATCCTTTTGTTCAAGACGATGGGGTGCTTGCCACGAGCTCAAGGATGTTATTGTATTCAAGGGTGTTCTGCATGCCAGTGTCATGTGAGCGGCCTTCTGCCGCGCAGGCGGAAGTCCATTCTGTACACAACGTATCGCTATTCACACAGGAGAGTACAGAGGTAAGGCATGACGACCGAAGTTACCCTGCAGACCGCAGTCATCTCATCGATGAACCTCCGCGCTCTACCTTCTTCGATTCCCGAGCATTGCGTGCTCGAACGCGGACCATTCCTCCCACGATGGATCCGTGACCACCTTGAACGCGAGCGTTTCCAGTACAAGACACAGAGAGAATGCCATGAGCGCCACAGTCAAGACCGTGCCACCAATACCAACTGCATGTGCGACGATGATACCCAATGCCAGCACGAGGAGCGCAGAAGCACCGCGTTTGATCAAACTTCGAACAAACCACGGAGCGAGCGGTCGATGAGCCCATCCCGACGTTATAGGCCCTGGCCAAGGTACTCTGTTGTCAAGGAAGGATCCCCGCCTGACTGCTCGCGCAAGTTGACCCTGGCGCACTCCTACTCTACCGCACCAGAATTGGTACAGCCCAACTGCCAGTGGTATCCCTGCTAGAGTGCGGACGACGTCACTCACGTTTGTCGGCACGGAGCATATTCCAAATAGCCCACACGTGATCAACGACGCTCCCAGAATCGCTTGCTTGTGGTACCGCCGCATGCCCTTCGTGAACAATTCGAAGCGGAACGAAGTCATTGTGTCCGGCAAGTCTACGGCGGGTTCCTCTGCACGTGGAACAGCATCCGCCTTGGGTGTCTCGGCATTGGTAACATCAGAAGCATAGAGTTCAAGGAGTCTGCCATCGAGAGTCATGAGCCAGCCAATGCCGGACTCGCTCAACTGCGGAGNNAGCCCTCTGCCATGCTGTCTCGAACACCCCCGCGTTGACGAGTCGTACTTCGGAAGGGCAGTTGTTGCCAGCGAGTCCAGAGGGGCTGAATACGTTTGCCCTTGACCAGGTAGGCCAAACATCCGATCTCAGGCTTTCAGGGATGGCATAGTACCAATTGGCACTGCCAGAGAATCGCTCTTCGTCAGGAAAATACCAGCTGAGGTTTCCGAAAGATTCGTGAACCACTTGAATGAATCCTTGTGGGTATAGGAGAACGTGCTTGTCGGTACACTCTCCTCGTAATGGCCGGACCTGCTTGAGCCAGTCCCGGAGTCGCTCGTCGGTCCGATGGGACGTGGTATCTATGCGGACCGGTATACCCAGGTCCCAAGCGGTCGGAGCCCATTCCGACCGCAAGCGACGAAGAAACTTCTGACGCTGCTCGCTCATGTTCCTCTGCCTGGCTCAGTTACTGACGAGGATTCCAAACCCTGCGCCACGCGCCACCACGTCGCAAAGAGATGTCGAGCTCCCATAGAGGTTTCGGTGTCTGCAAGCAACGCCACCGAGACAAAACCGAGCGCATGCTTGTGACCTATGTGGCAATGGGCAACATTCAGCAGGACGTACACGACAGCCTTTCCGTGTGTGCGCCAAGTCTTTCGGCTGCAGCACAATGGCTATGCACGCACGTCGCTAGTAGGACATCATGAACCGTCTACTTAGGGCGAAACACTGAAGTAGGACCAGTTCGAGACCGCGATCACGTAGTCCCCGGAGTACGCACTCACGAACCACACATAGGGCAGGCCATGAGTAAGCGTATTGCCTGGAAGCGTATACTGCGCGCTATAGACGATCTGATCCAGTATTCCTGTTGAGGAACTGTACGTTGTGCCTTGCTTAAGAATGACGCGATAGCTGGTAGCTCCGCCATAAGGGCTCCACCTCAATGTCGGGTTTGTAGTAATGATAGAGTAGTTGGTCGGGTAGACAGTGGTGATTCCGCTCGTGTCAACAACAGTGAAGTGTCCATCGTTGCTCCAGACATGATTTCCATTTCCGTCGACGGCGGCAATTGCCCAAGTGTACAGCCTCCCTGACGCGAGAGTTGTTGTCGAAACCGTGTAGGACGTGGATGAAGTCGAGTACTTGAACAGGTTGGTAGACTCGTCCCCGGATAGCCCGCTCCCGATCCAAACTTGGTATGAGGTAGCCCCAGCAATGCCTGACCACCCGAACTTCACTTGGTAGCCGTCGAGAATTGGCCAGACCTCGTAGCCCTCTGTTGGTTGAAGGAGCGACGGCGGCGTCAGAGTGACGCCGGCCGTCTGGAAACGTCGAGCGTCGCTGATGCTAGTGCCCGCAAAGTGCACCGAATCCGCGGTACAGAGGATCTTCCACCAGTAGGTGGTGCCCGGTACGAGCTTCCCCGATGGAATCGTCACGCTGGTGCCAGATATCGAGGGACTAACCCACACGATGGGGTTGTTGTCGTCCACGCTTCCCTTCCCAACCCAAACCATGTACGACACTCCATTGGGCACGGAAGACCATGAGAGTGTTGGCATGAGCGAGACTGTGGTCCCGTCAGCCGGTGAGTAGAGTATCGGATTCGAGAGTCTCGGGATCGTTCGGAACACGCGTACCTCTGACCAGTCACTCCAGCCGAAGCTGTTGTGTGCCGCCACCTGCCAACAGTATGTACTGTCGGCATTGAGGTTGGCAGAAGTGGATCCCGACCACTTGAACGTCGTTGTCGTGACAGTCTTGTGTAGAACCTCCGTGTCCTCAGTAGGCGCAGCGCCACTTCCAATCCACACTGTGTAGGAGTCGGCTCCTGCCGACGCATTCCAAGACAGTTCACCTTGGTAAGGATTCAGCGATGTACCATTGGACGGTTGCAGTAGGACGGGCGGGCTTGGCACTGCAGGGACGGCGCCGTGCTCTCTCTGATAGAGCTGAGCCAACGTGAGGTTCGATGTCGTATCCAGGCTCTGGAGCAG
>DHFO01000009.1 GCA_002402295.1 Caldiserica bacterium UBA4822
CTCGCGCACAGTGAGACTTCGCCTGGGTTGGCCGGTCGTCTGTTCCATTGCTTCTGCCACCCCTGCAAGCCAGTGTCGCAGTGCCGCCATGTTCCACGACCCCTCAAAAGTGAAATCGAGGTCTTCCGAGTATCGATAGCCGGGGATGAAGAGCTTGCGAATGGCAGTGCCGCCCTTGAAGTACAGAGTTCCTGCGCCATATGGTGCGCGGGCGATCTCGTCCAGCATAACGTCGAGAAGCATATCCTTCTCTATCGTGGTTGCGGGCACTCCTTGATGACGAGCGGTTCGCTGGATTTCGTCTCTACTCTGCATTGACGATGTCTTCCGTGGCGACATTCATGTAAAGCCGCATGTTACGCGACAGGATCTTGTGTGGGGCAGTGGGATCGAACCATGCATATCCCGCGGTCGAAGCGACCGGGATGCGTGCAGCAAGCCAGGACGGATGCCAGTCGAGCAGCTGGGCAAGGACCAGCAGCCGGCGACGCACGACGTCACTGTCGTAGCGGAGAGCTGCATGCGCCATGGCTGTCGGTGACAGGACATAGGCGCCCGCCCTAATGGCCTTGGCGACTTCGATGATGCCACCACACAAGTCGAGACGGTCGAGGCAGTCCAGAATAGTCTTCTCGGGAGTCGTCACCGCTATCGTGCCATCCTCGGCAGCGAGAGACGTGATACCCCAGAAGCGCGACGGCTGTACGTGGACAATGCGCACTTGAAGTTCGCGGATGGACGTGGCTATCGTTCTTCCTGGCGTCGGCGTCTGGATGATCACTGTAGGGGGAAGCTGCTCGGTGAGGTGGTGGTAGCCGAGGGCCGTCCAATAGGCTAGCGCAGACGGTTGAACTACGTGCAGCGCCTCCACGAGGTCCAAAGGATAGGAACGGCCCATGACGTGTAACGAGTAGACACCGCGTCGCAGCCGCGTCGCCCAGCCGCGTTGAACCCACCGGCGGGTTTCTACCCACACACGCGAGTCCTCCCAGTGACTGATTCGTCGTACATCATCAACACTGAACATGGACGGCAGTTGTGCCAGAACTTCGCGTGCCGTCATGTTCTTCCCAACATATGCATCTGACATGCTGATACTATACACAAATGTATAGTTATAGCAAGTGAAATGCAGAAAACGATATGGGGTCAGCTGGTAAAGGGTCGAGGGTGGTACACTTGCAGCCCGTCCGGACTGTTCCAGCACTCCCATGCATGCGGGAATCCAGCACTTGTCCCTGTTCCCTCGGTTTTTGGCCACATGCAGTTGACACGAACCAGCACAAGGGTACGATGTGGACAGAAGTGTTTGAGTTACATACGCTTTTGCGTATGAAAGGGAGATGACTACAGATGCTGCTTGATAACATGCGACGTGCCCTGGGAAACGATGCGCCGTTCAGCATACGGGACCTTGCGCTCATCGACCCTGGGTTCCGGCAGCCGACACTGGCGGAGTGGAACCGCAGGGGACAGGTGCGCATGCTGGCGCGCGGCTGGTATACCTTCGCAGACACACAGGTTGATCTGCCCCTGCTGTTCGATGTGGGATGTCAGGCCTACCCTCCAGCATATGTGTCGCTGGAGACTGCACTCTCATGGTATGAACTTGTCCCCGAGACCGTCCATGCGATCACGCTGGTCGGAACTCGTACGACGCGGACGTCGGCGACCGATGCGGCAACGTTTGTCTGGCGGACAGTCAAACCGCTGCGGTGGTTCGGGTACCGTGTGGTCGAATACGGCCGGGGGCGGCACTTCCTGATCGCTGAGGCAGAAAAGGCTGTTCTGGACTATCTGTACCTTTATCCGAGTCTGCGTACCAAGGGTGACATGTTGAGTATGCGCCTGGACGCCGCGAGGTTCTCTGCACTTGACCATGACCGGCTGGAGCAATGGGCGTGGAGATTCGAACACAAGCGGCTGACGTTCCAGGTCAGCGTGCTGGAGGAGGCGATGTGCCATGCTTGAGCCCTCTGTTGTGTATCAAGCGTACCACGAGAGCTCACCCGTCTGGAGGACATCGATCCTGCGGGAGTACCTCCAGTTGAAGACACTGCAGTACGTCTATGACACTGCTCGTGGTGCCAGTCTTGTGTTCATGGGTGGTACAGCCATTCACCTCTTCACGGGCAGTCCTCGGTTCTCCGAGGACCTCGACTTCGACACCCGTGGCATGTCGGCGGCCCAGTTTCGCGAGTTGGCTGGCGATGTGGCGCGGCGCTTCGCGCTGGAAACGTCGCCTGTGACGTCCTGGTAAAGGAACGCCAGGGTACGACTGCCGTGCTTCGCTTCACGGATATGCTGCAGCGATGGGGCCTGACGGGACATCGCGACAGTGTCCTGCATATCAAGATCGACACTGAGCCCCAGAACTTCGACGTCGGACCGGAGCGGCGCATCCTCAACCGCCTGGACGTCTTCGCGCCGGTACTGCTGACACCGCTCTCTGTGCTCCTGGCGCAGAAGTTCAGTGCGTTGCTGAACAGGCCGCGTACGATGGGACGTGACCTCTACGACATCTCGTGGCTACTTGGACAGACGAGGCCAGACTACAGCTATCTTGATGCCAAGGTTGGCATGTCGGACGCGACAGACTTGCGTCAGGTCGTCCTGGACAAGGTGGCCACCCTCGACCTGCCCGCCCTCCGTACCGACGTTCTGCCCTTCCTCCCGAATCCAGCAGAGGCCGACCGGATCACTCTGTTTGCCGATCTGATCCGAACGGCATCGCTGTGACGACCGGCATGCACATCCTCATCGTCTCTGATTCGCACGGCGACACCTCCAATCTGAAGGAGGCGATGCTCCTGCATCCTGAGATCACCCGCATCCTGCACTGCGGGGATGGCGAGGCCGACATCACCGCCCTTGGCGCAGCGTATCCTTCTGTTCGCTTCGATGCGGTGCGCGGCAATTGCGATCTGGGCGAGGTGTTTTCACTTCAGCGCCTCCTGTGCATTGCCGGCAAGCGGATCTTCATGACCCACGGGCACGCCTATGGCATCAAGTACGGTGTCGATGAGCTTGTGGCGCAGGAGCGCAAGGATCGGGCCGACGTGGTTCTGTTTGGCCACACACACCGCCGCCTCATCGAACATCAGGATGGTATTCTCCTCATCAACCCAGGCAGCATTGCAGGCCGTTTCCCCGCCCGCGTCGCCACCTACGTGGTCCTGGATTTGGGAGACGGAGCCGTTACTGCGGAAGGGTACGAGCTCTAGACCGGCACTCTTCCATCACTCTCCTGGTGATCCGTCATTCCCCCCCGAGTCTTTCTGTTCAAGGCCCCCGAGTATTTCTCTCCAATACGAGGGGCGCTCCTGAGGGCTGCTTTCGGCGGAAGCGGGAATCCAGTTCCTGTCGCCTCGGCGTACGCACAATCGTTGTATACTGGTCTCGTAGAGGGGCACATCGCATGCTGCCCCGACCTCAGAAGGGAACGTAGGCTGGGAGCAATCGCAGGCGACATC
>DHFO01000005.1 GCA_002402295.1 Caldiserica bacterium UBA4822
ACCACCGATGTGACCGGAGCAATTGCACTTCCAGAAGGGCAGGAAATGGCTATGCCAGGGGACAACGTCCTCATGACCGTCACCCTCATGACCCACATCGCCATGGAGGAAGGTCTCCGCTTTGCTATCCGTGAAGGCGGCCGGACCGTTGGCGCCGGTGTTGTCACCAAGATTCTGGAGTAGTGAGGTAAGTCATCTATCTACGTAAGGAGTTGCTATGGCGAAGCAGAAAGTTCGTATCAGGTTGAGAGCGTTCGACCATCGGACACTGGATGTTTGGGCGGGGAAGATAGTGGAGATCATCCAACAGACTGGAGCCCGTGTGTCCGGCCCTATCCCGCTTCCTACCGAGAAAAGCGTGTTCACCGTGCTGCGGTCGCCTCACGTTGACAAGAAGTCACGCGAGCAGTTCGAGATGCGGGTTCACAAGAGACTGATTGAAATATCGAATCCGACGCCGGAGGTCACGAAGGCATTGATGAGCCTTGACCTGCCCCAGGGCGTGGACATAGAGATCAAGCTGTAGGCTGGTGCTGCTATGAGCAAAGGAATACTTGGAAAGAAGGTCGGTATGACGAGCGTGTTCCACGAGGACAAGTTCGTTCCGGCCACCGTCATACAGGCTGGCCCTTGTTTTGTAGTCGACGTGATGACCCTGGAACGCAACGGTTACGAGGGTGTCAAGCTTGGGTACGGTGAAGTGCGCCCGAACCTGGTCACAAAGCCCGAGGCTGGTGTCTTCAAGAAGGCGGGCGTGCCAGTGATGCGCCATGTACGGGAATTCCGGGGAATGGATGGTTCGGTGGGCCAGAAAATCGACCTGAGCGTGTTTGATGGCGTTAAGGCATTGAACATCACGGCCGTGTCCAAGGGTAAGGGATACCAGGGCCCTGTAAAGCGCTGGCACTTCGCCGGCTGGTTCAAGAGCCACGGCTCGAAGGGACTTCGGCGCGTTGGCGCCATCGGGTGCAGGTTGACCCCCGGACGTGTTTTCAAGAACCACAAGATGGCTGGACATATGGGTTGCCATGTGACCACTGTCAAGGGAATCAAGGTGATTGCCGTAGACGTCGAGAAGAATCTGCTGGTCGTGAAGGGCAGTATTCCTGGCGCCGACAATGCACTCCTGACCATCAGGGCCTGAGAGGTACGGACATGAGTACTGTAAAAATGCTGGATATACATGGCTCCGAGACCGGCGAAGTCGAACTTGTCGATGGGCTGTTTGGCTGCACTGTCAATGAGACAGCGATGTACATGGGCGTCAAGAAGTACATGGCTGGGCTGCGGCGCGGTACGGCTAACACAAAGGGTCGGAGTGAGATTAACAAGACCAAGAAGAAGGTCTGGCGACAGAAGGGCACCGGGCATGCACGTCAGGGCAACAAGCGTGCTCCACAGTGGAAGGGCGGCGGTGTTGTCTTCGGACCCAAGCCCCGCGACTTTTCTCTGTCACTGAACAAGGCAACGAGAAGGGATGCCATTATCAGCGCGCTCACGCAGCGTGCTCAGGAAAACGCCGTTGTTGTTCTGCAGGGCCTTAAGCTCGAACAACCGAAGACCAAGGCACTAGTCTCGGTGTTGAAGGCGGCCCAAATTCCTGATAACGCGCTCCTTGTGTTTTCTGAAGAAAACGGCGAGGTTGTGCTTTCGGGGCTCAACCTTCCGAAGTTGGGACTGCTGCACTTCTCGGAGCTCAACGCGTATGACCTGCTGGTTCACCCTACGATTGTCTTTACCGAGGAGGCCCTCAAGGGTGCCCAGGAGGTGTATGCATCATGAGCAAACAGATATTGTTGTATCCCATCGTCACCGAGAAGAGCATGAGCGGAACCGATGCGGGGCGATATGAGTTCTTTGTTGTGAAGGATAGCACGAAGCTGGAGATCAAGGACGCTGTAGAGAACATGTTCAAGGTGAAAGTAGCTTCGGTAAACGTCCTTCGCACACACGGCAAGAAGCGGATGAGGAGAGCGTCCATTGGGATGACGCCATCCAGGAAGAAGGCCATTGTGTCGTTGATGCCTGGGTTCAAGATCGACATCATGTCGAACGTCTAAGAGGGTGCGTATGGGAACTGTAAGAACGTATAGGCCAACATCGCCCGGCATTCGTGCCAGGAAGACGCTGATACACACCGAAGTCACGCGGGAGACTCCTGAGAAATCGCTGACCGTAGGGCTTCGGAAACAGGCTGGCCGGAACAACACTGGCAAGATCATGGTTCGGCACCAGGGCGGAGGCACGCGACAGCTATACCGTGTCATTGACTTCGCGCGCGACACAGACAACGTTGTGGGAAGGGTCGCAGAGATCGAGTACGACCCCAATCGCTCCGCGCTTATCGCTCTGATTCAGTACGCCAATGGCAAGAAGACGTACATCCTCCTGCCTGACGGCCTGAAAGTCGGAGATACTGTCATGTCCGGTGGAAGTGTCGAGATTCGTCCAGGCAACAACACGCGCCTTGGTAGCATGCCGCTCGGAACGGTCATTCACAATATTGAGCTGTTTCCTGGCAGGTCTGCACACGTTGCCCGCGCCGCAGGGGCGTCTGCCCAGCTGCTAGCGAAGGAAGCGAACTGGGCGCAGGTTCGTATGCCATCTGGCGAGATTCGCAAGTTCTCGCTGGATTGCCGAGCGACTATCGGACAGGTTGGTAATCTGGACCACAACAAGGAGGCCCTGGGAAAGGCGGGGAATAGTCGCCATCGAGGTATTCGTCCTTCTGTGCGCGGCGTTGCCATGAACCCCATCGATCATCCACATGGCGGTGGAGAGGGCAAGTCGCCTGTCGGGCACCCCGGACCACTGACTCCCTGGGGTAAGCCTACGCTCGGGTACAAGACGCGCAAGAAGAAAAAGCAGTCCGACAAGTACATCTTGAAGCGTATAAATTAGGAGAAGGCCGATGAGTGACACGAAGACCAACAAGGGATTTGTCGAGGAGCGTCTGCTGGGCAGAATCCTGGAAATGAATCGCAAGGGCGAGAAGAAACTCGTCAAGACGTGGAGTCGTCGCTCCTACGTAGTCGAGGAAATGGTGGGGCACACGATCGCCGTTCATAATGGCAAGACCCATGTCCCGGTCTATATCTCAAAGGCAATGGTCGGCCACCGGCTTGGAGAGTTTGCTCTTACCCGCAACTTCCACGGGCACACAGTTCCGACCGCACGCACATCCGCGCTAAAGTAGGTTGCCATGGAAGCATTTGCAAAGCTCGAGCATATTCGTCTGTCGCCATACAAGACTCGCCTTGTCGCGGACCTGGTGCGGGGAAAAAGCCTTGAACAGGCGGTATCGATTCTGGACTCACTCCCGAATCGGGCCGCTGTCACGATCAAGAAGGTGCTGCTGTCCGCTGCAGCCAACGCTGAGAACAACTTCCGGATGAACCGTGACGCGCTCTACGTTTCGAAGATTCTCATTGATGGACAGGGCGCAGTCAAGAGAGTCTCTCCCAGAGGAATGGGGCGAGCAGATATTGTCCGTAAGCCACTTTCCCGGATATATGTCAGCGTAAGTGAGAAAGAGGAGGCTTAGGTGGGTCAGAAAGTACATCCGTATGGATTCAGGCTCGGTATTACTCAGGACTGGGAGTCTAAGTGGTTTGCACCCAAGAAGAATTACAGTGAACTGGTTCTCGAGGATTACCACATCCGTGAGGAAGTCGGCAAAATTGAGCGTGACTTCGCGATCTCGGAGATCGAGATTCTGAGAAAGGGGTTCAACGTCACAGTGCGCCTGCATAGTGCGCGCCCCGGAGCCCTGATTGGGCGCAACAAGGCGGAGCTGGACAAGATTGAGGCCCGGCTGAAGAAGCTCCTCACGAACAAGCAGGAAGTTCTGCATGTTGATGTGAAGGAGATCAAGCATCCTGACCTGGATGCCAAGATTCTTGCGCAGAGCATTGTTGCCGACATTGAGAAACGGGTTTCGTACAAGCGTGCCATGAAGCAGGTCATCAAACGCGCAATGAGGGCCCGCGCTGGAGGCATTAAGGTACAGTGCAGCGGCCGGCTCGGTGGCGCGGAAATTGCACGTACCGAGTGGTACCGTGAGGGCCGTGTTCCTCTTCAGACGTTGAAGGCGGATGTGGCATACGCCTATGAGCCCGCGCTGATCAAGTTCGGCCGAATCGGAGTCAAAGTATGGCTCTACAAGGGCGATGCACCTGTAAAGGTCTTCTTCAATGAGGACTAGAGAGAGCAAGGAGAGACTATCATGCTAATGCCGGTAAGGACAAAATATAGGAAGATGCACCGCGGAAGAATGCGCGGTATGGCAACGCGGGGCGCCGAGCTTTCGTTTGGTGAGTTTGGGCTGCAGGCCATGGAGTGTTCGCTTGTTACCGATCGTCAGATCGAGGCTGCGCGTTTGTCGCTGGTGTCGGCCATTCACAAAAAGGGAAAGATGTGGATACGTATTTTCCCGGACAAGCCTATCACAAAGAAGCCTGCGGAAACGCGTATGGGTTCTGGCAAGGGAGATGTGGACCACTGGGCTGCAGTTATCAAGCCCGGAAGGATCCTCTTCGAGATGTCTGGCATCAGTGAGGAAGAGGCACGGCGGGTCACGAGGCTTGCCTCATTTAAGCTGCCCATCCGCACGCGCTTCGTATCAAGGGGGAGCTGATGAAGATCAGTAAAGTGAGAGATATGTCGGATGCTGAGCTCATGCTCAACATGGAGAACCTCCGACGGGAACTGCTCAACCTCAGATTCCAGCTTGCGACGCGTCAATTGAAGAACACGGCCCGCGTGAAGGAAGTACGTCATGACATTGCAAAGATCCTGACGGTGGAACACGAGCGCTCCATTGGTCTCGCGTCGAAGAACGGGGAGGTCAAGTAATGGGTGCACAGGTTCTGGAAAAAGGTGTCGTCCTCAAGGCTCAGGACGGGCGTCTTGTCGTGGGCGTCAGACGCATGGTCCGTGGCAGTTTTGGTCGTCTGACCGTCAGGACGACGAAGCTCTATGTGGATGATAGCAGACGCATGGCAACCGCGGGGGACACAGTCGTTGTTCAGTTCACACGCCCCGTCTCGAGCTCCAAGCGCTGGAGACTGGTTGAAGTGACGCGTAGGGCGGAGTCCACTGCCGGGGAGGACCGCGATGCTTAGGCCGTACAGTCGCATGGTGGTAGCCGACAACTCCGGTGCAAAGGAAGTTAGAATCATAACAGTCCTGACGAACAATAAGCATCAGGTTGCCCATGTCGGAGACGAGTGCGTGGCGACCGTCAAGAAAGCAGCGCCGAACGCTGCCGTTACCAAGGGCTCCGTAGTGAAGTGTGTCATTGTGCGTACAAAGCGGGAGGTCCGCCGGGCAGATGGCAGCATCGTTCGGTTTGACCAGAACGCCGCGGTGCTCATCGATGACGATGGAAACCCGAAGGGTACGCGTATCTTCGGACCCGTTTGCCGCGAACTTCGTGACAAGGGGTACCTGAAGATCGCCTCGCTTGCGCCGGAAGTTGTGTAGGAGTTGATGATGAAAGGTACATGGACATATCTGGATATCAGAAAGGGCGACATGGTCGTCGTCCTATCGGGGAAGGACAAGGGAGCCAAGGGCAAGGTTATCAGGACTATCCCCTCGGAACACAAGGTCCTCGTTGAGGGGGTCAACATGGTGTCAAAGAACCTGCGACCGACCCAGAAGATGCCACAGGGCAGGATTGCCAAGCTCGAGGCCCCTATTTTGGCAAGCAAGGTTATGCTGGTTTGCCCCAGCTGCCACCAGCCGACCCGGGTCGCACATCGCCTCATTGCAGGCGGTAAGTCCGTTCGCTCGTGCAGGAAATGCGACGAGATGATCGATAAGGCATAAGGAGACAGCAATGGCAGCAAAGGAAACAACCAAGAAAGCGGCGGCTGGACAAGTGCCAGCGAAGCAGGAGAAGGCAGCCGGAAAGGCGAAGCCCCAAGCCAAGCGTGAGCTCAGTACGTTCTCCAATGCCTACCAGGTAAAGTACGAAGAGGAAGTGCGCAAGAGCCTGCAGAAGCGATTCGGGTACACGAACGTCATGCGCATTCCCAGGATTGCCAAGATTACCATCAACCGTGGCATCGGCGAGGCAACAGAGAATCCCAAGGTTATTGACAGCAGTGTCGAGGAGCTCTCGCTGATTTCCGGACAGAAGCCTATCGTGACACTGGCGAAGAAATCTATCGCTACCTTCAAGATTCGCAAGAACGCCCCGGTGGGCGTAACTGTAACGCTTCGGGGTGTGCGTATGTACGCGTTCCTCGAAAAACTGGTGACTGTGGTGTTCGAGCGTATCAGAGACTTCAAGGGGCTGTCGCCGAAATCCTTCGACGGTCGCGGCAATTATACGTTCGCACTCAAGGAGCAGCTTGTATTTCCCGAAATCTCCTATGACAAGGTTGACAAGGCGCGTGGCATGAGCATTACCGTAACAACAACGGCACAGACTGACGAGGAATGCAAGGCCTTACTGGAAGCGTTTGGCGTGCCATTCAGACAAAGATAGGGTGTAAGGAGACACTATGGCAAGAAAAGCAATGATAAACAAGGCTCTTCGCAAGCCCAAGTTCTCGACCAGAGCTCACAATCGATGCAAGATCTGTGGCCGGTCCCGCGGGTACTACCGGGAGTTCGGTCTCTGCAGACTCTGCTTCCGCAAGATGGCACTCGAAGGGAAGCTTCCGGGCGTCAAGAAGGCTAGCTGGTAGAGGAGGAGACATGTCGAGAGTTGACGCACTTTCGGAGTTCCTGACGACCGTCAGAAATGCGAACCTGGTCTATCACGACTCTGCTGTTGTTCCGTATTCAGAGATGAACAGCGCACTGGCGTTGATCCTTAAGAAGCAGGGATATGTTGCTGGCGTGTCAGAGGTGGTTCGTGACAATAGGAAGTACCTGAAGGTGGACCTGAAGTACACGAAAACTCGTGGCCGCTACATTACCGGTCTGAAACGCATCAGCATTCCAGGCCGTCGTATCTATGTGAAGAAAGATGCGGTCCCGCGCGTACTCATGGGTGCGGGCATGGCCGTCATCTCCACTCCACAGGGACTCATGACTGACATGCAAGCTCGGAAAGAGGGGCTCGGCGGCGAAGTCATCTGCTTCGTGTGGTAAGGAGGACCCATGTCGAGAATAGGAAATAGAGTCACCCGGATTCCTGCCGGCGTTACAGTGACACAGGACGGACGCCGACTGACTGTCGCGGGGCCCCGTGGTTCGCTGTCAATTGACGTGCCCGAACACATAAGCTTTGAGCTCTCCGGGGACCAGGTCAGGTTCGTCCTGGATCCCGAGTATCAGGAGTCCCTCAACGTGATGCATGGGACAACATCTGCCCGCTTCGCGGATTTGGTCCACGGAGTGTCTGACGGGTTTACCAAGAACCTTGAAATCGTCGGCGTCGGGTACAGAGGAGCAGTAGACGGTGGCAACCTCATGCTGTTTGTCGGCCATTCGCACCCGGTCGCCATGAAGATTCCAGAGGGAGTGCGGGTCGAGGTCACGGACAATGTCAAGATTCTCATGACTGGCGCTGATGCCGTGGGGCTAGGGCAGTTTGCCCAGAACGTGCGCAAGGTGCGGGTGCCTGACCACTACAAGGGCAAGGGCATTCGGTACGTTGGCGAGAAAGTCAGAATCAAGGCTGGCAAGAAAGCCTTGTCTGGAGCGTAGGGGGAACCATGATTAGCACACATGATAGAGAAGAAGCGCGCAAGAGACGGCATACTCGAATACGGAAGAAGGTAGCCGGAACGACGGAACGCCCCAGGCTTGCCATCTTCGTCAGTTTGAAGCATGTTTACGCGCAGCTCATTGATGACAGCAAGGGCATCACACTCGCTGCAGCGTCCAACCTCAAGGGCCAAGCGGACGGTTCTATGGGCACTGCCACGAATGCCTCTGCCTGCCAGGCTGTCGGCCGGGACATTGCCGAGAAGGCGCTCGCGCTTGGAATCAAGACAGTAGCCTTTGATCGTGGCGGTCACTCATACCATGGTCGTGTCAAGGCATTGGCCGAAGCTGCCCGTGCTGCAGGATTGGAATTCTAGGAGGAAGCTGTGCCAAGACGTACGTTTGAGCCCAAGGAATACGAAGAATCTGTTATCAATATCGACCGTGTCACCAAGGTCGTCAAGGGCGGCAAGAAGATGAAGTTCAGAGTTCTGGTCGTCGTGGGCAACAAGAAGGGTAAGGTTGGCATCGGCATTGGCAAAGCCGTTGAGATTCCACAGGCGATTCAGAAGGGCGTCGTCGCTGCGAAGCGCAATCTCGTGACGGTAACGTTGAAGGGAACCACACTGCCGTTCTCGACCAAGACGCGGACGGGAGCCGGGTGGGTGTTTCTGCAGCCCGCCATTAACGGCACTGGTATTGTTGCTGGCGGTGTCGTGCGTCAGATCATGGAGAAGGTAGGCGTGCAGGATGTGCTTACGAAATCGTTGGGCAGTTCCAATGCGATTTCTCTGGCCACTGCCACAATGGATGGGCTGCGGGACATCGAACGCATGAGTCAGATGCGCGACCTTCGGCGGCGGGAGTACGCTGCTGCAGAATCTCGTGGCTCGGAGGCGCATGTATGAAACTGAACGAGATGACGCGGCCGGAAGGCTTCATTGACCGTAAGAAAACTGTTGGTCGCGGCGCTGGCAGCGGCAAGGGCAAACAGAGTGGGTACGGCAGGAAGGGCGCCAAGGCAAGGTCAGGACGCAGCAAGCGCGTTGGATTCGAGGGCGGGCAGACACCGCTGTATCGCCGGCTTCCCAAGAAGAAGGGATTCAGACCACCGACCCGCACCGTCTATGTTGCCGTGAATGTGGGTGCTCTCGAGGGCTACGAAGGTGAGCAGCCCCTCGACCTCAATGCACTCTACAATGGGCCTGTCAAGGTTCTTGGGGACGGAGAACTGACGACGAAGGTGCAAGTCCGGGCCTCCGGTTTTTCGGCCTCGGCTCGTGACAAGATCGAGAAAGCCGGCGGGACCTGCGAGGTCGTCTGATGTTCGAAACGCTGCGGAAAGCCTTCAGGCTTCCTGAACTTCGTAACAGGATATTCTTCACCCTTCTGATGTTCGTGGTAATCCGTCTGGGGTCGTACATTCCAGTCCCCGGCATCGACCGCGCCGCAGTTGCCCAGCTGGTTGGGCAGGGTGGGTTCCTCGGACTGCTTGACCTCTTCTCCGGCGGTGGTATTGCTAACTTTTCAATCTTCTCTCTGAGCGTCCTGCCTTATATCAACGCCTCGATTATCTTGGAGCTGCTGGGGTCGGTCATTCCTGCTCTTGAGGAACTGCGCAAGGAGGGCGGGAAGGAGGGCCAGCGGAAAATAGCGAAGTACACCCGCTACCTTACCCTGGGTCTGGGCATTATTGAGTCATTTGGAGTTGTCGCCATTTTCCAGAAGTACCTTTCGAACACGGGCTTCTTTACCAAGCTTCTTATTGTGCTGAGCCTTACGGCAGGGTCCTATATCGTACTGTGGTTCGGTGAAATGATGACCGAAAAAGGGATTGGAAACGGCGTATCGTTGATCATCTTCTCGGGCATCGTGAGCCGCATTCCCGTCGGACTCGCGCAGGCGTTCAGGCTGACTCAGGCGCAGTCCCTGAGTATCCTCGGCTTAGTGGGAGGCATCGTCGGTACGCTGGTGCTGCTCCTGCTGGCTCTCTTTGCCTACGAGGGTGAACGGAAGATACCGGTCCAGTATGCCAAGCGCGTCGTCGGCAGGAAAGTCTATGGTGGTCAGTCGACCTACATTCCGCTCAAACTCGTGCAGGCTGGCGTACTGCCCATCATCTTCGCTTCGACGGTGTTGATGTTCCCGGCTACGGTGTCACAGTTCTGGTCTACATCATGGTTCTATATCAAGATTGCGCAGCCGCTGACCAATTCGGCCACGGTCGTGCACAATGTGGTGTTTGCAGTCTTGATCGTCTTCTTTACATACTTCTATACTGAAATCACCTACGACCCCGCTCAGATCGCTGATGACCTCAAGAAATATGGCGGCTATGTGCCTGGGGTACGGCCTGGAGAAGCAACCGCCCAGTACATCAAAAACGTGCTGGACAGGATTGTGCTGCCCACCGCTATTTTCCTTGCATTCCTTGCAATCGTTCCCAATATTGCAATGCGGAATCAACAGATTCCCGCTTTCGCCTTTGGCGGGACTTCTCTTCTAATCATTATTGGCGTTGCACTTGAGACCGTTCAGGAAATAGAGGCATATATGATGATGCGTCACTACAAGGGGTTCATGAAGTAATGGTGCGTCACCCGCGTATTGTCCTGTTGGGTTTGCCAGGGTCGGGAAAGGGCACTCAGGCGGCTCTTATTGCCGGGAAGTTCGGGGTGCCCACCTTTTCGAGTGGTGAGTATTTCCGGAATCTGCGGCGGGAAGGTAAGTTGCCCGCTGAGATTGCGACCAAGATCAATGCTGGGGGTCTTGTGAGCGACGAAGATGTGAACATCATCGTCGCCGAATCGTTTCTGTCGACCCAGGGGGCGCAAGCAGGCTTTGTTCTGGACGGGTACCCGAGGACGGTCGCTCAAGCCACATTCCTCGATCAGTATCTGGCAAAGCAAAACCTAAGCTTGACGGCAGTTGTAGACGTGGATATCCCCGTGGAGACGGCGTTTCAGAGGATTTCGGGACGCCGGGTCTGTCCTGCCGATGGAAGTACCTACAACATCTACTACTCGCGTCCGGAGAAGGACGGGCTGTGCAATATCTGCGGCTCGCCGCTGATCCAGCGCGAAGATGACCGCGAGGAGAGCGTGCAAACGAGGATCGCGACATATGAAGGAATCACGCGCTCTCTTGGCAGTTACTATGCTGCGCAGGGCAAGTTCGTGGTTGTTGACGGGACTCGTGATCCCGAAGCCGTCTTCTCAGAAATCCAGGAGGCACTGAATGATCCGGCTTAAGTCACCGCTCGAAATCGAACAGATGCGGGTTGCCGGTGCCATTCTGGGCGACGTCCTGTACGAGGTCGGCCAACTGGTCGCTCCGGGCGTAACCACGAAGGAGCTCGACCATGCAGCAGAAGTACGCATCCGCGAGCGGGGTGCCAAGCCAGGGTTTCTCCATTATGGAGGCTATCCTGCAACGCTGTGCGTTTCTGTCAACGAACAGGTCATCCACGGAATCCCAGGTCGGCGGGTCCTTCAATCCGGTGATATTGTCTCACTGGATCTGGGTCTTATCTATGAGGGCTTCTACGCGGATTCTGCCATTACGGTTCCGTGCGGCAAGGTTTCGCCTCAGGACGACAAACTGATGGAAACGACAAGAAGGAGCCTCTATGCCGGTATCGACGCAGTGCACGTGGGAGCCCGGCTTGGAGATGTGGGACGCGCCGTTCAACTGGTAGTTGAAGAGCAGGGCATGAGTGTCGTGCGTGACTATGTTGGTCACGGGGTTGGCAGGGAACTGCATGAGGATCCTGAGGTACCGAACTATGGAAGGGCCGGGACTGGCCTTGTCCTCGTTCAGGGTCTGGTAATCGCGATCGAACCTATGGTGAACGCTGGCCGGAGTGCCGTTCGCGTTCTGGACGACGACTGGACAGTCGTAACGGTGGACGGAAACAAGAGCGCTCATTTTGAGCATACGATTGCTGTCACGGCGCAGGGCCCCGTGATTCTGACACAAC
>DHFO01000035.1 GCA_002402295.1 Caldiserica bacterium UBA4822
CAGGCGAAGTCTCACTGTGCGCGAGACTCGCAACGTGGTCGGCGAAGAAGCGCTCGATGCGCACCTGATCGTTTCATCGAGATTGAGTTCGACATTGACCCAGCGCGTCAAGTTCGACATCACTCATTTTGAACATGCCCTTGATCACGTCCAAGCGCCTCTCGGCTCCGGGGTACTGCTCCCAGCATATTCGCTTGAAGAGATCGTCGCCGAGAAGACTCGGTCGCTCTTCCAGCGAGTGCGGCCGCGGGATCTTTACGACTTGGCTACCTTACCCTTGGGCTCCTTCCGCCACGCGACGCTGAGTGAATCACTTGCCGACGAGGCTTTCTTGCGTCACCAATTGCAGCCAAGAGTGTCGGTCCAGCGCACCTACCACGTTGCGAGACGCACCCCTCAGAAGCACCCCTCGCATTGAGAAAACATGCAGAACACCCTCGGATACAAAAACATCCTTGGGCTCGGGGGTTATTTGCCAGCTGACCCTATATCAAAATCCAAGCATCTTGCGCACGTTGAGCGCTTTCCAGTGCAGCCCTGGCTGTGCTTGGATGCGTTCTCTGAGGACCGGCTCGTCCGTCAGGAGCGAAGCGTCCACGATTCCGTCACCCAGGAGTGACTCCAGAAACGTCAGCTCGCGTTCGCGCAGCGGCAGGACGGTCGTGAGCATCGCTCTCGTCTCATCCAGGAGGTGTTCGGCGAACGAGTCGCGGACGTGCTCGATTCCCCCAGACTGCTGGAGGACCGGAATAAGCTGGTCACGCAGTTCGCGCCCCTCGAAGAAGATGTCACGTATGGCCACAGTGCGCCAGTCTACCCGGTTCGCTGCCCCATATACGACGAAGGCGATGCGCAGCAGTTCTGGGTTCAGCAGGTTACTCGCCAGCACCTGATGCGCATCGAACAGGTCACGACTTGCATGCCGGCTCAGCAGAGCTGCCAGCTTGCCTGCTGCCAACTCATTGACATCGAGGACAGGTACGTGGTGAGCGCCTGCGTGTCCAAGAGTCCTGGAATCGCTGGCAACAACTGGCCACAAGGGGACCCTCAGCATGAAATTGACATCGAGTTGAAGCTCCGCGCTGCCGCTCAATGCGGATGCGTATGCCAAATGCCACTTCCCTCCCGCGTGCTTGTCCGGAGTCCGGCCTATCCTGAAGCCCTCGCGCTGGCAGACGCTGCGGATGGCGGCTTCAACCAGCGGTCGTTCGGTCTCCATTGTCCCAACATCGGCAGCTCCGACATAGTTCATGTCAGCATCCAGGGAAAGTCGAGGAACGTCGAACACGAACAGGTTGAGTGCAGAGCCTCCCTTTAGCACTAGTCGAGGACCAAGAAAGGGATCATCGACCAGGCCCTGCAGAAGGCTGAGCAGCAACTCGCACTTCTCCAGGATCTCGGGGCGGAAGCCGGTTGCGCCAGCGTCTGCCATCAGAATGTCGTGGCTCAGTCTCACCTGTCCTCCTCCCAGTCCTTATCGAGAACGGTGACCGGCATGATCAGATGCCACTGTTCCACCAGGCGTCCCGCGGAGGCCCGGCCTCGATCGGCATAGTGGAGACCGCGCGGAACGCGGGTCCGCAAACGCTCCAGAATGCCATTGCCCACCGCAAACTGGCCACCGTGTTGTTCCAGGAAGAACCCGACCTTGGCGATTGTTGTCGCATTCCCCAATGCCAGCGCGTATGTGACCACAGACTCCAGATCCAGGGAGGTCATCACTTCCAGAGACCGCCATACTTCCTCCCAGCCACCGGACAGGCTGACCCGATCGAGGACATCGACGAGCGTGCGCTCGCGCGACGTGACACGGACCAGCGTGGTACCTCGGAAGCCTTCATCAACCATCATGTTCTCTTGATGACCATTCACCAGCAGGCGAGGGAATGGCACTGGAGCATAGGTGATGCCCTGGAACACCAATGCACGCTGACCCACACTGGTCAGATATGTCAGGCGACTGTGGATAGCGTATGCAGCCCCATGGTACTCGAGTGCCGTATGGTAGGCCAGGACAGCATCGGTGGCCATCTTGGCAGCGACGGTCATGGGGTCGGCGGCTGCTGTGGCAAGGTCGATGCCTGGAGGCACCGTAACGAAGAGTTCACGACGGACTCTGACGAGACGACCGGTCTGAACGTACTGGCTCAGCAGGGCATCACGCGTTTGCCTTGCTGACGGCACATCGCCGTCATGAGCCAACGCAAATTCACGGTACGTGAACACGCTATGGGTATCGATGAACTGTCGAACTCGCATCTCAACCTCTCTCTTGACACTTATGTTGTCTACTGGTACTTAATATACCAATTACTCACAGAAATGTCAAGCGCGTAGTTATAGTCCTGCTTGTGGATACGTCCAGAACGCACCCGGAAGGTTTCCGCCCCGCCCGAACGACGAATTGTCTGTCATTTCCGCCTGCGCGGGAATCCAGCCTTTCTTCCATCGGGCGTCAGTACGTTACAACAACTACGTCTGTCCCCCGTTACAGCAGCTGACCCCATATCAGTGAAGGCCGACACTCGCTCTAACAGCTCCTATTGGAGTTCAGTCGACCAAATGACGAGACAACCTGTCATTTGGTCGGCCCAAATGACGAGGGCCATTGTCATTTGGTCGGACAATGCTATGCTTGGATTAGGTAGAGGAGCTATCCGCGATGAACATTGAGATCTTTAACATGCGCAATCCGTGGCGTACCGGTCGTCCATTCGAGCATTCTTGGCTGCCACGCCGTGAGCTGGAAACGCTTGCCGGCTGGATCGACAACCCGTACGTTGTCGTCGTCACCGGGGCACGGCAGGCTGGCAAGACGACCCTGCTGTCCATGCTCGTCCAGCGGCTGCTTGCAAATGGCGTGCCCGCCGCCGACATCTTCTACTTCAGCGTGGACGACCCCGGGGAAGCCGAGCTCATTAGTAGCCCGGGAGACCTCCTGCGATTCCTGCGTGACGCTCAAAGTGGCCCGCGCGCCTACATCCTCATCGACGAAGTCCAGCGGTTGCCGAACCCCGGTCTGGCCCTGAAGGTTCTGTATGATCTGGGCGCCGGCATCAAGCTCGTCGTGTCCGGTTCATCGTCGCTGGAGATCCGCAGCACAACCCGTGAGCACCTGGTCGGGCGGTCACGCGAGCTCATCCTGTATCCGCTGTCGTTCAGCGACATCGTCCAACAGAACATCCCGGCAGTCAGCAGAAATGACGGCGATTTTGATGCATTTCACCGACTGTATGGCGAGTCACTTGTGCCCCTGTTTGTCGACTTTGCTGTCTGGGGTGGCTACCCTGCTGTTGTCACGGCTCCGTCCGCAGCCGAGCGCACCGAACAACTGCGCCAGATCTACGACACGTACGTCGCTCGTGACGTGTCTCAGTTCCTGCGCGTCGGTCGTCCCGATGTGTACAACCGGCTCGTCAGGACACTCGCACTGCAGGTCGGGAGTCAGATGACCTGGGAGGGACTAGCGGGCGAGGTTCGGTCGTCGTCTGAGACCGTTCGTCACTACGTCGCTATGCTGCAGGGAACGTATGTCTGTGAGCTGGCCATGCCGTTCTCAAGCAACAAGCTGACCGGACTGCGCAAGACGCCCAAGGCGTACTTCGTGGACTGCGGCATGAGGAACAGCGCCGTGCCAAGCCTTGCCGCCCTCGACAGCCGAACCGACCGCGGTCACGTCGTCGAACAGGTTGTGTTCCAGGAGCTCCTCAAGGTCCTGCCTGCGACGGACGAACTGCATTACTGGCGTGCCAAGGGGACCGCGGACGAGGTCGACTTCGTTGTGACGCGCGGTGACCGCATCTTGCCCATCGAGGTCAAGGACACTCATTTCAGCGAGCCCAGCCTCCCGGGCGGCCTCGCGCGGCTGGTCGAAAACACCCATCCTCGTCACGCAGTCGTCGTGACGCGCGACTTCGTCGCTCAACGTACCGTCGGCACAACCACTATGCACTTTGTCCCCGAGGGGACCTTCCTGGCGCGCCGCGACACACTCATGCAGCTCCTGGACGACGCCCTCCGCTGACCGTCGTACTGTAACATTCTCGGGACGGCTCCAAGAATGCTACACGTCAACAAGTCGCGTCTGTGCAGAGTGGAATCCATTTCTTCCAGCGTGAAGCCTGCAGTAGACATCTCTTACTCCTGAAGCCTACTACAAGTTTCCGTTGAGCTGACGATTGACCTTGCAGGAATTCCAGCTGGGTGTACAAGTTCGGCATGAGATGATGCCAATGGCATCACGAGCTGACGCGAATGTACAAGACGCGCTGGATGACCGATCGATTGAAGCTTTCAGAGAACGTCTTCCCCACTCTGGCCCTCACTGGAGCCCGGCAGACCGGGAAGAGTACCCTTCTGTCCAACGAGCCGATGTTCGCCGACTAACCTGCACGTCAACCTGGACGACTTGGCCACGATGGCGCAGGCGTACGATGATCCCAAGGGGTTTGTCAATCAGGCAGACCGAATGGTCATCGACGAGGAACAGCGTGTGCCCAACCTCTTCATCAGCGTGAAGAAAGCGGTCGACGACGGTCGATCGCGCCGCTTCGTCCTGAGCGGTTCTGCAAACTTCCTCCTGCTCCGGCAAATCCACGAGAGCCTGGCAGGACGTGCGGGGTACAGTGTCCTGCGCCAGCCTACGTGGAGCGAGTGGCATGGCGCGGGCAAGCCGTCCTGGCTACTCGACCTGTTGAACGGTACCCTGCCACCAGAACAGGACACGTCTGTCGCCCCCGATATCCAGAAAGTGTTGTTCACCGGCTGTCTGCCCGGTATCCGCGCCGGCACGCGTGTCACGCATCTGGCCCGCAACATTGCAGCTGTTCCGTGGACCCTGCTGTAGCGCAACCGGCGCCAGGTTCCTGTCCACACGCTGGGCTCCCTGCACGCCTGCATGGTACCGCGGAGCCATGGCGCGCGCCGGAGGAAACGACGCAGGCGACGCCCACCGGCAGGCCTTGACGGGGGGACGCTTCTAGACCGTACAGCGTGACCCCTGCCGCAGAAATGCCATCGCCCCACCTCGGTTCTGGAGTGGGGCGATATCTGCACGTACTTCCGACGTGCTGTTCAGTCAGTCTGCACTGTCGACCTCAGGGCTTGGGGTAGGTAATGGTGATGCCCTTCGTCGCATCGGTCCAGACAACCTCGGCACCAAACGCCTCGGAGATGAAGCGAATGGGCACCATCGTCGTCCCGCTGACAATCGTCGGAAC
>DHFO01000048.1:0-4585 GCA_002402295.1 Caldiserica bacterium UBA4822
ACGCGGACGTCATCGAAGCGTACCTAGGGGTCAACTGATGCTGAACATCGAGAAGCTCCACGTCAGTTACGGCCCTATCGAGGCTCTCCATGGCATTTCGATCGGGGTGGAGTCCGCAGAGATCGTCGCGATCCTCGGGTCCAACGGGGCGGGAAAAACCACGCTGCTGAAGACCATTTCCGGGATTCTCTGCCCAATGGAAGGCGTTATAACGCTCGACGGTGTCGTTATCGGCGGCATGGAACCGTCAATGGTTGTACGGCGTGGCGTGGTGCATGTGCCAGAGGGGCGTCATATCTTTCCGAACCTCACGGTACAGGACAACCTCATTCTGGGTGGCTATTTCGGTAGTGTTGCCCAGAACAGCGAGAACATGGCCTTCGTCTTGCGGACATTCCCAGTCCTCAAGCAACGTCTGCACCAGAGGGCAGGCATGCTGTCCGGCGGAGAGCAGCAGATGCTGGCTCTGGGCCGCGGGCTGATGGGCAACCCCCGGGTGCTGCTCCTGGACGAGCCATCTCTCGGTCTTGCCCCAATCGTCACTTCGGAGATTTTCGCCATTGTCCGCGGACTGGCCAAAGAGCATGGCTTCGGTGTGCTTCTGGTCGAACAGAACGCGCGGAAGGCGCTCGAAATCTCGGACAGGGGATATGTTCTCGTGAATGGAACCGTCGAACTGGCAGGAGCCTCCGAGGAATTGCGTGAAAACCCGGAGGTTCAGAAGCTGTACCTGGGAGGAAGAAATGTGGACGCTCGTCTTTAGAGGACTTGCCACAGGCTCGATCTACAGCCTGACCGCGATGGGCATTGTGCTTGTCCTGTCGACCACCAACGTCATGAACTTCGCGCAGGGGGACATGGGCATGTTCCTGGCCTTTATCGCATTTGCCCTGCTCATGCGGCATGTTTCCTACCCGGTCGCCATTGTGGCTGTCGTGCTGGTCGGGCTGCTGCTGGGTGCCCTCCTCGAGCGCGGCCTCATGGCCAAGGTCCGCAAGACGACGTCGTATCTTGGCATGCTTATTGTTACCCTTGCTCTCACCATGATTCTGGAGGGTCTCGCAGGGTACTTTTTCGGGACGACTCCTCTGCTGTTTCCACCGGCGCTCCAGGGTGATCCCGTGCATGTGCTCGGTGCCATTCTGGACCGGCAGGACCTGCTGTCTCTGGCGGTGGCCGGTGTTGTGGTCTTTGTCCTGTTCGTTGTCCTGTACAGGACAAAAATCGGCATTGCCTCTCGAAGCCTTGCCGAGGACGAATACGCCGCGAAACTGCTTGGGATTCCTGTGCGCAGCATCTACGTCTTCATCTGGGCAACGAGCTTCGGACTTGCAGGGCTCGCAGGCATCATGGTTGCGCCGAAACTCTCGCTGGAACCAGGGTTCATGATTGTCATTCAGCTCAAGGCGTTCATCGCCGCGGTGCTGGGCGGCATGAACTCGGTCGTCGGCGCCGTTGTGGGCGGGCTGCTGCTGGGCGTGATGGAGAACCTGGTCGCGTACTATGTTCCCCAGATCAAAGACAGCTTCTCACTGATTCTTGTTGTCGTGGTGCTCCTGTTCCTGCCGGAAGGCCTCTTTGGCAGGCGGGCGGCACGGGGGGCGTAGATGAAAAAGTACGCACCCTTCCTTGTGCTTGTCCTTGCCCTGCTCATTCCCGTGGTGCTGCGACAGAAGCCCTCGCTGGTCTACTCCCTCAACCTGTCGATGATTTACGCCATCTCGGCGCAGGGACTCAACCTGCTCATGGGCATCGGAGGACAGATATCGCTGGGGCACGCCGCGTTCATGGCGGTTGGCGGCTACACATCCGCCGTGCTGGTCACCGTCCTTCATGTACCGTTCGGTATCGCCCTGCTCGCGGGAGTGGCCCTGTCCTGCGCGTTCGGGCTGGTTATCGGGTTTCCCGCACTGCGCCTGCAGGGGTTCTACCTTGCTATCGCGACGCTGGCGCTGGGCAACGTTGTGACTGACATCATCAAGAGGCTCAGCATCACGGGGGGCGACTACGGACTGAGGAACATTCCGGCGCCGTCCCTGTTCGGCTTCACGTTTGGAAGTTCGCTCTCGCAGTTCTACCTGATTCTCGCGGGGTTGCTGCTTACCGTCGTTGTGACGCGCAACTTCATTCGCAGCAAGAGCGGCATGGCACTGCAGGCGATGCGCGACTCCGGGACGGGAGCCGTCGCCGTGGGAATCAATGCGTCTCGCTACAAGCTGCTGGCGTTCGTGCTTGCCTCGGCATTCGCGGGACTTGCCGGCGTCCTGTACGCGCACTCGGTCAGCTACCTGAATACGGGCAACTTCGGGCTCGACCTTTCCATCAACCTGCTGGCCATCACCATCATCGGCGGCATGGGGACGGTCTGGGGTGTCGTCCTGGGCTCGCTGCTGTGGGTCTTCGTGAGGAACCTCATGGGCTCCGGGCTGGAAATGCTGACCGGCGTGCTGTTTGGCGTCATTCTCCTGCTTGTCGTCCTCTTCCTGCCAAGGGGGCTCTCTGAGATAGGTTACAGGATTTCTGCCAGGTTCAGGAGCGGTCATCAGCGTGGATAATGAGGCACGCTTGAGCAAGGGCCAGCGGACAAAGCAGCAGATTCTTGAGCGGGCCACCCAGGTCTTCCGCGAGAACGGCTTCCAGGACAGTTCCATTGTGAGTATCGCCGCGCGCATCGGCATTACGCCCGCCAGCATCTACAAGTACTTTGACAACAAGGAAGCAATCTACAACGAGCTCGCTGTCACGTTCAAGAACATGATGGTCGAGAACGTTGCAGCGGCGGTCGACGAGCGTCTGAGCGTCTCAGACAACATCGCCAACATTGTCCGCGCGTACGTCTCAACGATCCGTGACAACACAGCTCTCTACGATACGTTCCGTCAGATCGAGTTCGTCAATCTGACGCTCGCGAAAGCCTACTACCGGCAGCTGACAGGCACCATCAGGGCGTGCCTTGGCAAGAAGGCACGCCCTGACATCGACACCGAGACAGTTGCCTATGCCATTGTGGGAAGTATCTACTTTGTGGTGATCCAGTCGTTGCTGTGGGGGAACGGCTCGGGCATGGTGCCGGAGGACATTGTCCCCATGGTTCTGAACGGCATCGACGCACGGGGCGACTTCGTACCCTACATACTGCCGCGCAAGCGGTGGGTCGACCCGGAGAAGCCAGCCGCGACACAGGGCGAGCTGACGCGGAGGAACATTCTACTGGCCGCGGAACGCCTGTTCGGCGAGAATGGCTACCACAAGACGCACACAACAGATATCGCGCGCGCCTCGGGCGTGGGCCTGGGAACTATCTACCTGTACTTCGACAGCAAGAAGGAGATGCTGGCCGAGCTCGTGTCCCGTGTCAATCACCTGCTGAGGGCATGTTCGTCCGAATATGCGCGCCCCTACATCGACCGACGGGAGATAGAGAATGCCGGGTTTCAGGCATTCTTCGACGTGTTTGAGGACCGCGGCGAGGACTACCGCATCGTGCGGGAGGCAGAGTTCGTCGAGAAGTCCGTCGGAATCTCCTATTATCAGAAGATCGCAGAGCCGTACGCGCGCGGCCTGGACGTTGCCATCGAGCGCGGAGAAATCATCGACATCCATCCTCTGCTGCTCTCCTACGCCCTCATGGGAGCAGGACACACAGTCGGCATCCGGTGGTATGTCATCGAGAAGGGACAGCAGCTGGACGACCGTGCCGTGCTTTCCATGCTGCAGTATGTCATGCACGGCGTCAGGGGAGTCCTGAAGGAGACGGAATGACCTACACGGATGAGTACAGGAAGAAACTGATTTCGCTGGAAGAGGCGGTCGGCAAGATACACTCGGATGACAAGGTGGTCGTTGCCATGGCGGCGGCTCAGCCGCCGGGACTTCTGTCCACCCTGCATACGATCAAGGATAAGGTCCGGCGCGTGAAGATCATCGCGTGCCTGCTGCTCAAGGACTATGAGTTCCTGCACGACGTCGGCAAGGGCGACGACGTCCCCTTCCTGCTCGAGGACTGGTACTTTGGCGGCCCGGAAAAGGACCTGTACAAGAGGGGTCTGGCGACCTTCATCCCGAATAACCTGCACAGTGCGGGGACGGAGAAGCTTAGAGCCGAGCACATCAACGTGTTCATGGGCACGGCGACGCCTCCGGACGCCCGCGGGTACATGTCGCTGTCGCTGAACCTGGTCTACGAGCGGGAAATGATAGAGCAGGCGGATATGGTCATCCTGGAGATCAATGAAAACCTTCCCAGAACCTATGGCGACACCGCCATCAACATCAGGAACGTCGACTTCGTGGTCGAGCACAATGCGCCGCTCCTTGAGTTTCCACCCATCGAACCCAGTGAGGTGGAGCGGCTCATCGGCGGCCACGTTGCAGAGCTGATTCCGGACGGGGCCACCATTCAGTTGGGCATCGGTGGTATCCCGAACGCCATCACACGCTTCCTGGTGGACAAGAAAGATATCGGCGTGCATTCGGAAATGATTACCGAGGGCATGGCGGACCTCATCGAGGCGGGTGTCGTGACCAACAGCAGGAAGACGCTGTGGAAAGGCAAGACCATTGGCGCGTTCATCATGGGGACCCA
>DHFO01000048.1:4643-4791 GCA_002402295.1 Caldiserica bacterium UBA4822
GCCCTGCAGGTTGACCTGGCAGGGCAGGTCTGCTCCGAATCCTTCGGCCCCATGCAGTACACAGGTACGGGAGGCCAGCTGGACATGCACCGCGGAGCCACGATGTCCAAGGGTGGCGTCGGTATCATCGCCATGCGCTCGACGGCCA
>DHFO01000015.1 GCA_002402295.1 Caldiserica bacterium UBA4822
AGGTGCCGGAAGACAAGGTTTTTTTCAAGCTCATCGATGTACGCGCCCAGAGGGGTCGTGTACCAGCTGTCATATGTGTCGGCCCTGCTGTCGAACAACGGTTCGTCGGCCATGTCCGGCCTCCTTGAAAGAATCCTCTCTGCTTCATTGTCTGCCAGACACGCGTGAATGCAAGCCAGAAACACCCCGACGTGCTGTGGAACGCAGGACAGCACGGCTGTCGCCTGTGCGCAGAGCGTGGATGGCCTGGGCGGAGTTGCTGGTCTTCTGTCAGCCTGATACCGCGCTGCGGGAGGACAGGTAGGCATGGATGGCACGCGCCGCCTTACGTCCCTGGCCCATCGCGAGAATCACTGTCGCCGCCCCGAGGACGATGTCTCCGCCAGCGAAAACGCCTGGCACAGACGTCTCCATCGTGTCTTCGTTTGTCACGATGCCGCCATGCTGGTTGACCTGCAGGCCAGGCAGAGCAGCTGGAATCAGCGGATTCGGGTTGTTGCCGATTGCGACGACGACCACATCGGCGGGCACGTTGCTCGTCTGGCCCGCGATGGGTAGAGGGCGCCTGCGCCCAGAGGCGTCCGGTTCGCCCAGCTGCATCTTCTGCACCGTGAGGCCCGTGACCCACCCGTCGGTTCCCCCGAGAATCTCGAGAGGGTTCTCCAGAAAGTGAAACTCGACTCCTTCCTGGGTTGCATGGTGGTATTCCTCTTTGCGCGCGGGCATCTCCTGCTCGGAACGGCGGTAAATGACCATGACACGGTGAGCCCCCAGTCGCAGGGCAGTACGTGCCGAGTCCATGGCTACATTGCCTCCTCCCAGAACTGCGACCGACCTTCCCCGTAGAATGGGTGTATCCGAGTCTTCGTCGTAGGCGTGCATGAGATTCGCACGCGTCAGGTATTCGTTTGCAGAATACACACCCAGCAGATTCTCCCCTGGAATGTGCAGGAAGTTGGGCAACCCAGCTCCACTGCCGACGAAGACCGCGTCATACGTGTGGCGGACCTCGTCGATGGTCAGGGACTTGCCGATGACCGTATTGTACTGGAAGTTGACGCCGAGGCGGGTGAGGTTTGCCACCTCCGCGTCGACGATCTCCTTGGGAAGCCGAAACTCCGGAATGCCATACGCCAGAACCCCGCCCGGCTTATGTAGTGCCTCAAAGACAGTGACAATATAACCAAGTTTGGCAAGATCGCCTGCCACGGTTAGACCCGCCGGACCACTGCCGATGACCGCGACTCGCTTTTCTGTAGCAGGCGGCAGCCGGGGAACGACGGCAGCATGATGCTCACGTTCCCAGTCGGCGAGGAATCGTTCGAGCTTGCCAATCTGGACTGCCTGGCCAATGTCCTTGTGGCTCTTGCCCACCGTACAGTTCTCCTGACACTGCTCTTCCTGGGGACAGACACGTCCACAGATGGCCGGGAGCAGGTTCGTCTCCTTGATGATGGCAATGCCGGACGCTTCGTCGCCGGCTTCGACTGCCCTGATGAATTCTGGAATGCGCACACCCACCGGGCAACCTTCGACGCATGGCTGGTTGGCACAGTGCAGACACCGCTGTGCCTCGGTCCTGGCCATTTCGGGAGTAAAGCCCAAGGGGACCTCGCGAACGTTGTGAATACGTTCAGCTGGCTCCTGCTCTGGCATTGCCACAGGTGGAATCTTGAGACGTTCAGCGTTTGTCATGCTGAGGTTCCTCCATCGAGGCCAATGCGGCAGACGTGATCAAACCGCTCCGCAGCGGCCTGTTCTGCAGTTCTGTAGGTCCCGAGTCTGCGAATGAGGGTATCCCAGTCCACCTGGTGCGCATCGAACTCGGGTCCGTCAATACAGGCGAACTTGACGTCGCCACCGACAACGACGCGACAACAACCACACATGCCGGTGCCATCGACCATGATGGGGTTCAGTGACGCCATCGTAGGGATGCCAAGCTCCTTGGTCAGCATGGATGTGAACTTCATCATGAGGGGCGGACCGATGACGACGGCCTGGTCAATGCGGTGGCCGGACTGCACCAGCGTGCGGACAGCGTCGGTGACGACCCCCTTCGTACCGCGCGAACCGTCATCGGTCGTGATGAACAACTCATCACTGACACTGCGCATCTCATCCTCCAGGATCAGCAGTTCTCGTGTCCGTGCCCCGAGAACTGTGATAATGCGATTTCGCGCTTCCCGCATTCCACGCGCGATGGGGTACAGGGGTGCAGTACCAATGCCACCGCCGACGCAGAGGACCGTTCCGTAGCGCTGGATGCGGGTTGGCTTGCCAAGTGGTCCGACAACGTCGTGCAGGCTGTCTCCCGGATTCAGCATAGCCATTTGGCGCGTGGTCTTGCCCACCGCCTGTACGATGAGCGTGATGGTTCCCATTTCCGGGTCGGCGTCTGCAATCGTGAGCGGAATGCGTTCTCCCCGGTCAGACACCCGGATGATGACGAACTGCCCGGGTCTGCGATGCGCGGCAACCAACGGCGCGTCCACAACATACCTCGTGACGTTCGGTCCCAGTTGCTCCTTGGTACGAATCGTATTCATACATGCCCCTTGGTTTTCTGTCAGTCATGCCCAGAATAGTATAGCCGGATTGTGTTCAGCAAGTCGTCGCGATTGCAGTTAGGCTGCATTTGTCGTATAACCTACTGCACGGAGAAAAGTCATGACAGGGACATTCATTGCGGGATACGGGGCGGAACTGGTTCGGCGCACCCTTCAGCATGTGGCCATGGTGACCGTGGCTACCATACTGGCGACCATCATCGGCGTGGTGCTCGGAATCTCTGTTTCCGGACATGACCGAGCAGCCCGATGGGTCATTGGTGCCGCGTCCGTTCTGTTCACTATTCCCTCCCTGGCACTCTTTGCCCTGCTCGTGGTGGCCCTAGCTCCCGTTGGACAGGGCACGGGTAACGTCCCCGCAGTGACTGCACTGACCTTGTACTCGATTCTTCCTGTCGTGCGCAACACCTGGGTCGCTCTCCGCCAAGTCGACCCCTCCATGGTGCAGGTAGCAGAGGGAATCGGAATGACTCCCCGTCAGACACTGCTCAGCGTAAAGCTGCCTCTTTCGCTTCCGATGATCATGGCTGGCATCCGTCATGCTGCTGTCATGGATGTCGGGATGGGAACAATTGCTACCCTCATTGGAGGAGGAGGGCTCGGCTACTTTGTCTTCGAAGGCATCGCCCGGGCGGACCGTTCCATGGTCCTTGCGGGAACGGTGGTCATTAGCCTTCTTGGCCTCGGTGTAAACGCGGGACTGCTCGGAGCCGAGAACCGGCTGGCGCGGGGGATGCATCACAGGAGGGGACAGACCCTTGATTGAACTCAACGCAGTCACAAAACGTTACGGGGATAAGACAGCTGTCGATCGCCTGACGGTCACCATACCCGACCGGGCTGTCACAATCCTGCTTGGTCCGTCGGGTTGTGGCAAGACAACCACCCTCAAGATGATAAACAGGCTCATCGAGCCGACAGGTGGAGACATTCGCATCGACGGACACAGCATCGCCGCCATGGATCCGATAGCGCTGAGGCGCAGCATCGGGTACGTTATCCAGGAGACCGGCCTGTTTCCTCACTACACTGTGGAAGGGAACATCGCAGTTGTTCCACGCCTGCTTGGATGGGATAGGAAGCGTATCCGGGCAAGGACGGATGAGCTACTGGAGCTCGTGAATCTGAAGGCGGCGGAATATCGCGACCGATACCCGAACGAGCTGTCCGGGGGCGAGCGCCAGCGGGTGGGTGTCGCCCGTGCTCTTGCGGCGGACCCCGCCGTACTGCTCATGGATGAGCCATTCGGCGCTATCGACCCCATTAACCGGCGCAGCCTGCAGGACTTTTTCCTCGGTCTTCAGAGTGACCTTCGTCGGACTGTGGTGTTTGTTACGCACGACATCGGAGAGGCAGTGAAACTCGGGGACAACATTGCCATCATGCGCGACGGCCATCTCGTACAGATGGACACGACGCACGAACTGCTGGAGCACCCGGCTAATGCCTTCGTGACGGAACTTCTTGGTGTGACGCGCTCAACAGAGCAGGCGCCGTTGTCTCGTGCAGCCCGCTAAGTCGATACTTCGCTTGTTGTTCTCAAAAACGGAAACACCATCAGAATGTACGTTGAACAGGATCGACTGGTTGTGTGTGACGACCCGGGTGAGGAAGTGTATATCTTCGAGACCGTCAGCGGCAATGCGACCTCCCTGGAGGTGGCCAGGACGTTGCTGGCATCTGGCAGCAAGCGGGCCATTGTGGTCGACCGGGACACCGGTGTTCTGGGGACCTTGAGTGTACTCATGCTTGTGCGCATCATGGAGCGAGTCCTGCTGTGAGTGCGTTCCGCTATCTAGCCCAGAACTGGCCCGAAGTAAGTACCAAGATTGCTCAGCACCTGTCCATCGTGGGCGCAGCCGTCCCGGTGTCCCTGGTGAGCGGTCTGGTCTTAGGGATTCTGTTTACCCGTCCGAGACTGAAGCGAGTTGCTCAGGCACTGGTTGGCATTACCGGCGCGGCCCAGGCAATCCCGAGCATTGCTGTCATCGCTCTCATCTTTGTGTACACAGGAATCGGCGCTCGGACGGCGGTCATTGCACTGTCCCTCTATGGGGTTGTGCCTATTCTCTTCAACGTTGTCTCGGCCCTCCTTCTGGTTCCCGCGGAGATGCAGGAAGCCGGCATGGGTGTCGGCATGACTCCAATTCAGGTCCTGGTCCACGTAGAACTTCCCCTTGCTGCCCAGTCGATCATGACGGGGCTGCGTACCACGGTAACGCTGGACATTTCGACAGCGACTGTTGCGTCGGTGGTTGGCGCGGGAGGCCTGGGAGACATCATCTTCGTCGGTCTCAGTGTTGTGCGGCCCGACATGATTGTCGCGGGCACACTGCTTGTCGCAGGATTGGCAATCCTGTCCGATGTGGGGTTGGCGCTTGTGCAGAGAAGAATAGTTCCCCGCGGTCTTCTACATGTACCCTAGGAGGTTTCCATGCGTCGATGTGCTGCTCTTGTTCTCGTCGCCGTACTTGTCACCACTGTAGGCCTCAGCGGCTGTTCTTCGCCGCAGGGCAAGTCCATCACCATCGCCAGTAAGGACTTTACCGAAGGCTATGTCCTGACATCCCTGGTCGCTGGGCTCCTTCGAAATGCAGGGTTCACAGTCAATGAGAAGGCAGGGATGAAGACGCTCATCATCCGTACCGCCCTTCTTTCCAAGCAGATTGACGCCTACGTGGAATTCACGGGGACAGCATGGACAACTCATCTCAAGCAGACAGAGCTCATCCGTGACCCGGTCCAGCTGTTCGACGCCGTTCGCAGAATGGACCTTGCGGACAATGGGATAGACTGGGTGTCACGAATCGATTTCAACGATACCTATGCTCTGGCAATCAGACCGGCCGATGTGGCAAAGTTCGGGAACTCCATTTCCAGTCTCGCAGCCTATGTGGCTGGCCACCCGGATGCGCCGCTGTTTGCCGTCAATGCCGAGTTCTACCAGCGCCCCGATGGGTTCCCGGCGCTCACTGCGTTCTATGGTATGTCGATTTCATCCAGCCGCGTCAAGATCATGGACGCAGGCCTGACCTATCAGGCGCTGAGCGATGGTCAGGTCGACGTTGCCATGGTATATGCCACGGACGGGCTGCTCAGGAAATTCGGCCTGACGGTGCTGAAGGACGACAAGTCATTCTTCCCACCGTACAATCCCGCGCTGTGCATCCAGAAGGATGTGCTCGCCAGATACCCGGAGATTCCCGATATTCTTGCTCCCCTCACCACGAAGTTGACAACGGAGGATATCATTGATTTGAACTACGCCGTGGTTGTGGAGGGTCGATCTCCTCAAACGGCGGCCGACCAGTTTCTGAAAGAGAAGGGATTGGTCCAGTAAATGGAAGTGAACAGGTGAGCATGAACCTGGTTTCAGCGCAACTGCAAGCTGCGATGCGACGGGTCGCCGCGGTGGCAGAGCACGTGGAGACGGTGATTCATGGCAAGCACGAGGAGGTGCTGCTGTCGCTGGTGCCGCTGATGGCAGGTGGCCACCTGCTGCTGCAGGATGTGCCGGGCGTCGGCAAGTCAACACTGGCCCAGGCGCTGGGGCAGTCCATCGGTGCTACATTCAGCAGGATTCAGTTCACGTCGGACCTTCTGCCAGCCGACATTCTGGGTGTGAATGTGTTCGAGTCGGGTGTGGGGGACTTTCGCTTTCGCCAGGGGCCTGTGTTTGCGAACATTGTCATGGCGGACGAGATTAATCGGGCGAGCCCCAAGACGCAGTCTGCCCTGCTGGAGGCGATGAACGACCGCCAGGTGAGCATCGATGGAACGACGTGGAAGCTTCCTGACCCTTTCTTCGTCATTGCGACCCAGAATCCCATCGAGTATGCCGGAACGTATCCCTTGCCTGAAAGCGAGCTGGACCGTTTTCTTCTCTGCATGGCTATCGGATACCCGGACACTGACGCAGAGCGGAGGATTCTCGCTGAGCGGCCAATTCGTCAGCGCAGTGTGCCTCTGGAACCTGTGGCGACAGTGGACGACGTGCTGAAGATACAGGAGGCTGTCGACCAGGTCACGGTCGCGCCGGCTGTCCTGGACTACCTGGTTGCATTCGTGCATGCGACGCGGGAGGAACCCCTCTTCGAGGTTGGCGTGAGTCCTCGGGGTTCTATCGACCTGTTGAGGTCTGTTCGCGCTTGGGCGCTGCTGCGAGGTCGTGCCTTTGTCGTCCCTGACGACATCAAGACCATGGCGCCGTTTGTTGTTGCACACCGTATCGTGCGCCGAGGTAGCCGCCGCGGGGCGGCGCAGGCGGACCTCGATCACGTGTTCGAGCGAGTGCCCCCGCCCGCCTGACACAGTCATGGAGATTCGCATCAGACGGCGTCATCGGTCAGAGCGTCTGACGGGAAGCGGCCTGCTGCTGTTTCTTGCGATTGTGTCCATCGGCGCCGTGGCGGTGAATTCGGGAAACAATCTCCTGTATCTTGTGTTCAGTTGTCTCTTGTCGTTCCTCATCCTGTCGGGAATCCTATCAGTCGTAAACCTTCAACATGTGCAGGTGTCCCTGGATGCCGCAGGGGACGTTGTCGCCGGGCAGCCGTCGGTGCTTGTCCTGCATGTCCGAGCTGAAGGTCGGTTTCCACTGTTCTTCGCACGGTTTCAGACACGCCTAGGTTTCACGACCAGCGTTATCGAGGCACCGTATGTTCCAGGCGGCACGGGGCAGGAGCTGACTGGCACGTTTACTGTCCCCAGGCGTGGACGCATCACTGGCGCGACCGTTACGCTGTCGTCCGTGTTTCCATTTGGCATTGTTGAGATGCGTCGTGAACTCGCAGCGGCAGGCGAACTTGTTGTCTACCCGGCGGTGTGGCCCGTCCAGGTCCAGGTTCAGACTGGTCACGAGGAGCAGCGCCTGGAACAATCGCGGGGTGGTGGCGATGGGGATTTCTTCTCACTGCGTCGGTACCAACCTGGAGACGGTGTGCGCTCCATTGATTGGAAGGCGTGGGCGCACAGTGGCAAGCCGTATGTCGTCGAACGTGAGGCGAGCTATCAGCGTGAGACGGTGGTATATCTCGAGACAGCACGTTCGGCGTGGGCAGATGATGCTGCGTTCGAGACGGCCGTGACCAAGGTTGCCAGTGCCATTACACAGGTCTTTGAGGCCGGCGATGCTCTGGCACTCGCCCTTCCGGGTCACTTCGTGCACGTGCAGGACCGCTGGGCTTGGCAGGAGGCGATGGAACTGCTGGCCGATGTGCAGCCATCCCCGGGAAGCCCATCGCCAATCCCCTGGCACAGCGTAACCGTTGAGGACATTGTGCTGCTGCACCAGGGCACATGAGCCGGCTGGACTCCCGCAGGCTGCTGGGTTTTGCACTTGGACTGGTTGCCACGGGTTTCCTGGTCCTTGCCGAACCGTGGTATGGATTGTACGCGCTGGGGTTTGTCGTTGCCCTTCCTCTTGCAGGACGGGTGCGTGGGCGCTGGACCCGTCGTATGGTCGAGTCGCTGCCTCTTGCATGGTTCCTGACGCTCGCTATCCTTGGCACCCAGCTTTTCAGCTTGCTGGCCCAGTCGATGCTCCTGGCTCTGCTATCGAGGTTCCTGCTTACCGAGAATGCACGCGATCAACAGGGACAGGTTCTCATTGCTCTCTTCATCACGGTACTGTCTACAGCTGGGTCCATTTCTCTCGCCTTTGGTTTCCTGCTTGTCGCGGAGTTTTTCACGGCAACCTTGCTCCTCATCGTGGCCCAGTTCCCTGACCGCGTTCCACGCCTCGGCGCCGGGTTCTATCAGACCATTGTGGCCGGCACAGTCCTATCGTTCGTCGTGGCAGGTCTTCTGTTCTTCGCCCTGCCGCGGCTGGCAGTGGGTACAAGCCGG
>DHFO01000033.1 GCA_002402295.1 Caldiserica bacterium UBA4822
CGCTCGACCGAGGAGAACATAGAATCAATGCTGGCGGACATCCGGTGGCTCGGTCTTGACTGGGACGAGGGATTCCTGAAGGGTGGAGCATTCGGCCCTTATCGTGAAACGGAGCGGAAGCCTCTGTACGACCGCTATATTGCTCAGCTGCTGGATGAGGACAAGGCCTACCGCTGCTTCTGCACAAGAGAGGAGCTTGAGGAAGAGCGCCATAAGGCGGAGGCGGAGCATCGCATCTACCGATATGGTGGCAAGTGCGCTCACCTGTCAGCAGACGTCATCACACAGAACCTGGCCGAGGGCAAGCCGTATGCAGTGCGCCTGCGTATTCCAGAGCAAGATGTCATCATTCATGACCTCATTCGCGGCGAGGTGCGTTTCAAGGCGGAGGAGTTCGACGACTTTGTCATTGCGCGTCAGAATGGCATTCCCATCTACAATTTTGCTACCGTCATCGACGACGCACTCATGCAGATCTCGCACGTCATACGTGCGGAGGAGCATCTGTCGAATACCCCGCGGCAGGTCTTCATCTACCGCGCCCTCGCGTTCGATGTTCCCCAGTTTGCGCACGTTTCGTTGATTCTTGCACCAGACCACAGCAAACTGTCGAAACGGTTTGGCGCAGTTTCCGTCGGGGACTACCGCATGGAAGGCTATCTCCCTGAGGCGCTGGTAAACTACCTCGTCCTGCTGGGATGGTCTCCAAAGGACGACCGTGAGTTCTTCACGATGGATGAGCTGGTGAAGGAGTTTACCCTCGAGGGTGTCAGTAAGTCAGGAGCGGTCTTTGACAAGAAGAAACTCACTTGGATGAATCACATGTACCTCGGCCGGAAGCCCGCATCGGACCTGCTCGAGATTCTTCGCGAGGACTTTGCCGACCAGTACGCGGTCTCGTTCGATGGTGTCGACGAAAGCCTCATTCTCAAAGCCATTGAGCTCACGAAGGGCAACGCACAGGTCGTGCCAGACCTGTTCAGGCTCACGGCCAACATTGTCCGTTCCGATGTGACAATTGCAGACGAGGCCTCGCGTGCAATCGCAGTGTCGCCTGAGGCACAGCTCGTTCTTAGCTACCTTGTCGAACACGCTGGAGAGATTCCCTTCGGTCAGGACGAAGCAACGGTCAGTGCGTGGGTGGAGGACCTGCGCAACCGCGTCCCTCTTGCTCCACGCAAATTGTACGCCCCCATCCGTGTAGCGCTCTTCGGTGCCAAAGATGGACCGGAGATCGTCAAGCTCTTCATGGCCCTTGACCCTGACGTCATTCGCACGAGGCTCAAACAGGCGCTAGCAGTGGCGAGCCAGTAGTCGCCAATCCGGAGAGTCCTGACTGTTTTTCCCCGTGAACTGCTGTCAGAGTCGCTGCTGTTCTCTTAAGGGTTCTCCTAAGGGCGCATTCGTAGGCTGCCTCCGCAGCAGTACGAAGAAAAAGATCGCACCGATGATGCTCGGGATATAATAGGTCCAAACACGCCAGACCAGCGTCACGGCCGCCGTCTGTTCCTGTGCAAATGGTCCGAAGAACAGAGCGAACACTCCCTCAATGATGCCCATACCGCCTGGAGTCACCCCGATACCGTTTGTGAACTGTACGCCTGCTTGAGTCAACAGAAGCTGCCACGCCGGCGTATCGGTCATGCCAAGGGCCCGGAAGGCTAGTGGCGCGTAGATGAGGGACAACACCTGTGATAGCAGGGACAGCAGGAACACCCGGACAGCCAGGACGGGCCCGGACTTCGAGAATAGACGGAATCCATCGTAGAAGTCATCGAGACCGGAAATGACCCGTTCGACAGCCGCAGGGTGAGTGCGAAGCACTCTGCGCACAGCATGTTCCACCCCGGCGCGGAAGCGGACGGCGAGCACCACCCCGACAGTCACCAGGAACACCACAAGTGCCATGCGCGCGAGGACGGAACTGCGTCCGGCTGCCATCAGCGGTGACGGCGAGGCAAGAATCGCCAGTGAGAACAGGGCATTGACCACCAGATTGAGCAGCACGTAGATGGAACCGATGGCAACAGACCTCCCCACCCCCAGTTCAAACCGACTCAGAAAGTAGGCCTGTGTGGCGATACCGCCAACGTAGAGGGGCGTGATGTTGGAGCCAAAGATGCTCGCGAGAAAAATCTCAAACCCTCGCCAGAACGAAACGCCGCCCCCACACACCCGAACGATGTCGCGAAAGCGCGAGGTGTCTACCACCCACTTGATTCCGGTGAGGGCGACGAGTCCCAACACGGCCGGCCAGACCAGTGAGTTCCACGTGGCACGCGCACCGGAACCCCGAACGGTCAGAACGACGGTTATTGCCAGGGTCGGAACCAGAAACAGCAGCGCATTCCTGATTCTCCGGGCAAGGGCTGGCAGCGGTCCATGTGAAACGGCCATGAACTCTGTCGACCGCGTCTCTCTGGGAACCTGATCCGGCTGGCCCTGGCGGGTCACACCGCCGGCTGAGGCCGCCCACCCAGCAGGGCCTCCTGTAACACAGACACGGCAATCTTCTTGTCCTGAACTGTGGCACGCTGCAGGGCGCCAAAGAACATGCGCCCGCACTCCGCAAACTGTTTGAGCAGGTCGGCACTCAGACCAAGGTTGGCCATGACCCACTGTTCATCGCGCATCAGGGAAAACATGACCTCGCCCAGCACCCCCAGCGCGACATCGGAGGACACTTCTCCAGTCAGCAGCCCCCTAACATCGAGGACACGGGCTATATCGACACTGAACACTTCAGCGAACACAAGCACCATTACTGTTGTGTAGAGAATGATCTGCAGAGGATTGCGTTCGCCCTCGAGCCGTTTCATCACCACGGTGATGGAACGGGCAATGCCGTACCGTGTGTACTGTTTGACTCTGTCGGTAACCCACTGCCTGATGGCTGCACCATCGCGTTGCGCATGCTCCCGTTTGTCACTTGGCAGTCTCGCGGCCGGCGCAAACAGCACTCGAGACCTGCCCCGGGTTGTGCGTACCTCATGCTCCATCTCAACCAGACCGCACTCATACAGTTTCCGGAGAATGTCGTAGGCGGTCCACTTGCTGACCCCCATGTCTGCAGCAACATCCTCATACGATACAGGACCACTTGCAGACCTGCACAACTGCTCCAACGAAGCGATAAATTCCTTCTGACGGGCCGTGGCCCCGCCCTTCAAGGACAACTCTCTCGATACACTCATTTCACTTCACCACCTCGAACAATAGGCCGTATCTTATGCGCTGCGTGGTACGCGCATTGGCTACTTCTCAGTTGCAGGGTCCCTGTAGAAGGCCCGCATGTCTCCGCCATGGCTTGCGATATTCTCGTCCTTGCGCTGCTTGAACTCTCTCGCCTTCTGTGCAGCCTGCGGAAAGTCCCGCTCAAACACGGGACGCGATACTTCCTCCCACTCCAGTGACAGCCGGTCCAGATGCTCTCCGACGTGTCCGCTCATGTTCTCGACAGTGCCGTCGGTACCCTTCACGCCGGGCATCGCTGCAATCTTACGGAAGTAGTCAGGATGGTCAATAAGCAGGCAGGGACGCAGCAGATTGTCAGAATACGGCTGGAACTTCTGAATCTCGGACAGGAACGGCAGCTGCAGGGCCTCCTTGAGCGACATGTCGTTGATATTACCCTGTGAGAGATGGATAAACGCGCATGGCTCAACGTTCCCGTCCGCCGTGATGTGGAAGTATCTGCGTGCGCCGGCGATGCACCCGCCCGTATACGGTCCGTCATTCCAGAAATCGGCCGGGAAGAGCGCCTTGCCCGCTCGAATGGCATGGATGCGCTCGTAGGACTGCAGGCGCTGCTGAGCAGTCAGCATCAGGCCCGTGTCAGGCTCGCGGCCGACGGGCACATACTGGAAGTACCAGGCGATCTTCGCCCCCTTGTCGATCATGTGGTCTACAAACGCGTCGCTCGTTACCTCGTCCAGGTTCGCGTTGGTTTCACAGACTGAGTACCCATAGAGAAGCCCTGCAGACCGGCAGCGATCCATGGCCAGCATCACCCGGTCCCATGCTCCGTCGCCGCGGCGTGCGTCGGTTTTCTCCCTGAAGCCTTCGACGCTGAAGCACGGTACGGCATTGCCACACGTACGCAGCTGTTCCACAAACTTCTCGGAAAACAGCGAGCCATTCGTGTAGAACATGAACGCTGTGTCCTTGTGGTGCTGGAAGATATCGATGAGGTGTGGATAACACGTCGGCTCTCCGCCAGAAACGACCACGAAGTGAATTCCAAGAGCCTCTGCCTCAGTCAGGACCCGGTCAAACGTCTCGAATGACATTTCCTTGGCCTGCTGGTAGGAACCGGCCCAGCAGCCAGTGCAATGATAGTTGCAGCGCTCGGTCGGGTCTATCAGCATGAACCACGGTACGTTGAACCCTTCCTGCTCTGTGACAGACCGCTGCGTGCGTACCCCGAACCAGCTCGCGTCGATGACAAATGCTCCCGCAAGTGTTTTGAGTACTTGTGCGTCCGTATCCCGCAGTAGATTGACAAGCAGTTGTTTGCCCGGGCGATCGCTGTTCACGAGTTCCTTCACACCGCGCACCTGATCCTTGAACAACGGTTGCAGTGGCAGTTTCTCAGCGATACCTGCAACCTTGTCGACGAACCCCGAGAGATTGTGGTCCGGATCCTTCTTCAATTCATCGATGGCTTTGTTAATCGCTGCCTGCGAAACTGTGCGCTCTACACTCTCTTTGATACTCATCATCCACCTCCGTCCGCGTATGTTACGGCACTTCCTGGGTACAGAATGTTTGGTGCGGCGAAACCACCCGCACCTAGCACAATGGTATCAGAGAAACCAAAAAAATCAACATGAAAAACACAAGAAAGTGTAAAGGGGGTATCAGAGTCTGTTTGCTTCGCTGATAAGGGCATCGACGAACTCCGCCGGAGCAACATTGCGGACGGGCTTCCCGCGCACAAACAGGATGCCTGCATTGCGCCCGCAGGCAATGCCCACGTCCGCCACCTTGCCCTCGCCGATGCCGTTGACCACGCATCCCATCAGCGCCACGGTCACCGGTTTGTGAATCTCCCCCAGGCGGCGCTCCAGTTCATTCACGAGGCCCAGCATGTCAGCAACTTCGCAGCGACCGCAGGTCGGACACGACACAATCCGGGCGCCACGAACGCGCAGGTCGAGTTGCGTCAGGAGCGTCCATGCAGCATCGACCTCCCATAGGGGACTTCCGCTGATGGAGTACCGGATGGTATCTCCAATACCGTCCAGAAGAAGGGCGCCCATGCCAGCACTGCTCTTGATGAGCGACTGGCGGAGAGGCCCTGCCTCGGTGACACCCAGATGAAGCGGGTAGTCGGTCTTCGAAGCCACAATACGCACGGCTTCCACCATTTCCCTCACGTTGCTGCTCTTCACCGACACGACGATGTCGTGAAAGTCAGCTTCCTCGAGAAGAGCGGCCTCATGCAGCGCCTCATCGGCGAGTGCCGCCGCCCGAGCCGATGGTTCGAGGTTTGGGTCCATGGATCCAAGGTTGGCCCCGACGCGAATAGGAATGCCCGCCGCCTTCGCCGCCGCAGCAACGTCGCGAACAGCGGCGGGGTCCCGGATGTTGGAGGGATTGAGTCGAATCTTGTTCACGCCTGCAGCAATCGAGGCCAGAGCGACACGCGGGTCAAAGTGAATGTCAGCGACGAGTGGAAGGGCCACCTCGGCTCGGATGGACTTCAGTGCAGCCGCCGCAGGCAGGTCCTTGACCGCAAGGCGCACCATTTCGCACCCGCGGCCCTCAAGGTCGCGAATCTGGGCGACCGTTGCGGCAACATCCCGCGTGTCCGTCTTCGTCATGGTCTGCACGACCACAGCACCACCGCCGCCTATTGACACGGGTCCCGCGTGCACGACACGCGATCGTCGACGCGGCATTGTCAGTGGACGAACCAGCCCGCTGCATCCTTGATTGAAATGAGGACCATGATGACAAGAAGGACCATCAGCCCGACGCTCTGGATGGCTCCCTGGCGCTCAGGTGGAATACGGCGCCGCGCAATCGCTTCGACGAGCAGGAACAAGACCCATCCTCCATCCAGTGCCGGAATCGGAAGCAGTTGCGTCAGTCCGATGGCCACGGAGATTATTCCGGTCAGCCACAGCAGACTCATGAATCCACCCATGGCGGCCTCGCCGGTCATCCGTGCGATGCCGATGGGTCCGGTGAGCGACTGCACCCCCGCTCGAGTGAACAGCATGGGCAGAGCCTTGACGTACGTGGACACATACTCACCGGTAAACAGCAGCGCACGCCACACTGCCAGGAGAGGATTGTACCGCACGAAGCCTGGACTGTAGCCGATGGCCACGTAGCCAAGTTCGGCATCCATCTTCGGGGTAACAAGCACGTGCACTTGAGTCCCCTGCCGGTCAACAAGAATGTCCAACTGACGGTTCTCGCTGGCCCGGACCGCCGATGAGATCTGGTCGAAGTCCTTCATGGGGACGCCATCGATCGAGAGAATATTGTCGTCTGCACGGAGTCCCGCGGCCTCAGCGATGGAACCCGAGGTCACGGTGCCAACCTTTGTCGAAGCACGGGGGTCTCCCAGTGTTGCAAAAACGATACTGAAGATGAGGAAGGCAAGCACAAGGTTTCCAAGCATTCCACCGACCATGGTGAACAGACGTGCCCACCATCCCTTGCGGTAGAAGCCGTTCGGAGCGTCATAGTCGGAGTCCATGCCCTTTATCTTGACATATGCCAGGATGGGAAGCGCGTTGATCTTGAACACGGTTCCACCGTGTGTTCGGGACCAGACAGTTCTCCCGAACCCAAGTCCGAACTCCTCGGTCTGGGTGTGCGAGGCACGCGCGGCAAGCATATGCCCGCCCTCATGAAACAGCGTGGCCAGTGTAAAACTGAAAACGAAAGCAATAATAGTCACAACAATCTGCACGGATTCATGCTCCTTCCGGATCGTCCGGACTTCCGGGATACTGTCGCCGGTACCACTCCTCTGCCAGACGCCGCCCGTCTTCAACAGCAGCGACGCGTGCCTCCACCGTCGGCGGCAGGCTCGCATCAGACGTTGCGCCCAGCACCGATCTCAGGACACTCACTATATCCCCGAACGTTCCGCGGGCAACCAGAAACCGTGAAACCGCGACCTCGTCCGCGCCCAGCAGGGCCAGCATGGCTCTCGGCGAGCGGCGCCCCGCCTCATCTCCCAGCGTGAAGGCCCGAAACTTGCGATCGACAGGTGAAAAACTCAGGTTTCCAAGTTCGTCCGCATGCAGACGCGCCACCTGCGTGCAGAGCGGCCTGTCCGGTGCACCAAGTGCATAGGCAATGGCAACGCGCATGTCGGGGTGGTACAGGATTGCGCGCGTCGTGCCGTCCTGAAACTCGACCAGGCCATGGACAATGGATTGTGGATGCTGGACCGCATGAATGCGCGAGCGGTCTACACCGAAGACTACATTCGCCTCGGCGAGTTCCAGCGCCTTGTTGAACAGCGTGGCAGAGTCGACCGTCACCTTGGGCCCCATACGCCACGACGGGTGCCGAAGGGCCTGCGATGCAGTCACGCTGTCCAGTTCATCGGGGGGCAGTTCCCGCAGCGGACCACCGGAGGCCGTCAGAATGACCTGTTCGACGGTTTCGGGGTTCTCGCCCGCGAGGCACTGCCAGATGGCTGACAGCTCGCTGTCTACGGGACGCAGTTGTGCCCGGAAAGGTTTCAGCAGGTCACCTAGCGTTATCAGGAGTTCCTTGCTGGCTATGGCCATCGGAAGGCCTGCGCGCAGCAGGTCATAGACCACTCCCGCCAGACTGACGGAAGCGGCGGCCACGACAGTCATGTCATAGGAGACCGTGCCAAGCATCGACGGCAGCTCCTCGTCGGTCACCACCGGAACCTGCAGGCCCTTGCGCTCAAGGAGAACCTGGAGTCGTTCCCGTCCGCCCTGGTCCGAGAGCGCAACAAAGCGGGGTCTGAATTCGGATACCTGCTCTGCCAGCAGCTCGGCGTTTCTGTGTGCTGTGAGTCCGACAACATGATACCTGCCGCATCCGCTTCGGACCACGTCAAGCGTCTGGGTCCCGATGGAGCCTGTCGATCCGAAGATAACCAATCCCCTGCTGCCCGTCACAGCGCCCCGAACCTCCGATCTCTTGCGCGGAACTCACTGAGGACCGACGCGAGTGTGTCAGGTGTGAACTCCGGCCACAGGAGATCCAGAAAGAACAACTCCGAATACGCCATCTCCCACAGGAGAAAGTTGGACACCCGACGTTCACCACCTGTCCGAATGACAAGGTCGGGCTCGGTGTCCGGTGCAAGCCACAGATACGAACTGAACCGGTCTTCCGTCAGGTCATGAGGAAACGCAGTGCCCGCAGTGCAAGCCTCGGAAAACTCCCGGGCAGCAGCGACAATCTCTGCCCTGCCACCATAGTTCAGAGCCACGTTGAGATGAAGACCGCTCCCCGAGGCTGTTTTCCCCTCGATGGCGGCCACCGCCGTGCGCACTGCACCGGGCAGGACGCCGCGGTTCCCGATGACGCGAACTTTGACGCCGCGCTCCATCAGTTCCGGCAGCCACTTCGTGACCGTTGAAACGAAGAGCTGCATGATAAAGTCGACTTCTTCCTTCGGGCGCTTCCAGTTCTCCGTCGAGAACGCAAATACGGTCAAAGCGCTCACACCCAGGCCCGGCGCAGCAGCCACGACATCATGAACAACCTGTGCCCCCTGACGATGACCAGCAACGCGGGGAAGGCCATGCTGCACTGCCCATCTGCCGTTGCCATCCATGACGATGGCAACATGAAGCTTGCGTTCCCCCTCCACTACCGCTGTCGTCTCTAGAGAGACAGGATCTCCTTCTCCTTGGCCTCGAATGCCTGGTTGATTCCGGCGATATGGCTTTCTGTCAGCTTGTCGAGTTCGTCCTCAAGCCGGTGTTCCTCGTCCTCAGAAAGCTCCTTGGTCTTTTCCTTTGCCTTGATATCGTCGCGCACTTCACGACGGATGGCACGGACTTCCTCCCGGAACTTCTCGGTCAGCTGGGAAATGCGGGCCACCATCTTCTTGCGCTCCTCCTCAGTAAGGTCGGGGAACACAAGCCGCACACGCTGGCCGTCATTCGTGGGCGTGACGCCAATGTTCGCCTTGAGGATAGCGCGTTCCACTTCCTTCAGAAGATTCTTGTCCCACGGCTCTACTACCAGTACCTTTGCCTGCGGCGCGGAAATGGTGGCCACGTCCTTCAGGGGAGTCCTCTGCCCGTACGCCTCAACGACGACGCCGTCGAGATACGCGGGGGTAATCCTGCCTGCCCGGATCTCGGCGTAATCTTTCAGAAGGGCCTGACGAGCAGCCTGCATCCTTGCATCAATCGGTGTAAAGTACTTGTCCATCTACGCCTCCTTGATGAGAGTTCCAATGTCGCCTTGCATGGCTGCCCGGACAATGTTGCCGGGCCTGTTCATGTTGAACAGCAGAATCGGGAGGTGATTTTCCTGGCACAGGGAGACGGCGGTTGCATCCATGGCTTTGAGATGCCCTGCCAGGAACTGGTCATAGGTCAGCCGCTGGTAAGGAGCAGCGGACTTGTCTGTTCTGGGATCGCCGGAATAGACTGCATCCACGTTCGTCCCCTTCAACAGCACGTCGGCGCCCACTTCGACGGCCCGCAGGGCCGCGACCGTATCGGTGGTGAAATAGGGGAGTCCGGTCCCTCCCACGAAGATGACGATCCGGTCCCGGCGCAGATGTTCCAGCGCGCGCTGCCGGATGTAGGGCTCGCAAATCTGGTCGAGCCGCAGCGCAGACATGGCCCGCGCCTCAAGCCCCAGCTGTTCGAAGGCCGATTGCAGGGCCAGGCCGTTCATCATGGTGGCCAGCATGCCCATGTAGTCCGCCGTCGCCCGGTCCAGGCCGGTGCCGTCGGCATTGGCGCCACGCCAAATATTGCCGCCCCCTATCACGAGTGCGGTCTGGACGCCCGCTGTCTGCAGCTGCGCCACCTCCCCCGCGACGTACTGAAGTACGGAGAAATCAATACCAGAAGCGGCGTCGCCCTTCAGAGCCTCGCCACTCAGTTTCAGCAATACTCTTCTGTACGCCGCCATGGGTTTCACCCTCTAGCAGCGCTATGAGCAGGACGGTGCACCGGCGATGTTGAACCGCGCGAACCGTGCTACCACAATGTTCTCGCCGGTCTTGGCAATCACTCCCTTTATCAGTTCTTCAATCGTCTTCGTCTCGTCGCGGATATACGGCTGCTGCATGAGGCAGGTTTCCTTGTAGTACGCAGCCAGCTTTCCGTCGATAATCTTATCCCAGACCTGCTGGGGCTTCTTTTCCTGTTCCAGCTGTGCGCGATAGAGTTCCTTCTCGTGCTCGATCACGTCCGAGGGGATGTCCTCAGGCCGTACATAGGACGGGTCCGACGCAGCTACCTGCATTGCAATCTCCTTGCCCAGGAGTTGAAAATCCTCCGTGCGCGCAACAAAGTCTGTTTCGCAGTTGAGCTCCAAGAGAACGCCAAGTTTGGCGCCGGCATGGATGTACGAGAAGACCATGCCGTCGGCAGCCTCGCGGCTTGCCTTCGAGACAGCCTTGGTCAATCCCTTCTCACGAAGGACGTCAATAGCCTTGTCAATATCGCCGTCGCTGGCAACAAGAGCTTTTTTGCACTCAAGAACACCTGCCCCGGTTCGTTCCCGGAGAGTCTTGATCGTTTCCATATCAATCTGTGCCATTATCTCACCTCATTTTCATCGTCGAGGCTGTCCTCAGCCTCCGCTGCCACTTCTTCTTCCTTGTGGCTATCGTCGGCAAAATCAGCCATGCTGGCATGCTCCTCCGACGCCTCCGACTGCTGAACGCCCTCCCGCCCCTCAATGAGCGCATTGGCCATGAGCGAGGTGATGAGGCGCAGCGACCGGATTGCATCGTCGTTGGCAGGAATCTGGTAGTCAATCTCATCCGGATTGCAGTTTGTATCAACAATAGCAACGACAGGGATGCCCAGCGCATGGGCTTCCTGAATGGCGCTGTGCTCCTTGTGCGTGTCAATGACGTAGATGGCCCGGGGCAGCCCGTCCATTGTACGGAGTCCGCCGAACAGTTTCTCAAGCCGAGTCTTGGTCTTGAGTGTCTTTGTGCGCTCCTTGATGCCCATGGCCTCAATTGTTCCGTCCGCCTCTTCCCGGTCAATCTGCTTCAACCGGTCGATGCTCTTTCGAACAGTAGCATAGTTCGTGAGAAGTCCGCCGACCCAGCGTTCGTTGACGTACCACGCACCAGCCCTTGTGGCCTCCTCGCGCACGATATCCTGCGCGGCCTTCTTCGTGCCCACAAAGATGATGTTTCCGCCATCGTGCGACAACTTGGAAAGGAAGGCATACGCTTCATCGAGTTTGGCCACCGTCTGCTTGAGGTCGAAGATGTGAATCCCGTTGCGCTGGGTAAAGATGAACTTCTTCATGCGCGGGTCCCACCTGCGGACCTGATGCCCAAAGTGAACGCCGGCTTCAAGTAGCGACTTCATTGTTACGACTGCCACAATAGTACCTCCTGTTGGTTTTTGGCCTCCGCCCGTTCCTCGTACAGGCAACCGCGCATGGCGGAACCGCCTCACATCCCGGGCGTGTGTAATAGTGCAGGCCAATTGTACCAGAAAACGCTGCCTGTGGCAAGCGGACAGCTGTGATTGTGTTCCACTACTCGCCCCCCCTTGGTGCGAGGTCCTCGCACCAAGCAGAACCAGTGTAAGTGTTGACCGATTGTATGATTGACTTCCATTTCACGACCTTTATAATGAAAAAACGCAGAGCGCGTGCCCATAGTGCGGGGAGCACGTACGGCTGAGCCTGCAAGAGGAGGCATCATGGACGAGGTCTTGCGGAACCTGAACAAGGAGATGGGAGTCACGGGAAGTGCCATCGTCAGCAAAGACGGGCTGGTGATCGCCGCTGCCCTCGACCAGGACGCGGAATCCGTTGCCGGAATGGCGGCAAGTGTGTTTCAGAGTGCCGAGACGACCTCTACCATCATGGCCATCGGAACGGTAGGAATGATCACCCTCGAAAGTGACCAGGGCAAGGCATTCCTGGTAGACCTGCCCGACGCTTTTCTCGTGGTGCTTACCACGGTCGAAGTTAACCTGGGACGACTGCGCATTGAGATCCGTAAAGCAGCAGGCCAACTCAAGACGCAGATGTAGGAAAGCAGCCGCCGTTTTCGAGTAGCCAGGCATGCAGGCGGCAGGGTATCAGCGCACGGAACAGGACTCAAAGACAGGGAGGTAGTAATGGCAGACAGTTTCATGGACAAGCTCAAGAATGCCGCGGGCAAGGTTGCCGACGGAGCAAAAGACCTCGCGGCGAGCACCAAGCTGAAGATGGACATCAGCAGCCTCCAGACAAAGATCAAGGAGGCCAAGGAAGAGTTCGGCGTAAACGTTTATGCAATGCTGGAGCAGGGTAAGACAATGGACGACATCACAGCCGCGTTTACTGCCGCGCAGACAGCTGTCAAAGGACTCGAGGAGCAGCTTGCAGCAAAGCAGGAAGAGCTCAAGAAGGTCGCTGAAGACTGACCTGCCGGCGACTGCAGGAGTGGCTGGAACGGGCGTGCGCGCGGTGCACGCCTTTTTTCTGGCCGCAGGCCACAGTACACTGTTGGCATGACGGAGCATGAACTCCAGTTTCTCCTGCGGGAACTGACCACCGCACAGGACTACGACGGCCAGATTGACGGACGCCTGGAGTTTGCGGCACGGGAAGCAACGTTTGCTCCCCTGCCCGCCGACCTACATCCGGACCTGACCGCCGACCTTGCGACCGTCGGGATTTCGCAGCTGTACACATTCCAGCGGGCAGTCTATGACCGGGTCAGTGAGGGCTACAACGTTACCGTGGTAAGCCCGACAGCGAGTGGCAAGAGTCTCGCCTTTCAGCTGCCGGTGCTGGACCATCTGCTCAAGCACCCTGCGGCGACAGCGCTGTTTCTTTACCCCACAAAAGCACTCATCGAAGACCAGCTCACCAAGGTGAGAGCGCTGAACCACAGCTTCGGTCGTATCAACACAGCAGTCTATGACGGCGATACAAGCCAGGACGCCCGCTCGCAGCTGCGCAAGTTCGGCCGCCTTCTGCTGTCCAACCCTGATACGCTCCACTACAGTATGCTGCCCTACCACGAGAGCTGGTCCCGGTTCATGCGCGGGCTCGCCTTTGTCGTCGTGGACGAGGCACACTACTACCATGGCGTCCTCGGTTCCCACATGGCACTTCTGCTGCGACGCGTGCGGCGCATCGCGAACTTCTATGGCGCGCATCCGACGTTTATTGTCACATCGGCCACCATCGACAACCCCGGGCAGTTTGCGAGTGAGCTGACAGGCGAGTCTGTGCAGCAGGTGGATGCGAAAGGTGCGCCGGAGGGAGAACGCACGCTGTTGCTGTTTAACCCCAAACTTGTGGACAAGGAGAACAACATCCGCAAGAGTGTCATGAAGGAGACCCTGTGGCTGTTTCAGCGGGCAGTGCAGGAAGACGTTCGCACCATCGTTTTCACCAAGTCGCGCCAGCAGGCAGAGCTCCTTTACAAGTACGTCAGGGATGCGGGCGCGGGCAAAGGGCTCAGGCTTGCGGACCGTGTGGCGACATACCGAGCCGGATACCTGCCCACCGTGCGTCGGAACATCGAACACAGGCTCTCCTCCGGGCAGCTCACAGGAGTGATTGCAACCAATGCCCTCGAACTAGGCGTCGACATTGGACATCTGGACGTCTCGATCACCGCCGGGTACCCGGGCTCGGTCACTAGCCTGTTTCAGCAGATGGGCCGCGCAGGCCGTGAGCGCGACCATGCGCTGTCCATCTTCGTCGCATCCTCCAACCCGCTGGACCAGTACGTTGTCGAAACGCCCGCCTTCGTCTCGTCGGGGCACTTCGGGACCCCGACCATCAACCCAGACAACGAGCACATCCTGAGCGGGCACCTGCGCTGTGCCGCCTACGAGCTGCCGCTCCGCTCCCGCATCGACGATGAGTATTTCGGGCCATCCTATGACAGGCTGGTCAAGGAGCTCAAGGAACAGCAGAAGCTCCGGGAACGGGGGAGCCTGCTGGTATCCACGGAAACCTACCCGGAGCGGTTTGTCAGCCTGAGGACGCTCTCAGACAAGCGCTATCACGTGGTGAACCAGAGTGACGGAACCGTCCTTGAGGAAGCGGACGCCTATAAAGTCATAGAGGAGTTCTATCCTGGAGCGGTGTTCCTTCACCAGGGCGACTCGTATCTGGTAAAGGACAACGACCACGAACAGCAGGTGGTCCGGGCCGTGCCCACGACGCAGAATTACTACACAGACGCACTCATCCGCAGCGATGTGGTTGTTCAGCAGGAGCAGCAGCACCATGACGTCAGCGACGTGGGTCTGTCATTTGGCAAGGTTATCGTGTCGGAACAGACGGTCGGTTTCGTCAAGAAAAGTTTCCATGTCGAAACAGAAATAGGGCGGGAGTACATCGACACACCTGAAATCAGCTACGACACGATGGCCCTGTGGATGACGCTTCCGGACAGAATCTTGAACGTCCTCAAAGAGGCAGGGCGCGACGTCGCCGGAAGCCTCCACGCCACGGAGCATCTGCTCATCGCTCTCATGCCTGTCATCGTCCTGTGCGACCCGCGCGACCTTGGCGGCATATCGACCATTCTGCACAGGGACACGTTGAAACCCAGCATTTTTGTGTACGATGGACATATCGGTGGCGTTGGACTGACCGAAATGGCCTACGGCCGATTCGGTGAAGTTCTGGAACTTGCGGCGGAGCGCGTCGCGAACTGCCCGTGTAAAGACGGATGTCCAAGCTGCGTGTACTCGCCCCGGTGCGGGAACAACAACAAGCCGATGGACAAGGACGGGGCTCGCATACTGCTCGACATGCTCCTGGACACATTTCGTAAACCCGGAGGAGGTAACGCATGAGTCAGGAAGGAACGATCGCATTGCTGAAAGACGCATATCAACTTGAGGTAGAGGGCTGGCTGTTCTATCGGGGCCTCCTCGATTCTCTACCAAAGGGAGAAGTGCGCGACGTGTTCGTCTATCTGGCGGAACAGGAACAGAAGCATCAATCCTACATAGGCACCGAGATCTCGCGGTTGCAGGAGGGGAAGAACCTGGACACCACGGCGCTGCAGGATATGAAAGAGACCGCTCATGAGCAGATACTGGCCGACGCTGTGCGCAGCACGAAAGACCTGACGCAGCACGAGGCGTCAGCCATCCACACGGGCATGCTGCTCGAACGCAACTCGTGGGAGTTCTACCATGCGGCCGCCGAAAAGGCGGGAGAGCCGGATGAAGCTGCAATGTACCGCCAGCTGGAGGAATGGGAGAAACTCCATCTACACCTGCTTGAGAACGCCTATGACCTGGTGAAGGAGCGCATCTGGGCAGAGAACCAGTTTGCGCCGTTCTAGAAGCTTCCCCCTGCCCCTGGACCGAGGCAGCCGCCAGCGAGAATGTGCACATGCAGATGCTGGATGGTCTGACCGGCGCGCGCGCCTGAGTTGATGACGATACGGTAGCCGTCCTGCAGCTGCAGCCTGCGCGCTATAAGCTGGACGACCTCCAGCAGGTGCAGCACCAAATCTCCGTCTGTAGCAGCCAGGCTGTCGAGGCGGTCGATGTGCTGCCGGGGAATCACCAGCAGGTGCACGGGCGCCTTGGGAAAACGGTCCCGGATGACGAAGACGGTGTCGTCCTCGTAGACATACTCCGCCGGCGCCTGGTGGCGCCCGATGCGGCAGAACAGGCAGTCTTCGGAGCCAGCGGTCGTGGGCTTCACTCTATTGCCTCGCCGGTCAGTACGACGCGGCCGCCCTCGAAGTGGCAGCCGTCCACCCGAACCTGAAGGAACCGGTCGCGCTCGATGAGTCGACCTCCGGCGACGGATGCGTCGGTCCAGAGGTATGCGTCAGCGTACCCGCGCGCTGTCCCGGGGCTTTCCTCCTCGGTCACAATGCGGACAGTTCCTCCTACGAAGCGCCCCCCGAATGCCAGCCCCGTCAGTTCAGCAGCACGCAGCATCGTGTGCACGCGCTCAGCCTTGACCCATGGAGATACGCTGTCTTGTTCGCGCGCCGCCGCCGTGAACGGTCGAGGTGAATACGGAAACACGTGCACCTTGGCAAAGCCGACAATCCGCACCATGTCCAACGTTTCATCAAAGTCCTCGTCCGTCTCGCCCGGAAAGCCGGCAATGACGTCCGTCGTGAAGCTGAAAAGAGTATCGACAGAGCGCAGGTGGTCGACACTCTCCATCAAGCCTGCAGCCGTGTAGGGACGCCGCATGCGCCCAAGGATGCGGTCGCTGCCGCTCTGCATCGGAAGATGCAGCTGCCTGCACAGTGCGGGATGTCGAACAAACTGGCTGACAAGCAGCTCGCTCACAGCATCGGGATTGAGCGAGCTCAGCCGCACGCGCGTAGGAAGACCGGCCTCCTCGAGCGAGGTCAGCACGCGGTCAAGCAGCAGGGCCAGCTGGTCCGGCGCCTCACCGTACTTGCCCAACTCGGTCCCGGTGAGGATAACCTCCTTGACGCCTGTCCGTGCAAGACCAAGAATCTCCTCCGTGACCGTGGCGGCATCTTTCGATGCCAGGCGGGTTCCTCGCACAAGGGGCACGATGCAGTAGGTGCACATATTGTCGCACCCTTCCTGAACACGCACGTCAACGCGGTTCCGGATGCTTGCCGACCGAAGTGTCTGCTGAGGCCACGGTCCGAAGTTGTTCGCATCCCGTCCTGAGACAAGTCTTGCCACCTCGCCACGCTCCTGCATGCCAATCACCGTCACACCATCAGGAGGCTCCGTTCCCACCAGCTTCAGCAGTGCGGCGCCACACCCGACAAGGTATACCCGAGCATCCGGGCGCTCCCTTCGGGCCCGGCGAACCAGCTGCAGGCTCTGCGCCTGTGCTTTGCTGGTGACACTGCACGAGTTGACCACCACGGCGTCGGCCTCACTCAGCGCGCGCGTCGTTCCCACACCAAGGGCAGCGAGCTCCTGCGCATACAGTTCGGAATCGACTTCGTTGACCTTGCAGCCAAGAGTCGCGATGAAGACCTTCACGAGAGCCCCTGCATCTCCCTGACAATGATGAGGCTGGCAAACCCGGCCAGCTCGCTTCGCAGCACCCCGGTATTGAGGCGTGCGCGGTGCACGCCCCTGCTGTCCAGTATCCCTTCCTCGGCCTCTGAAAAGCCGCCCTCGGGGCCCACGACCAGTCCGACGCCCCCGCGCGAGCCCAACCCGGCAGACCCGCACAGACTCAACAGTGACCGGTCTCCGCGCGGCGACATGGCAACCAGTTGACTGGGCACGTCCGAGCGCCCAAGCGCAGCAGCCAGACTGTTCTCCAGGGATATCACGGGTACGATGCCCGTTTCAGACTGTTCCGCTGCCGCCTGTGCTACTTCGCTCAGTCTCCCCATGCGCCCCGCCACGTTCCACGGCTGACTGCGTTCGCCCACGAACAGCACGATGCCACACACACCGAGAGGGGCGACAAGCCGGATAACATCATCCAGAAGCGCGGGACGAATGACTGCCTGCACAAGCACCAGCGGCCTGACTGCCAGCGGCGAAGGCCGCACTGACTGTACTACAGCGGCCAGTCCTGCTCCAGGCGGCTCCTCGACGATGGCGTCATATAATTCGCCTTGGTGGAACAGCATGAGCGTCTCACCACGGTGGATGCGTAGTGCTCCAACCACATGATGGCCTGCGGGCAGTTCCGCGAGGAGCACGCGGTCCCCGGCCGACAGGAATCGGCCGCTCTCAAAGGCAGGCATGTTTCAGGCGTTGCCCGAAACCCGGCCCAGATAGCCGGCGAAGCTCTCGAGTACAGTGATGGCCCTGACGTAGTTCATGCGGATCGGTCCCACGACTCCAAGAAGCCCCCTCTGGTTGTGGTCGAACGAGTACGTAACGGACACAAGGCTGAAGTTCTTCAGCTCTTCGCGCGGGTTCTCATCGCCGATGAACAGGCTGATTTCGCCCCGATGGCTCAACGAATCCAGGTAGGGAGCGACGACTTCCTCGCGCTTGAGGAACGTGCTCAGCGAGGAGAAGGCTCCCACCTGGTCATCAGGCAGTTCACTGAGCATCTGCTCGATACCGCGCACGAATATCTGCCGCTCTCCCTTGCGAAGTTCGGCTTCCATGAGCTCCGTGACAGAGTCTACGAGGTTGCCATACCGCAGAGCCAGGTCTTGCGGCAGGATGTTCCCATACCGCAGTATATGGATGTCCTCTTCCAGTGTCTTGCCCCGCAGCTCCCTGGACAAGATCGCATTGACGCCCACAAGTTCCTCATCGGAGCTCCCGGGGGGCTTCATCAGCTTGTATCCCTCCACGTTCTCGCGGTCTGTAATCAGGACGAGCATGAGAGTGGTGTCGCTGAAAGGGACGAGGCTTACGTGGCGAAGGGTCACCAAATCCGACGCAGGAGACAGGACAAAACTCACCTTCTTGGTTTTGTTGGATACCGCGCCAGCTACACTGTCAAGCAGCCGGGGCAGGTTCTCATACTGGAGAGGCAGGTCAATAGGCCCTGTAAACATGCGACGGCGCGCGGCCTCGACGAGAAATGCCGAAACGTACGCATGATAGGCGAGAACGGTCGGCACGCGGCCCGCCGAAACGTGCGGCTGCTGCAGATACCCCATCTCCCCAAGTTCGGCCATCTCGTTGCGTACGGTTGCAGACGAAACCTCAGTTCCAAGCTGGCTCGCCACATATCCGGAGCTCACGGGTTCTCCGTCGTCCATGTATTTCCGGACAACTATCTCCAGGATACGCTTCTGTCGTTCACTCAGCACCATCATTCTCACCTTGTTCATTTTAGCGCAACATCAGAGCGTGACAAGCAGAAAGCGGGTAGCCACGGTCACCGTGGCTACCCGCTTCTCAGACAATTGTGAAAGCGTCCTAGTTCTTGCTCAGCAGAGTGTCTATCTTCGTCGTGATCGTGCGCTTTGGCACAGCACCGATAACCTGGTCCACGATGACGCCGTTCTTGAACAGCGCCAGTGTGGGAATGCTCATCACACGGTACCGCGCGGCAATCTCCTGGTTGTCGTCGACGTTCAGGCGGGCGACCCTGATTTTCCCAGCATATTCATTCGCAATCTCGGTGACGACCGGTGCAATCATCCTGCAGGGCCCGCACCAGCTGGCCCAGAAGTCCACCAGCACCGGAAGCTGGGACGACAGGACCTCGTCTTGAAAATTCGCCGTCGTTGCGGTGATCTCATTCTCTTCCATGAATCCTCCTCATATGGTTGAAGTTCGTTTTGCAACTTGCATACTACTTGAGCCCGCTGTACCTGACGAGAAGCTTTTCGAGCCGGCCCAGTTCTTTCTCCGCTTCTGCCTTTTCTCCCATGCTGCACCCGACTTCATTCATGAGAACATCGGTGCCGATGCGGCCAATGGCAGCGTGAGCCGCCACCAGTTGTGCCAGCACCTCGTCGCACGGCCGGCCTTCCTCGACCATTTTCTGGATGCCGCGCAGCTGTCCTTCGACACGTCGAAGGCTATGCAGTACCTCTGTCTTCATTGTCATGTACCCTGGTGGGTATAGTACCTCGTTGCTTGCCGATGTCAAGAATGGACATATCATAGTCTGGATATATTATAGTTCCATCAACAATGGAGGCGCCAATGAAGCGAAAACTGATCAACGCTCTGATTCTCATTGTGGTGTTTGTCATCTTTGCTCTGGTCATGGGCCAGTTCCGTGACCAGACCGTCGATCTGACACTGCCGTTCTTTATGACCACCAAGGTGTCCGTGGAGGGCATCGCCTACGTTTCCTTCTTCACCGGCCTCCTACTGGCAGCAGGAATAGGTGCGAGCCGTGAGCTTGCGCTGCACCGCAGCCACCGGAAAGCAGTTGAGAAGGCGCAGGCCGACGCAAAGAAGGCACAAGAGTCCTCCACGCCGGCCGGTGGCCCTGGCAGCCAGGATCAGAACCCTGAATGAAACGGCGCACCACGGCTCAGTTGAGCCGTGCCGCACTCATAGCAGCCCTGTACATCGTTCTCACACTTGTGCCCCCGTTCAACGCGCTCAGTTTCGGAGAAGTCCAGTTCCGCCTCGGCGAGGCCCTGGTCCTGCTGCCCTTCCTTCTCGATGAGGCGGTGCCGGGCGTGGTCGCAGGTTGCCTGGTAGCGAACTTCTTTTCTCCCTTCGGTATTGTCGACGTCATCATCGGGACGGGTGTCACCCTGGCAGCAGCACTGCTTAGCAGGAGCCTGCGCCGCACTCGCCGGGCCTGGCTTGCCGCCATACCACCCATCGTGCTCAACGCTGCAGTCGTTCCCCTGTACGTATCAACGCTAACGCTCCCTGGAACTCCGGCCGACCCTCGGGCAACCGGCATCGGACAGGTCTTCGAGTCTGTCTGGTCGCACCTGTCCTGGGGCGTCTACCTTCCTGTTGCTACTACCGTTCTCGCCGGAGAGTCGGCGGTCGTGCTCCTGCTGGGACTTCCTTTGCTTGAACTGGTGCGCAGATATGCCCTCCCATCACAGGAGGTACCATGACGTACACTGTTGCTCTCGCACAAATCAATCCCCTCTGCGGTGACATCGCCGCCAACGTGGCCATGCACAGGATGTGCATCGAGCAGGCCCTCGATGCGCATGCCGACCTCATCGTATTCCCGGAGCTGTCGCTCACCGGGTATGCTCTCAGGGACCAGACCCTCACGGTCATGCGACGCCCGGGAGCAGCAGAGTTTGCTCCGCTTGTCGAGAGTTCCCGCAATATCGCCATCTGTGCGGGCTTCGTCGAGGAAGGCGAGGACGGAATTCCCTACAACAGCGCCTTCTTCGCGGACGGCGGTGCTCTTGTCCATGTCCATCGCAAGATATATCCACCGACGCATGGCATGTTCGAGGAGCTGCGGTTCTTCGGGCGCGGCAGGAGCCTGTCGGTGTTTGAGACACGGTTCGGGTGCATGGGTATTGTGATCTGCCGCGACCTGTTCCACATGCTCGAGGTTTCCACGATGGCCGCGCTGGGCGTTCAGCTCCTCCTGGCGCCGAGCGCCATGCCGGCTCGCGGATTCCAGGGCGACGAGTTATCCATCGAGCGCACCGTCCAACTGGCCGTCGGGTCGGCAACTAGCCTGCTGGGCATGTACGTCGCCTACGTGAACCGTGTTGGCTTCGACGATGGCCTTGGGTTCTATGGCGGGTCGATGCTCAGCGACCCGGAACTTGGCGTCACCGCCTCCGGGCCACGGTTCGAGGCTGCTCAGGTGCTGGGAACCATCGACACCGTACACATCGCGCGCCACGCGTACCAGTTCCCCATCCACCGCGAAGAGGACCTGACAATCGTCCGCCATGCGCTGAACGAAAGGAGAACCCAATGACCTCTGTTGTCCCCGTGCTCAACGATTCCATGGTTGCGGGGTACCTGGAGCGGTTCATTACCGAGGAGCTTCACTCCAGCGGTTTCACAGAGGCCAGCATCGCCGTGTCCGGCGGTCTGGACTCAGCTGTCGTGCTAAAGCTTGCCTGCGATGCCCTGGGGACTGCGCACGTGCACCCGGTCTTCCTTCCCTACAAGGCATCCTCGGAAGAAAGCCGCAGGGATGCCGGTGCCATCGTGTCCGCGTGCGGTCTGGCGTGGACCGAACTGGACATCACGGCCATGGCCGATGCCTACGTCGCCCTTGAACCGGGCATCGACCGCCTGCGAACCGGCAACCTCCTTGCGCGCCTCCGCATGGCCGTCATCTTCGATCAGTCGAAAAAGGAGCACTCACTTGTCATTGGCACCAGCAACAAGAGCGAACTGCTTGTTGGGTACTCGACCTGGTATGGAGACATGGCCTGCGCCATGATGCCGATTGGTGACCTCTACAAGACACAGGTGCGGTCCCTGGCCGCCTTCATGGGTGTGCCACAGCAGATCATCGAGAAGCCTCCCTCCGCCGACCTGTGGACGGGGCAGACCGACGAGGCAGAGATTGGTGTCACCTACGATACGCTGGACCAGGTCCTGTTTCTCCTCGTGGACCAGAGGCTGTCTCCTGAGGAGGTTGCGCAGCAGGGCTTTGAAGCCGGGGTCGTCCGGGCGGTAGAGCGCAAGATTGTCAGCTCGCAGTTCAAGCGCGTCCTTCCACCCATTGCCAAAACATCCCAGCGAACGGTGGCCACCGATTTCCTGTATCCGCGCGACTGGTGCACCTGACCCACACGTAGTGCATATCGCCCCCGCAAACGCGCCGGGGGCGATATGCTTCCACGATCAGAACCTGCTCTCTAGTAGAATGTCTTGGCCTGCAGAACGACGTCGGCAGGGATGACATGGGGCTGGCTTGTCGCTTCCTTGAGTTCTGTAAAGGTAATGCGCTGACCCACCTCGCCGACAAGAATGCCCGTTTTGCCCTCGCGGACGGCGTTGACCGCCGCAAGGCCCAGACGCGTCGCAAGCAGGCGATCGGAGACCGTGGGCGAGCCACCGCGTTGAAGGTATCCAAGTACCGTGACGCGCATCGAGAGGTTCGTCATCTCACCGAGTGCCTCCGCAAGACCATACCCCGCAACTGGCCTGCCAGAAACCACTGGCTGGTGCAGCGCGACCGGATAGCCTTCCGCAACAACGACGATGGAAAAGTCCTTGCCCTCCTCCTTGCGCTGTCTGAGATGTGTGGCAAGGGTTTCGATGGGCACGGGCTGTTCCGGAATCGCGATGAAGTCCGCCCCGCCCGCCAGCCCGCCGTACAGGGCAAGCCACCCCGTTTCACGACCCATCACCTCGACAATCATGACCCGGTGGTGAGAGGAGGCAGTCGTATGCAGTTTGTCCAATGCGTCGCTGATGGTTGTTATGGCGCTGTCGAATCCGATGCTGAAGTCCGTGCCGTAGATGTCGTTGTCGATGGTGTTTGGCACGACGACGCACGGTATGCCATTGGCATGAAACAGCGCGCCAACCGCCACAGCACTGCGGTCACCTATAATGACACTCGTCGTGATGTTGTTCGTTTCAAGAGCGTCCTTCATCCTGACAAGGTTCTGCCGGACAAAGTCGACCGACGCCCGGGAACATCCAAAGATACTGCCCCCCAGCGGCAGAATCCCCGAAACAGTCTTCTTGTTCATGATTTCGACGTCTCCGCGGGCAAGGCCCTCAAAGCCATCGCGTACCATCAGCACGTCGTAACCGAGCTCGAACGAACGCCTTGCCACCGAGCGGATGGCTGCGTTCATTCCAGGCGCATCCGCTCCCGCCGTCATGATTGCGACACGTCTCATGCGTCTTCCTCCTCTTGTCTCGATGCCGGCAGGCCGCCCCCAAACCTGTCCAGCTCACTTCCAGACTAAGTATAGGAGGGCGTCACGCAAAAGCAATGCAGCGGCGGGCTCGAAGGAATCTTCTTTGCCAAACGGCACGTTCGGCATAGAATTGACCCGGTGATACGATGAAGAAAAGATCGCGGTCGCAGCGCGTCAGCGGCTGGCTGCTGCGCAACTGGCGCTGGCTGACGGTTCTCATACTGGTTGTTGCCGGGGTCGCGGCTGCCACTGTGTGGACTGTGCGCGGAAGTCGTTTATCCCTGCATGTAGCCGGTCAATTCAAGACGAACGAGTACCCAGTGGCAATCACCGGGACAGCCGATGAGGGCTACGCCCTGACAGTGGGTGGCCAGGTGTTTACGCTGACCGGATGGACGCAGCAGAGCGAGGGCGTGGAACTGGCGGACAACGCGACCTCCATGGTGCTCAGCGCCTCCGGCCAATACCTGCTTGTGCTGGGAGACCGCGTGACCCTCCTTGACAATGCCCTGCGGCAGAAGTGGTCACGCAAGACTACCGCTCCGAGTGTCGTTGAGCGTGGCATATTCACGACGCGAGGGCAGGTGAGTGTCGTCTACTCGTTCCTCGCCGACCAGTCACGCCAGTGCGTCACCTATGACCTCACGGGGAAGTACCTGACCGGGTACAAGGTACCCGACTTCGGCCGGGACGCCCAAGTAGACCTGGCGCCCACAGGTACGCTGGTTATCACGCTGGCCGGGGGGGACCTCTACACGGTATCGCCCGAAGGGAAGGTCATTGCCAGGTTCACGGTGCCCAACCCCCAGGTCATGCTGGCTGGTCTGGTGTCCGCTGTTGACGCGACGGGCACACGGATTCTGGCGGGCTACAGCAGAGCCGTGTCCGGTGCAGCAGAGACGCTGCCACGGTATCTGTTCGACCCCACAGGCAAGCAGGTCGCCGAGTTCACGGTTGCGGCCGAGAATCCGGCCGTGCGCGCCGTCGGCAGTTCGTTCCTGCTGTTCGGGCGTTCAGCACAGCTCA
>DHFO01000046.1 GCA_002402295.1 Caldiserica bacterium UBA4822
CCCGCCCCCGCCGAGACGTCGGCCCTCCGTGGTGCGGCCTAACGTCCTGCGTCTGACCTGCAGCCGACGACGGAGGCTGTCAGGTCTGGACGCCTGTTAGGCCCCGTCGGCATCGTATCGTTTCTCGATCAGGTTCATATGCTTAATGACCTCTGTGGCACGAGCATGATGTACGTTCCGTTCTTTGGCACCGAAGACGAGGCATACGCTGCCACATATCCCGGTGACAAGGACAACCGCCCAAGCGATGATCAGCGCGCTACTTGTATCCGTTGAGGGCAAAACACCGGTTAGAATTGTGATCAACGTCGTGAGCCCAGCACCAACCAGAAGTGTGCCAACAGTGTGGAGCCACCAAGGCGCTTTTGTAATCCCTGAGAGCTTCTCCTTTAGGAAACCCCATTCGTCACACGGGATTGGATAGGCCTTGCCCGGAAGCGGAGGTAGCACATCGAAGCCCTGTGACACCCGAAAGCGGCTTGGCTCCGTCACGACTGGGCTTCCTTGGGACGTTTTACCAGCTTGGCGACAAGCGCGTTTATAAGAACGGTGTTCCCGCAGTTGGAGCAAACAACTGGTACAACAGGCACAATGGGACCCGTGCCAACTACGAGGTCGCCGCCACTGAACTGACGTAGCTCGAATACAGAGTCCTGCACCTCCCAGTTGCCAACGGTGCACAATGGGCAGTGTCGACCTCCCCACTTCTCCTTCAGATGCTTGATGAGGTCTTCTGGCTTGTACTTTGACATCGCACCTCCTTAGACGAGGGCCTAACAGTGATCATGCAGTCTGTCTAATACTGTAAAGACAAACGGGTCCTGCCTGTATATCACCTCCTCCTGCTTCTCTCGACATCTGCATAACCTCTTTCCCCACAAGCCTTTCCCACGCTGGTTCTCACCTCCGCCGCCAGGATTATACGCCGCGGCGGGGTCAGACCTTCATTCTTCGGGTCGCTTGCTGTCACGCACCCGCCTTGCGAGCGCCGGGTACTCAGCCGCGAGACAGTAGGAGGGCGTCCCCAAGCCCTACGCATGACGCATCCGGCCGTGGCAGCTGACGGCATTCGCCAGGCCCCTGAGTCGGTCGGTCACCAGAATCCTAAGAGTGAAGGTCTGACCCCGCGGCTCGCGCGGATCCGGCCATGGCACCTGAGGCATCCGCCAGGTTGCCGAGCTGGTTGCTCACCAGGACCCTAAGAATGAAGGTCTGACCCTGGCGCTACCTAAGGCTTCCACCACCAGTTTGATCCGTAGAGGGTAATCGACTCCCCCAAGAACTCCCAGCTGAGCTTGTCCCACATCTGCGACTTGCTCTCCCCGCCGTACCTGCAGGACTCATCAAGCTCATTGTACACACCGCTCGTGATGAACGTTCGGTATGGATCGTGGCGCAGCTCGCTCAGCTTCGCAGCCAGGTTCGGCGCCCGTCCAATCCAGATAAGGTCGTTATCGCCGCGTATGCCGGCACGTACTGCGAGGATTGTTCCCGTGTCGATTCCCACACCATGGCTCAACCGAAAGCTGGCATCACGCACACCATCGAAATGGCTCGCGAACGAGGGCCGGATGATCTCGCTCATTGCGTAGTTTATGTGAAGCCCGCACTTCGTGGCCTGCATGTTCTTCGTTGATCCAACGAAGACCCCGAGGACGCGGTCTCCGTCGAAACTGACGATTTCCCCGTCGAGAGACCTGACGAGGAGACATACGCACACGTGGAAGGCCTTAAGTACCTTCGCGGCTATTCTCCTGTCGAGTTCCTTGACAATCCTCGATGATGCAGCCATATCAGCATACAAGAAGGTTGCGTCGAGTGTGACGGCCCCCCCAGACAGGGACACATCACTTGTCTGGGGTACAACGCGGCCTTCCCTCTTTTCCCACGGTTGCTCGATAACCCTGCCCACCTCTCGCTTGAGATCGTCGCAGAGACTCATGGTACACCTCCACTGAAGAACAAGAAGACGAAGACAACCCACAGAGCTGCTCCGAGGAGCATGCACACCATGGAACGTCTCATCCAAGTGTGCCGGCGTGCTGCAATCTCGGCGTTCCGGTAGCACTGCCTCGAGAGATCATCAAAGTACCTCTCCCTGTTCAGCCCTCTCATCTGCTCCTGGTATCGGGTCAAGTCCTGCTCAACAATGCCCCTGAAGAAGATGAGTGACCCTTTCGGACCTGCTGTACGAGGGAAGATTGCGAACGTTGAGAACAGGATGCTTGTTGCGAGAAACAAGGCTGTGACCGCTGCCAACGCCAGTAGATGTACCGGACGCGAAGCGACAGAAGCCATTGCCGAGAGCGCAGCAAGCATCGTTGTTGAGAGTGGAAGGACAAGGGCAAGACGTGACTCCGCTGCCCGAATCCACTCAAGAAGCCGAGAGAGCTCTTTCTCGAGAACGTCGACGGGATCGATGGTTCTCTCACACCCTTGTTGCCGATCCTCCCCGAGTTCTCTGTGTCTGCAGTCACTCAAAGCTGTCACCTCCTGTCACGACAGTTGGCACCGAGTCCGGCGCTCACCTTCACCTCTGCAACTCCCCCCACGTGTTCGCACACCAGTCTGCTGTGGCCTTCCAGCCTCGGTCACATGAGACCTCCTCCCTCCACGATCTTGATCTCTTCCTCCGTCAGGCCGTAGAGGGCGTAGACGAGCCGGTCGATCTGGTGGTCGGTGGCGGTGATCTGGCGCTGGAGCATGGTCTTCTCGTGGGCGGTCTTGGCGGCGGCGAGACGCTTGTGGAGGTCGAGCATGGTCTGGACCAGACTCACCATCCTGTCGTGCCGGGCCTTGTCGGCGGGATCGGAGAAGTCGATCATACGCACGGGGATCTGTTCAAGATACTGCCGGTTGTACGCGTAGAATCCGCCAGAGAAGCGACTGCTCCTCGACTGCACGCAGCAGTCCAGGAGAGCTGAGTTCAACAGACCCAGGACATACTCATAGGATAGTCTGCAACCCGACTTCAGCGTCAGCCCGTACCCTCCTCCTCCGCCGCCACCGCTACCCACGAAGTAGAACTGCCCCGCCCGATCAAGTGTGAAGGATGCTCGCTTCGCTATGCTTGGCGTGAGAATCTTGGCCTGTTCCATCTCAGCTAGATTCTGCGAACGACCAAATGCATACCACCGATTGTGCTTCCACTTGCCCCTCTCCCTGGACTCCAGCGCAGTACGGTTTGCGGAGAGGTAGGCCCAGGCCGAGGGGTATCTGGCCGCCAACTCCTGTTGTGAGAGCAGCTCAGCCTTCCCATCGACAACTCTGTATGGGAACAGAATCGACTTCTCTGGTGTATCAATGGAGTAGCGCCTGATGTTCACAGAGCCCTTGCACAGCGGGTGCATGAGTTCTGGTTCGAGTGCCACCTCTTCTCCAAGAGCGTCGGAGAAGAACCGACCACCGCTGGAGTTGGTCAGTATGAACACCTTGTCCGCACCAGTGATCAGCCCCTGGAACATCCGGGCTGTCACATCGCGAAGCCTGTACGGGAACGAGTCGACTTTGTCTAATACGGGAGCAAGACTGCCCGTTGCGAGAACCCATTCCCGGGAGCTCATCTCTTCCGCTCTCACTACGCGCCGCTGTGCGTGCCCCGTCGCCTGCCAAGCGGTCAGGTCCTCGACCTGAGCGAAGTCGCACTCCCCGGTTCCCGCCTTGTCCAGGAACAGAAGCGCGGTGTATGTGGTGGCGCCAGCGAAGACCTGCTGGTCGCCGAAGTGCACGATGTGAGAGACGTGGCGGCCCTTGGAAAGCAGCTCGCGGAGCGGCTGGCCGTACTGGGCGTTGAAGAACTTGTTCGGAAGGATGAACCCGAGCCTCCCGTGGCCGTTCAGGAGTTCCAGCCCGCGCTCGACGAACAGGACGTAGATGTCGAAGTTGCCCTTGCTCCCCGCGTGGTAGCGCCGCTTGAGGTAGTCCACCTGCCCGGCGTGAAACTCGCGCAAGGTCTGGATGCGGACGTACGGCGGGTTGCCGATCACGGCGTCGAAGCC
>DHFO01000023.1 GCA_002402295.1 Caldiserica bacterium UBA4822
GAAACTGCTTACCAGACTGGGTTTGACATCGCCGCCGCCTCGCCGATGATGGCCATTCTTGGACTGACCACCGGGTTTGAGGACCTGCACCAGCGTTTGTCCGAGATTGTCGTCGCAAGAACCCGTGCCGGAGCTCCTGTCACGGTAGCGGACCTGCATGTCACTGGTGGGCTCGCCGCGGTACTCAAGGACGCCATCTATCCGAACCTCGTGCAGACCGAGGAATGTACCCCGTCATTTGTCCACATTGGGCCATTTGCCAACATCGCGTTCGGCAACAACTCCGTCCTTTCGGACCGTATTGCGTTGCGCCTGGGTGACTACGTAGTCACCGAGAGTGGTTTCGGTGCGGACATGGGCTTTGAGAAGCTCATGGACATCAAACTTCGGCAGGCGGGAATGAAGGCCCCTGACTGTGTTGTGATCGTGGCGACAATCCGGGCCCTGAAGATGCATGGAGGGGCTTACACCATTAAACCAGGAAAGAAGCTGGACTCCGCTCTCGTAGCTGCACCCAACATGCCGGCCCTGGATCTGGGCTGCGAGAACCTTCGGGTTCACGTCGAGAACGTGCGTTCGTACGGACTACCGGTAGTCGTTGCTATCAACCGGTTCCCGGACGATACGGCCGACGAGGTTGCGCTGGTTCAGAGGAAGGCGGTCGAGTTCGGCGCAGTTGCTGCAGTACCGCATACCTTCTTCGTAGATGGCAGCGATGGCGGCCTGCAGCTGGCCCGGACTGTACAGGAGGTGGCGGCCTCCTCTCATGTGGAGGAAATACACTATCCGTACGACCTGACGGACAGCATCGAAGAAAAGATGCGCAAGCTGGTCCGCGCCATCTATCGTGCCGAAGACATCGACCTGGCTCCGCTGGCAGCAGAGCGCATCAGAGAGTTTACGGCGGCGGGTTATGGCAGCTGGCCCATCTGCATGGCGAAGACGCATCTATCGATCAGCCACGACCCGGATGTCAAGGGTGCGCCTTCGGGCTATCTCTTCCCCATCAGAGACATCAGGGCCGCAACCGGGGCACGCTTCCTGTATCCTCTGGGCGGAACGATGGAAACCATGCCCGGCCTGTCCAAGGTACCTGCACTTGTCAACATCGACGTGACCGAAGATGGAACAATCACAGGCCTTCGCTGAAGCAGTGTGAAGGCACGCATGCTGTAGCACTTGTGTTCACTGAATACAATGATAGTGGTACAACAAATCCGACATGGAGGTGAGGATTGAAACAGACATTTGTCAATCTTGGCGCTGCTTTTATTGGTGAATCCATGGCTCGCAACCGGTATACAATGTACAGCAAGGTAGCTCGCACTGAGGGCTTTGAGCAAATTGCCGCTATCTTTGCCGAAACGGCCGACCAGGAGCGTATGCACGCAAGCATCCTGTTCCATCTCCTGCAGGACATCAAGGAAGAGAATGGGGGAGACCTCAAAGTCCCCGAGGCAGGAGTTCCGCTTGTCCTCGGGACAACCGCCGACAACCTGCAGGCAGCCATCGATGGCGAGCACTATGAAACGACGACCATGTATCCAGGGTTTGCTGATGTTGCCGAAAAGGAAGGCTATTCTGCCATCGCCGCACGTCTGCGGGCGATAGCTGTCGCGGAGGCACACCACGAGGAGCGCTACACGAAACTGCTCAAGGAGGTCAAGGAGCAGTCAGTGTTCAAGAAGGACCACAAGATCATCTGGGTCTGCAGAGAGTGCGGATATGTGTACGAAGGCACGGAACCGCCGGCCAAGTGTCCTGCGTGCCAGCATCCCTACAGCTTCTACCAGGTGAAGTGCGAGAACTACTAGCATCTGAGGCAAGGCGGGGGATCCGGGACCGGATCCCCCGAGCCTGTGAGAACGAATGAATCCGACTATTGACAACTGTTTCGTCTGTTCGCCACGGAATGCTTCTGGACTTCATCTGCAGTTTGTCGTCTCAGGCGACGAATGCGTCGGGGAGTTCACGGTGGATTCCTGCTTTGATGGCTACAGAGGCGTTACGCATGGCGGTATCCAGGCTGCCATTCTGGATGATGCAATGGCGAACATCTTCTACAAGTCAGGGATGCCTGCTTTCACGGTCGAGATGCAGCTGCGGTATCATCGCCCGATGTATTCGGGCAAGCAGTACCGTGTCGAGGCCGCCGTGACGGAAAACCGGGGAAGTCGAATAAGACGCACGAGGGCGTGTATCAGGGACCTTGCCTCAGGTGAGGTCATGACCGAGGCGACTGCCACGTTCCTAATTGGCCAGGGTCTCCTGAAGACTGTGAGGAGTGTAGTGGCAAGAGATGACTGCAAAGAAGAGACAGAGGCCGGTCAGACTAACACGGGCGCAAGAACTGCAGGAGAAGTACCCGGGGCACAGACCCATTCCTCCGAGTAAGCCCACTGTCGTCGTCACACTCGTCGCGACAGTCGTCCTGTCGCTGCTCATAGTAATTCTGATAACCCGACGCATGCAGTCGTCCGGGTCTCCGGGCCTTCATGACGTCCAGCTCGATACATCGATGGGTGCTATCACGCTTGAGTTAGATGGCGATTCTGCGCCACGGACGGTTGCGCAGGTCCTGGACAACGTATACGCTGATGTGTACGATGGGCTCACATTCCACCGGGTTGTCAAAGGGTTCATGATCCAGGGAGGAGACCCTGCTGGCGACGGCACTGGGGGAGGAGCTGTTCCGCTGGAGAGGACGGGGATTCATCACACTCGCGGGGTCATTTCAATGGCCTCGTCAGGTCCCGGAGTGACACAGTCGGAAACGCAGTTTTTTATACTTCAGGCAGAGTCGTCGTCGCTCGATGGCAAGTACGCGGCATTCGGCCGGGTCGTGAATGGGATGGACGTTGTCGACAAGATCGCAGGCGTACCTGTGCGCGAGAATCCGCTGATTCCGGGCGAACAGTCTATTCCTGTAGACTCAGTTACAATTCTCCGGGCGGCCGAGGTCGCCCACCAGGGGGGTACATGACACAGGAGAACAGGTTCGTACGCATAGAAACGTCGAAGGGCACCATGGAACTGGAACTGTACGCCGCGCGTGCACCCAGGACGGTTGGGCGCTTTATGCAGGCTGTAGGGAGCGGAGCGTACGATGGTCTGCGGTTTCATCGTATCATCCGAGATTTCATGATCCAAGGAGGCGACCCACTGGGCAATGGTACCGGCGGTGGCAATGTACCATTTGAGGGCTCGGATGTTCAGCATGTGCCTGGTGTCATCAGCATGGCTGCCCAGAGAGCGGGAGTTGACCAGTCGGACATGCAGTTCTTCATTATGACGGGCACGGCACATGAGCTCGATGGGAAGTACACCGCGTTTGGTCACGTGACACGGGGCATGGATGTTCTGGAGGACATCGCTGGTGTTCCTGTCGCGCAGGCTTCCTGGGGAGAGCATTCCCGCCCCGTGGAGGATGTGACCATCGTCAGCATGTCAGAAATCCTGAGTGAGGCGGAGTGATGGCAGTCCACATTGTCACAGATTCCATCAGTTGTCTGCCAGAGGGATACGCCGAGGAGCACGGCATCAAGGTCGTTCCCATTCGTGTCTCGGTGAACGGCGTGTCATATCGTGAGGGACTCGACATCTCTTCTGACACCTTCTACGAGAAACAGCGTGCCGGAGCTAGGGTGTCGACCACCCAGGCAAGTCCGGAGGACTTCCGTGCAGTCTATGAGGAGCTCCTGTCCGTGCCCGGAGACCAGATTCTCAGCATCCACGTTTCGTCAGCCATGAGCGGGACAGTCAACAGTGCGTACACGGCGGCAGAACAGACGGACCCGACACGAGTCCGTATCTACGACTCAAGAATGGCTGCGCTGGGCCTTGGATTCATGGTCATGCGTGCCGCCGCGCTTGCCTCGCGCGGCGCCAGCCTTGAGGACCTTGTTGCGGCACTCGACGCGATGTTGCCTCGTATTCACATCTACTTCCTCGTGGGCTCACTGAAGTACCTGATTGAAGGCGGTCGGATTGGCAAGGCTGCTGGCGTTGCCGCCAGCGTGTTGCAGATCCGCCCGATCCTCATGGTGAAGGACGGAATTGTTGACGTGTTCGAGAGGCCGCGTACCATGCGCACGGCCCGGGACCGGCTGGTCGCGTTGATAGACCAGGGTGTGGTGCGGGGGTTGGAACGTATCGCGTTTCAGTACACGGGGAACCGCTCTGAGACTGAGACGCTGCGACGGGAGTTTTCAGCGCGCACTGGCATACCGTCGTTGCTGACGCCGATAGGTCCCAGTGTAGGATGCCATACGGGACCTGACACAATGGGCGTCATCCTGCTCGATGCTTGAAACGGGCCCGCTGCGCTGCCCTCGGCCAGCGATGGTAGGGGTAGCAGTGGCTTGCCTTCTCTGGTGCACCTGTGGATGGTGACCTGTCCAGGACTGTTCCGGGGGTGCGTGGCCTCATGAGTTGGAGCCAGGGCTCCATGAGCTACCTGCTGGCGAGGGTGCTGGACTGGCTTGGTGCGAAGCATGCAGCCGCGCGCCTGTTCTGTGCTGCCCCGCACTCAGACTATGGCGCTTGGTGGGCTGGTGTCAGCCTTCTCCAGCGAGGCGCAGGCGAGGATGCGAGAGCACTGCTGGAGCCCCTCTACCAGGCTCACCCGGAGTGGAAGCGGACCAAGCGGTTGCTGGCTACTGTGTACCTTCGACATGAGCCAGAGCGGGCAGCGAGCCTGTACGCGACGCCGCAGAATACGTGGGACGAACTCACACTTGGCGACCTGCTGTTCTTCTTCCTTGATCGGAAGGAGGAGGGGCTGAGCCATTGGCGGGCTGCCTATGACGGCGTTGACTGGAAGGAAGGCCACGAGCTCGACAATCCGGCCAGACTCGTGCTCAAGAGGTTGTGGCGCTTTACGCATGATGTATCCTACCTTGAGCAGTTTGCCGAACTGGACACGGACAACTTCCGACAGCAGGACATCGTCGACTATGCGAATCTGCTGGCTTTGCGTGGAGAGCGTGACCAGGCACGCGAGATGCTTGACCGCGGGTTGTACATCTACCGGGGAGACCCTGCTCTCAGCACGTGCTGGCAGACACTCGGGTTCGGGAACCTTCCCTTGTATAAGGCAAGGTCCGCCGGGGTCGCCGTCCTTCGACACAGCGTTCAGACCGGACTCCTGACTGAGGTGACGGACCTGGCGCGTGTTGTGAAGCAGGTGCATGCGGACTATCCTGACGGGATTATTACGATTGCCAGCAGTGTCGTCACCATGTGCGAGGGGACGCTCCTGTGGATACCAACATTTCGCCCTTCGCGCCTTGCCCGGCTTCTTGGGCCGTTTACCGGACACGGCGCCGGCCCCGTTGTCCACTGGTACAGCTACCCCCGCGAGGCGGCATGGAAGGTAGAGGCCTACATGGAACTGGCCGGGACCCTTCGCGTCATTGTTGGTGCCGCCGCGACAGCTGTTGGCAAGCTTGTGCACCACAAGGGCTGGTTCTACAGCGTCGTTGGCCCTGTCGCAAAAGCCGTTGACAGCGACAAACTGATGCCATATGACGCGTGCCTTGTCCCTGGACCACTCGATGTGCAAGCTAGTCTCCGGCAGTTGTCCTCGTGTGGGGCGCAGGTGGCTGTTGTTGACGTGAACGACGTCTTCGGTGCCGAAATCGTTGCATGCACGGACGGAGTGAATAGGGATTGGCTGAGGCGGGCGCTCGAAGACAATCCTGCGGGGAACGATGATTCCATGACCCCAATCGTAGTTGTCATGCCAGGGGAGCGTTGCCAGTCCTGCGAAACAGCGCTGGCCTCAGAGTAAGGGGAGGAAGATCCTCTCAGCTGCCCGCTGGTCCTCCTGGGAGGACGCCCGCGTAGACAGCAAGCTCCGTTGCCTGGGCTGTGCC
>DHFO01000020.1 GCA_002402295.1 Caldiserica bacterium UBA4822
AGTACATGCGATGGGCCGATGTAACGCCCCTCCTCGTCTATGGACTGGCCGGGCTGCTTGCGGCCGTTTTCCTGCCCGGCGTCGGACGTAGTGTGAACGGTTCCTACCGCTGGATTGGCACAAACGCCATTGGCATTCAGCCGTCTCAGGCTGCCATCGTCGTCGTGCCCCTGCTTGCGGCGAAGCTGTTTAGCGGAAAGTACCTGAACCAGTACGACCGCCGCTATTTCAGGACATTCCTGCTGTTTACACTGCTGTTTACAGGACTGGTAGCCATCGAACCAGACTTCGGCACAGCGTTTGTCATTGTGGGGTCCACGTTGCTCATAGTGCTTGCAGTCGGAGCTCCCTTCAGTTACTGGATCAGCCGAACAACAGTTCTGGGATTGCTCGCTGTGGTGGCTGTTAGTCTCAAGAACTCATGGAAAGTGCGCATGACGTCATTCATCGCTCCGCTCTCTCCCGACAAGGCAAAGGGTGTGGCTTACCAGCTTGTCAATTCCATGTTCGCCATCGCTCGCGGTGGGGTGACAGGAAGGGGATTCATGAGGAGTGTCCAGAAGTTCATTCACTTTCCAGCACAGGAAAACGACTTTGTGTTTGCTATTTTCTCCGAGGAGTTCGGACTGGTGGGGGTAACGCTGATTCTAGGGTTGTATCTGTGGATTGTATTTGGGCTGTTTCAGCTGGCCGCGCGGGCGTCTGAGCCATTCGCCCGCGTCTATACGATGAGTGTTGGCGTGTTCATCGCGGTGCAGACGATGGTCAACATAGGGGTGGTCGTCGGACTTCTTCCAACGACGGGGGTTCCCCTGCCTTTTTTCAGCCAGGGGGGGAACCACATCGTCTTCGAAATGGCCGCCCTGGGCATTGCCAGCGCCATAGCCAGGAGCCCCGAGGCTGTTTCATGATGCGGTGCGTCATTGCGGGAGGCGGTACCGGAGGACACATCTACCCAGCAGTGGCCCTGGCCGAGCGACTGGGCGATTCTGGCCTTGTCACCATGCTGGCAAGGCCATCGAGCATGGAGGAGCGCGTCTTTCGAGGACACGGCCTGGACGTGCGTGTTGTGGAGTCTGCACCACTCCTGTACACACCTCGAGCTCTATGGAAACTTGCTGACTCTACGCGTCGTGGCGTGCAGAGCGCCAGACAAGTATTGACCGATGTTCGCGCCGACGCATTTATCGGAACAGGCGGGTATGTTTCGGTGCCAGGTATTTTCGCAGCGCTCGAACTGAATATTCCCATCTATCTGCTCGAGCAAAATACTGTCATGGGGCGTGCCAACAGGCTGTTTTCCCATCATGCCAGGCACGTCTTTCTTGGGTTCCCCGTCGAGGGGTTCTCAGGGCCCCGGTACCCTCTAACCGGGAACCCCGTGCGACGGGTCGTCTACGGGGAGCTGGTTCATCGTCGCGAGAACCCCGGAAACGCAACAGAACTCCTGTTTCTGGGTGGAAGTGGCGGTGCCACGTTCATAAATGATCTTTCCCTTCGGTCTATCCGGGCACTGAACCAACTCGGACGCAGTGCCACAGTTACCGTCGTGACAGGGACCGATGAGTACACAAGGGTGCGTGATGAGGTGGACCGGCTTGGTTCTGGTACTGTTCGTGCGATCATCGTTCCGTATGAGGAGCACATGGAGCGGCTGTATAGGAATTCGCGGGCCGCGGTTACGAGAGGTGGCGCCTTGGCGCTCACGGAGCTGGCAGTTGGCGGAATCTACGCGTTGGCAGTCCCGTATCCGTTTGCTGTCGGCCAGCATCAGACCAGGAATGCAGAGTACGTACAGAGCCTTGGTCTGGGTGAGTCATTCGAGCAGGACTCGTTTGACTTCGATCGTTTCCTGACACGCCTTCTGCGTGCGCTTGACAGCAACTTGACAGCGGCCCTGCGGTATGAGGATACCGTATTTGGCCAGGACGCTGGGGACCGAATCGCAAGGACAATTCTGGAGGAGTGTAGCCATGGCTGAGGCCGTGCACCAGGAGACCCGCATGTTTCTTGCAGGCATCTGCGGTGCAGGCATGAGTTCTCTGGCCCTGCTTCTGCAAAGCATGGGCTACCATGTGCGTGGCTCTGACTTGTCGAGCGACAGCCGGGAGGCTCGTCGCCTGGGCGACCATGGTATTGAGGTGCTGTCAGAGGCTGCGGCGGTGTCTCGACTCGAACCTGACGAGGTATTCGTCCGGTCTTCGGCAATCACCGACGAGAATTCGGTGTATGTGGCCGCCCGTGCTCTTGGCGTACAGATTCTGCACAGGAGTGATGTCCTGGCTCAACTTGCGTCGCGTCACTTTCTGATCGCGGTGGCAGGAACGCATGGAAAGACGACGACGACAGGGATGACAGGGTACGTACTGGCACACTTAGGCTTCGTTCCGACGATTTACGTTGGAGGGCGTATTCTCGGGTTCGATGATCTGTTTCCACAGTACGGCCCCAGCAGGCCATGCCTGGACGGGCGACCGGTGATGGTCCTTGAAACGGACGAGTCTGACCGCTCCTTCCTGAAGTTCTATCCCGATGTCAGTGTCGTCACCAATATTGATGCAGACCACCTTGGCGCATACGGGGGCAGTTTTCAGCAATTGACGCAGGCCTTTGAGCAATTCTGTCGTCAGACTGTGCAGCGCGGCGGAATTGTTATTGGATGCGCGGATGATAGGGAGGTCTCACGCATGGTTCAAGGCGTCCCCCGACATGTGCTGTATGGAAGCGGAGCTTCCAGTGATGTGCGTATCAGATACGAGGCCGCGACGAACACGGCGCTTATCCTACGTGGAGACCAACAGCGTACACTGGCCATGGACCACGGCGACCGCGTGGCATACTTGAATGCGCTTGCCGCATGTCTGTCATGTGAAGCTGCAGGAGCCATGTTTGACGAGGCGTTGCCAGTGATTGCGAGATTCCCCGGCATGGAGCGCCGGATGCAGGTCCTTTGCGACAGCCCGAGGGGCCTGGTTCTGACTGACCATGCGGACCATCCAACCGAGATTCGGGCGACACTTGAGGCAGTGCGCACCCGCTATCCTGGAAACCACGTTGTCCTGGTACTTCAGCCACACCGCTACAGCAGGGTCGCGAGTTGCCTGGACGGGTATGGGGCCGCCGTTGCTGGGGTGTCGAGGATGTTCCTGCTCGACATCTTTCCTGCAGGCGAACGTGTCGATGACCCGGATCGGCTCAACGCAGCACTCCGGAACAGTATACACCGGGCAATTGGTGGCGCCCTGGAACGGCAGACATCGGTCGAACAATTGTTTGAGGAACTGCGCGGCCTGGCAGGTGGTGGGAGCGTGATTGTTTTCATGGGCCCGGGAAACGTGAATGGGCTCGCCCTGACGTTTGCCAGCTTGCTGACAGGCAGCAATACTGTAGAATAAGTGTCTGGCAGGAGATGGAAAACGTTCGGGAATGCGGAGAACCGGTGATGACAAATTCGGTCCTAGACAAGTTCAGTCGGCGCGTCGAGCAGAAGGTTCTGAGCCAAGAACCTCTGTCGGGTTACACGTCATTCCGTATCGGCGGGCCTGCCGAGTAC
>DHFO01000030.1 GCA_002402295.1 Caldiserica bacterium UBA4822
CGCCATCACGCCTCCTTCTTCAACACTACACGGCGAATAATCGCGATGTTCTGGTACATCCGGCTCCCAAAGACAACGACGGCGGCCAGATAAAGGTCGATACCCAACTGGTCCCCCAGGTACCCAAGGAGCGCCGCGACTAGACTGTTGATGAGAAATCCTGAAAAGAACACAGTTGCGTCAAACGAGTCCTTCAAGTACCCCTTGATGCCCCCGAGAATCGAATCCATGCCTGCAAGAAGCGCCAGTCCCACATACTTGGAGTACACGGCAGGAATGTGTACGGGGCGTATAATCCCGAGAACAATTCCGATGACGAGCCCACACACTGTAACGAAACCGATCATAGACTCTACCTTTCCTCCCGTGTCACTTGATGCTGATCGGGTTGACTTTTTGAACTATAGCACTGATGCGTCTCAGGTTCAACAAGTCAAGCACACCGCCAGGAATCTGGAGCCCCTTGGTCATATTCTCGTCATCGCCGATCGCGTCGATGACCAGAGGCATGTTCGTAACCTTGTCCCCGACACGGATATTCAGTCCTGCCCGATAGACCGAGGCGGTATCGGTCAGGCGAATCCCGTTCAGAGAAATCGCCTCGGCGCCGGACGCCCACAAGTCACTCAAGAGGAGCAGCAGGTCCTCATCAGCCAGTATAGACGGCGCAGCCCCCGATGACTGTTCCCTAAGCGTGACCCTGATGCCAGGTCCCACCAGCGCGGTAGCTCCCATGCGCTGCCTGAGCACCGCAATCTCCCGTTCGAGTTGCTTCACTTGAGCAGCTGTGTCGTCGGATGCCCGTACGTACTGGTCAACTTTCTGCGTGAGTTCCTGCTGTTCGCCCGACAGCTCCGTCTTGCGCTGCTGCAGGTCCTTGATAACGCGGATGAGGTCCTTCGGGTCCTCGTTCTGGTACGTCTGTTTCATCTCGCGGACCACACGTGCCTGACCCGGAAGCAGGAAGCCGACAAAGAGGCTGATGAGACCAAAGATGATAACGATAGACCGCAGGTTCGACGTTCCCTGCTTTCTCATTTCGTCTCCCGTGCATACTTAAACGGCAAGTTGTCAAGAGAGGCAGGAACGGTGACCGAGGCCTCTTTCTCCAGCGAACACGTTATCCCGAACTGATCTCGATATGCCTGAAGCACTCGGAAAAAAACATCCTGGGTGATGCTGTCCGCCAGGAGGTCGGGGTTGCCCACGGCCGTGATGACATACGGTGGAGACATCCGCGAGGAGTTGACGAGAATGATGGGGCCCGCGCAGACAATAGGCGTGTTTGCCAGAATCCTCTGATCATTGATAGCAATCGCCGTTGCGCCGTACCGGCGCATGAGGTTGACTACACTTCGCAGGTACCCGTCGTGAATCACAAAGTAGTTCGGATCGTCTGACAGCGTCGGCGTGCGACTACTGTCGCTCAGCGTCAGGACTACGCCGGGGCCCGTGACATCCGAGAACCCGGCCTGGGTGCGCAGACTCTGCAGCTGGTCGGTGAGAGCGCGAACCTCAGTGCTCGTTGCAGCACCCTGTGTTTCAAGCTCTGCCAGCTTTGCACGGAGCCCGAGGATATTCTGGGCAGCGGCATCGTTCTCCCGCTCAAGTCCTTTCATGATTTCAACGAGCTCGACATTCTGCGCCGGCACGACGTATGCGCTGTTCACCGTCGGCTCAAACTGTACTGCAAGAAGATACCCGAAGCAGGCCGTCAGAACAAAGATGCCTGCGAGAAAAACGAAACCGGTCTTCTGCCGCCCCGTCATGACCCCTCCGGAATCACAGCCTGCCCGGCGAATCGCAAGTCGACAGTCACAGCCTTGCCCTTGAAGTCCGGCATCTGTAGGACCGCCACAGCCCGCTGAATCTTGGAAACGCAATCACTACCATCACCAAGCAGTAATCTCTTCCCGTCCTTGAGCCTCACAGACAAGCCCGAGGCGGACAGAGACACCGCCACTACTGGCAACTGCCCATTGCAGTGAACAAGCTCCAGCAGCATCGGCGCGAACTCAAGTGACCGCGCCAGAAACGCCGTGCCGTCACTCGGAAATCCTGACACGTCAACCAGCCCCCAAGACTTCTCGGCCCCGGACACAAGGTAGGCAGCTCCCGCGCGCGCATACACGATACCGGTTTTGTCGCCTTGTCTGACTGCCAGGTCCGGTTCGCCCATGTCGACCACGACTGTTGCATTCCATGGACGCTGCCGACTGATGGCAATTGCTGCAACGGGAAAGTTTCCCAGACGCGTTGCGACAGCCCTCTTGTCGAGGAGCGTCACCACCCCGTGCGATGTGCCGCGCCATGCCTGCTGCACGAGAGGTGCCTGCCAGCCAGCGGCCCCCTGTACCGTAAGCCTTCCCGTCGGGACCACCAGCCAGTACAGCATGCCCAGCAGTGTAACGACAACCGCGACACGTGTGAGTGTTTTCATCAGCTCCAGGCCAGAATCTCCACCCGTTCCTCAGGAGAAGTCCCCCAGCAGCCTGATCTCTGGAGAGAGGCGTACATTGAAGCGAGCATAGACGCGCTGGACAACAATGCCCATCAACGCAACAACGTCCCGAGCTGTCGCTCCACCAAGATTTACAATGAAGTTCGCGTGCTTGACGGAAACCTGGGCCTGTCCAACTTGCAGCCCCTTGCACCCGGCCTCTTCGATGAGCTTGCCGGCGTATGTCGTAGGGGGATTCATGAAGATGCTGCCTGCGTTAGGATGTTCCCACGATTGCTTCGCATGCTTTTCCGTCCTGATTCGTGTGGCCGTCGAACGAATCGTGGCCGCGTCTCCCGAATCCAGTTCGAACGCGGCACCCATGATAATCGCACCACTCTCCTGGAATTCACTGTACCGGTAGTCAAAGTCGATCTGCTCATGGCTCTTGAGGCTGTACTCCAGATTCCTGTCCAGAATCTCAACGTATGCCAGGTGCGTGCTGATTGCCTGCGAAAAGGAACCTGCGTTCATGAAGACCGCTCCGCCAACCGTACCAGGGAT